>DASSZA010000296.1:0-19338 GCA_035703005.1 Candidatus Limnocylindrales bacterium | reverse complement strand
GAGGTCTTCTATGACGACCGTCTCGAGCCCGAGCCGCACCTGTCCGTCCAGCGGCTCCGGATCGACGTCCCCCAGGTCGATGGCGTCGGGCCACGGGTCCTCCCCATCGAGACCGTGGGCGCCGACAACGAGTCGCCCGTCGAAGCGGCAGCGGTCGCGCAGTTGGCGCGCTCGCTGATCGGTGGATCGTGGACGGATGCTGAGGGCGTCACGCGACCACTCGGATGGCGCGACATCGTCATCGTCGCTCCCTACAACGCGCAGGTCGGGATGCTGAAGCGACTCCTGCCACCGGAGGCGCGGATCGGCACCGTCGACAAGTTCCAGGGCCAGGAGGCGCCCATCAGCATCTATTCGCTCACGACCTCGACCCCCGAGCTCGCGCCGCGCGGGATGGACTTCCTCTACAGCCGCAACCGACTCAATGTCGCGACGTCGCGCGCCCGCTGCCTGGCCGTCATCGTCGGATCGCCTGACCTCTGGCGCGTCCGCGCGCGAACGCCGGAGCAGATGCGCCTGGTGAACGCGTTCTGCCGGTTCACGGAACTGGCCGCGAGGGACGTTGCGGCACCGCGCGACGACGGCCCGCAACGCTTCGAGATCCTGACCCTCGATCTGGTCTGAGCCGTACCATCCGCGCGATGGCCGACGCAGTCTCGACGAGCCCCACCGCGCGATACCACGGGGCCGAGCTCGAGCGACTCCGGCGGCGGACGGTCGGGTCCCTCGTCGCGGGCGTCGCCTTGGGCAGCACCGGTCACATCGCCGCCGTGACGGTCGCGACCATCGTCGCGACCCACATCGCCGGTGGGACGACCGCTTGGAGCGGCGCTCCTTCGGCGACCGTCGTGCTGGGGGCAGCCGCCGGTGCGAGTGCCCTCTCGTGGCTGATGGTGCGGCGCGGACGGCGGATCGGGCTCGCGACCGGCTACGTGGTCAGTGTCCTCGGCGCGATCGTCGCGACGATCGCGATCGTGACGATGTCGCTGCCGATGCTGCTGGCGGGGACGGTGCTGATCGGCTTCGGCAACGCGTCGAACCAGCTCTCGCGCTACGTGTCTGCGGACCTGGCGACGCCCGATAGGCGCGCGTCAGCGATCGGCCTGGTGGTATGGGGTGCCACGATCGGGGCAGTCGTCGGCCCGAACCTGGTCGCGCCTGCGGGCAACATCGCGGTCGCGCTGGGTCTCCCCGAGCTCGCCGGGCCGTACCTCGTGCCGATCGTCTTCGTCGGCGCGGCGGCGCTCCTGTCGTTCACCCTCCTGCGACCCGATCCGTACGAGCTCGCCGACGACTCATCCCGACACGACATGCAACCGGATCGATCCGTCGCGGTGTCGTTCGCGAGCGTCTTCGCCCGCCCGAACGTCCCGGTCGCGATCGTGGCGCTCGTCGCCGGTCAGTTCGTGATGGTCCTGATCATGACGATGACCCCGCTGCACATGGCGGCGCACGGCCACGACCTCGCGGCGGTCGGTGTCGTCATCAGCGGGCATACCTTCGGGATGTTCGGGCTGTCGCCGATCTCCGGCCGCCTGACCGACCGATTCGGGAGCGTGCCGGTCATCCTTTCCGGGCTGGCCGTGGTGGCCGCCGCGTCGGTGCTCGCGGCGGTCGCGCCGCCCGACGGTGGCGTGCTGCTGTTCCTCGCGCTGTTCCTGCTCGGGTACGGCTGGAACCTTGGCTATGTCGCCGGGTCGGCGTTGCTGACCCACGGGCTGACGCTCGCCGAACGGACGCGCGTCCAGGGACTTACCGACACCCTGATCTGGAGCTCGGCGGCGATCGCGAGCCTCGGCTCGGGCATCGTGCTCGCGTATGCCGGGTACGCGATCCTCGGCCTGATGGGCGCAGGCCTGGTCGTCATCCCGATGCTGCTCGTCGCGGCGCGTCGCTCGGCGGTGGCCTGAGAGCCTCGCCGCGAGCTCCGCACACCTTGCCGCGAGTCAGCGGGCAGAAGTCCGCAGATAGCCGCCGATCGATTCTGGCATCAGGGACACCTTGACGCCATGACCTGCGAGCCCCTGGATCTCCGAGATCACGCCGGCTGACGGAACGCCGTAGACATCGATCTCCAACGGTTCAAGGAACCGATAGGCCCGAGCCGACCGCTCGTCGGCGCCCTGCATGTGTCGGTCCATCGCGGCTGCGTCCGGAAATACGTGGACGATGCGGGTCTCGCCGCGGTCGAGATCAGCGAATGCGAGGAACACGTGGGTCCCGGGCTTGTCGGCCTCGATGGCCTTCGCTCCCTCGGCGAAAAAGGCAACGAACTCGTCGAACTTGCCTGGCTTCACCCGTTGATGGCTGATGAAGACGATGGGTCCGGACATGACACGACCACCTCCTACCCTCGATCCGCGGACGATCCTCCGATCTCGCTCCTGACCCATTCAGCCAGCACGCGCGCACACGCCTCGACCTCGTCGAGTGGCACGTACTCGTCGGCGCTGTGCGCGACGCGGACATCGCCGGGCCCGAAGATCACGCACGGCGTGTCGCCGTGGTTCACGAACATCTGCATGTCGGCGCCATAGGGCTCGCCCAAGAGCTCCGGACGCCGACCGGTGACTCGCTCGACCACGTCGGCCAGCCCGCTCGGCAAAGGGTGGTCCGACGGCACGCGTGCCGACCCGAAACGCCCGCCCGTGATCTCCACAGTCACCGGATGCTCGCGCAGGAACGGGTCGCCGGAGCACGCCTCGCTGATCGCCGCTCGCAGGTCGGCCTCTGCCTCGGCCGGTGACTGACCGAGCTTCACGCCATACCGGCCGTAGGCGACCACCTTGTCCAGCACCGTCGAGGCCCACTCGCCGCCCTCGACGATGCCGATGATCGTCGGGTACGGCAGCCCGAGCGCCGTCATCAACGGATCGGTCTCCGCCTCGTTCCGGCGTCGCTCGTCGGCCTCGAGCGCCCGGGTCAACGCGAACAGCTTGTCGAGCGCGGAGATCCCTTCGCGTCGCTGAGATGCGTGCGCCGCGCGCCCGGGCACGGCCAGGCGGAACGTGATCGCGCCGGCGTGGGCGACGACGACGTCGAGTCGCGACGGCTCCGTGATGATGGCCATGTCGGCAGTCGCACCCGAGCGGATCGCGCCGAGCGTCCCTTGCCCACCGTCCTCCTCGGAGGAGACGAGGACGACCGACAACTCACCGTCGAGTCGATGCAGCGAACCATCTGCGCGAAGGGCGCGGACGGCGGCGAGGATGGCCGCGACGCCACCCTTCATGTCGCAGGCGCCTCGGCCGTACAGCCGACCATCCCGGATGTCAGCGCCCCATGGATCGACCGACCAGGTCGCGGGATCGCCCGGCGGGACGACGTCGAGATGGCCGGACAGGACCAGCCGCTTCCCGTCCGCTCGCCCCGCACGCCCGACGACGATCGGGAGTGTCGTCCGCTCCATCTCCTCACCCGGCCACGCGGGGTCCTCGCGTAGCCGTTCGAGATCCGACCGGACGACCTCGACACGCAGACCGAGCTCGAGCAAGGCTTCCGCTGCCCAGTCCGCGGCGTTCTCCTCCGAACCGGTGATGCTTTCGATCCGAACCAGCGTCTCGAGGTCGTCGATCAGCCGATCGCGGTCGATGTCAGCCACGAAGGATCGGCCGGGTCATGCATGTCGGACCACCCGACCCGTTCACCCCGATCTCCTTCGCCCGATAGGTGTGGACCTCGCAACCGGCGGCAGCGAGCGCGGCGGCCGTGACCGGATTGCCCTCGGCCAGGATCACGACACCGGGCCGCACCGCGAGGACGTTGCACCCGAGCGTCGGGAACTCCTCGTCCGGTACCTCGATCAGGCGCACGCCGAGCTCACCGAGCAGCTCCCAAAGACCCACCGGCAGCAGCGGCAGGTAGACGACGGCGATGTCGTCCGCCACGGGCGAGATGACACTGAGCAGATGGATCAGCTCTGCGGGTCCCTTCCAGTACGGGACATCGAAGATGCGCACGTCGCCGCCGACGATCTCAGCGAGCTGACGTGCGCCCGCCGCGTTCGTGCGCAGCGTTCGGCCGATGCACAACAGGTCTGGACGGAGCCAGAACGTATCCCCGCCCTCGATCGTCCCAGGCGCCTCGATGCGACCGAGCGTCGGGATCCCGGCCGCAGTCGTCCACCGCTCGAGTACCGCCGGCTCGCCGGCACGGTTCGGCTTGCCGGGGCGCAGCGGGATGGCGCCGCGGTCAGAGATCAGGAGCGGGTCGAAGGTGTAAACGAGATCCGGGTCGTCGGTCTCCTCGTCGAGGACGTGGACGGTCGGCCCGAGGCTCGCCAGGACATCGACGAAGGCGGCGTGCTCTCGCCGCGCGACCTCGAGGTCGCACGCGTGGAGGAAACCGTGGGCGGGATCATCGAACGCCCGGCCGAATGCGGGCCCCGGCGGCTTGACGAGCACGTCGCGGAGCGGCGCGGTCATGCTCTGCGCCCCGTACGCCTTGGTGGTGATCACGGCCGAAGGATAGCCGCGGGGATACCGGCGGAGTACGCTGGCGGCCATGGCCGCCTATGCCGTGATGGCCCACATCGGACGGATCGACCCGCATCTCACGATGCACGACATCGAGATGGATGACGAGCCGCGACCGCCCGCCGGCCTAGGCCCCGACGCCGTGCAAGAGGCCGCGATCGTCGTAAGCGATCGCGCCTCCGATCCGGGTCCGTTCGCGGAGAAGATCGCCCGGATGCAGGAGCTGTGGCGCCAGACGACCTTCTACCTCTTCGACGCGGAGAGCTGGCGGGCTTAGTCGAGAGGGTCAGCCCGGCGGCCTCCCGAACCTGGCGGGGTCGAGGGCGGTCGGCGGCTTCTCGGTCCGTCCATCGATGAGGTCCGCGATCAGGCGCCCCGATGCGGGTCCGGTCGAGATCCCCCACGGACCGTGGCCCCCCGCGATCCATAGCCCCTGCGTCCCCGGGATGCGACCGATGAGCGGCCGCCCATCGAGGCTCAGTGGCCGGGCGCAGAGCCGCGCCGGACCGACGGGAGCCCCCGCGATGGCCGGCACGAACCGGCTCCCGCGTCGGATCAGCGACGGGACCGTTGCGGCCACGTCCGGCTCGTCGGCAAGGAAGGTCGAGCCCAGGGAGCTGACGCCCGCAGCCGTCACGAGGCTGAAGGCATGGCCAGCGGCATCGTCCTCCTCCTCGGCCCCAGGCTCGATCGAGATCTCCGCCTCCTCGAGGACATGGGTCGGCGGCGACGCGAGTGTCACCTGGACGACGACGCCCCAGCGCCGGACGATCGGCCGCCACGCGCCGCTAGGATCGACGACCGCCGGCGACCACGGACCCGCGGCCACCAGGACGTCACCTGCACGGATCCGTTCGCCGTCCACGGCGACGCCGTCCGCGCGACCTCCGATCCGCGAGATCGACGCCGAGGTGCCAACCCGGATCTCGACGCCGGCCCTTTCTGCTCGGGCGGCGAAGGCGCGAGTCGCGTGGGCCGGGCCGACCGGGTAGCCGATGTCGAGACGGCAGGCGGCCATCCCCGGCGCGATCGACGGCTCGAGCAACCTCATCTCGTCAGGCGAGATGAACCGTGGGCGCAACTGCGCGTGCGTCGCGGCGATGGCGTCGGTGAGCCGCCGAACGCCGTCGACGTCGCTCGTCACCGAGAGCAGGCCGACGGGCTTGGCCGGTAGCTCGAACCCGTCGAGGCCCCGGTACAGGTCGAGCGTCTCGAGATGGAGGCCGACGAGAACGGGGTCGAACGGGTGCTGGACGACCCCGGAGTTCCGGCCCGACGCGCCTGCTCCGACCGCCGTCTGCTCGACGAGCAGGACGGTCCGGCCGGCCTCGGCGAGATACGCGGCCGCCGACGTCCCCACGATCCCGGCCCCGATGACGACGACGTCGGGCGCTCCACCTCGCTCCACGTCATCGATGATGCCAGCGTGGCGAGCTCGCCGCGAAGAGGCTATGGTTGTGTAAGCAACGACTCCAGCCGTGTACCATCCACACAGATGACCGTCACTGAACGTGCCGACGCGCGCCGCATCTCCGCACAAGATCCGCGCCTGGATCCGTGGCGTGCGTTCCTGACCGCGCACGCTCGGATCACGCGTCGCCTCGACGAAGAGCTGCGAGCCGAGCACGACCTGTCGCTCGCGGAGTACGACGCGCTCCTCACGATCGCCGATGCGCCCGATCGGCGGATCCGGATGCGCCAGCTGGCCGACCGCGTGATCCTCAGCAAGAGCGGTGTGACGAGACTGATCGATCGCCTCGTGCTCGACGGTCTCGTCGAGCGTCGGGCGTGCGCTAGCGACGCGCGCGGCGCCGAGGCGGTGCTCACGGCCGAAGGGCTCGATCGACTGCGCCGAGCGTCCCGAACGCACCTGCGCGGGATCGAGGAGCACTTCCTGGCCGCAGTCGATGCCTCGGATCTGTCGATCATCCAGCGCTCGATGCGCGCGGTCGCCGACAACGCCGGGCCGGACCGCGGTGACGCCCCCGACTGATCCGCCGCCGGCCGCTCGCGGCAGGTTGTATGTCGGGACGAGCGGGTTCGCGTACCCGGATTGGAGCCCCCGGTTCTATCCACGCGGACTGAAGGGCGACGCCCTCCTCCGGCACTACGCCGAGCGGCTACCGGCGGTGGAGCTGAACAACACCTTCTACCAGTCGCCGTCCGAATCGAAGGTCGCGACATGGGTCGCGGCAACACCTGAAGACTTCCGTTTCAGCGTCAAGGCACAACGCGGCGGGTCGTGGCGGGCGTTCGGAGGCTCACCGGACGCAGGCCTCCCGTGGCTGACCGATCCGTATCGACGCTTCGGGGAGCGGCTCGGCACCGTGCTCTTCCGCGTTCCGGATACCGCCAAGCGCGACGATGCGCGACTTCGCGCACTCCTCGACGCGTGGCCGCGAGACCTGCCGCTGACGCTCGAGTTCCGCGACCCGAGCTGGGCCGCGGACGAGGTCACCACCGCGCTCGCGGAGGCGGGCGCCGTCCTCTGCGCCACCGAGGGCGAGGACGACGAGACGCCCCCGACCCTCCGGCGCACCGGGCCCTTCCTCTACCTCAGGCTGCGCCGTCACGACTACACGCCGGTCGAGCTCGACGCGTGGCACGACCGACTCGAGCCGTTCATTGCGGCGGGTGACGACGCCTTCGTCTTCTTCCGTCACGACGAGACGGGGCGCGGGCCGGAGCTCGCATCGGAGCTTGCCGCAAGGTTCGGTTAAGGCGACCGCTTCGAATATTCAGCGGGGCCGAACATGACGAGGAGGACGAGGCGCTCCTCGATGTCATGGAAGCGATGCTCGACGCCGGCGCCGACGAAGATCACCGACCCTTCGCGGACCGACCGCACCTCACCGTCGACCATCACGTTGGCCCGACCCGACATGACGACGTAGAGCTCGTCCTCGGTATGCGGCGACTGTGGATCGGTCGCACCTGCCTCGAGGACGTACAGGCCGCCCGACAGGTCGGGGACCGAGATGAACTCGTGATACAGGCGCCCGCTCTCGCTCCGCGCCGCCTCCAGCTCGTCGAGCTCCCATGCATCCATGGCGGGAGCCTAGCGGTCGCGTGTCGGCCGGGAGTCGACGGTGCGTCTGATGCCCCGATCTCGAGCTCCGGCTAGCATCCCGTGATGAGTCGATGTCTCCTCCCGGCGCTCCTCGTCATCCTCGCGCTCGCCGGTTGCAGCAGCCCGACGTCATCGCCGGCCCCGACTTCATCGCCGGCCCCGACGGCGTCACCGACGACGAGCGCGTCCTCCAGCGTCGAGGTGTCCGCCATCCCGTCGAGTGATGCGCCATCGACGTCGGCACCGAGTGCACCCGTGACTGGCGGGCCGGCCGGCGACACCCCGCCCCGGTTGTCGGTGGAACCCTTCGTTTCGGGGCTGCAGGACCCGGTCGACATCGCGTCGCGCCCGAATGATCCGTCGTCGCTGTTCATCGTCGAGCAGGCCGGCCGGATCAGGATCGCGCGCGACGGCAAGCTCGTCGCGCGACCGTTCCTCGACATCACCGACCTCGTCCGCTCGGGTGGCGAGCAGGGCCTGCTCGGGCTGGCGTTCCTCCCGAGCGGCGAGAACGGCCGCTTCTTCATCTATTACACGGACAAGAACGCGCGTCAGGTCGTCGCTTCATACGACACGGATCCCGCCGACGGCGACGCCGCAGCACCGGCGACCGCGCAGATGTGGCTTCGGATGGCGGACAGTTTCCCGAACCACAATGGCGGCTCGACCGTGTTCGGGCCTGACGGTTACCTGTATGTCGGCACGGGCGATGGCGGTGGTGGTGGCGATCCGCTCAGGTCGGGCCAGAGGGTCGATACGCTACTCGCCAAGATCCTCCGCATCGATGTGTCCGGCCCGCCGGCCAGCAGTGATCCTGTCTACAAGATCCCACCCGACAACCCGTTCGTCGATCGGCCGCCGGCACGGCCCGAGATCTTCCACACCGGGCTCCGCAATCCGTGGCGGATCCGCTTCGATCGTGGGACCGGCGACCTATGGATCGGCGACGTCGGCCAGGGCGACCGCGAGGAGATCGACGTGTCGCGCAAGGGCGTGAGCGGGCTCGACTTCGGCTGGAACGTCATGGAGGGCACGGCCTGTTACCCGCCAGGCACGACGGACTGCGCCGATCCCGACCTGACGCTCCCCGTCACCGACTACACCCATGATCTCGGTTGCTCAGTCACGGGGGGAACGGTCTACCGCGGCGCGCAGTTCCCGACCCTCGTCGGCTGGTACGTCTTCTCGGACTACTGCTCGGGCGAGTTCTGGGCGATCGATTCGTCCAAGGACAAGGTGGACAAGCCGACGATCGTCGCGGAAAGCGAGTCTTCGATCAGCGCGATCGCCGAGGACGCCGCGGGCGAGCTCTACGCGACCGACCTGTCCAGCGGCGAGTTGCTGAAGATCGGCGTCGCGGGCGCCTGACGGGGCGCCTCAGTGGGCGCGGTACGTGACGCTGACGCTGACCGCGACCTCGAGCATCCCGGCCTCGACCGGCGTGGCCGCGTCCGCCGTGAACGCCATTCGCTCCGCCTTTGCCAGCGGCAGCGGCGGGCGGGCGGGTTGTCCCTCGATGATGTCGCTGACGCCGTCGATCGTCAGGCCGGCCGCCTCGGCCAGGACGTCGGCGCGCGAGCGGGCCTCGGCCATCGCGTGACGCCGCGCCTCCCGTTCTGCGTCGGCAGGGTCGGCGAGGCGGAAGGTCAGCGCATCCATGCTGGTGGCGCCGGCAGCGAGCGTGGCGTCGATGACGTCGCCGAGGACAGTCAGGTCACGGACGGAGATCTCGACGACGTTCGCGATCTCGTAGCCCGTCAGCACGGGCGACCGGCCGTCGCGGTAGTCGTAGCGTGGCTGGACCGACAACATGGCCGTCCGGACATCGGCACGCGTGATGCCGGCCCCATCCACAGCGCGGAGGATCGCATCCATCGTCGCCGCGGCCTCGCCTCGTGCCGCCTCCACGGTCGGCTTCGCCACGGTGACCCCGAGACGCAGCTCGGCGAGGTCCGGCTGGACGGCGACACGGCCGGTGCCACTGACGATGATCGTCCCGCTCGCTGTCGGCTCGTCGGGCATGGGTGCAGTACTCCTCGTTTCGGATCCGAGACGGCTCGGGTCTAGGATGCCAGCCGTCGAGAGAGTGTGGGATGGGCCCCAGGGGGTGGTGCGTCCGGGCGCCATCCATGAGGGCGTGACATGGCGGTGTTACCCGCTGTCCTCGCCGCCCGCGCGCGGCCGAGACCTGAACGCGATGACGATGCGGGCATGCCCGCTGCCTCGATGCGCCCTGCGCGGCGCGTGGACCCGTGACCGTCACGACCCGCATCGTCCACCGTCGCGGGACGCTCCAGCGACGCACCCGCAGGCGAGTCGAGAACCGGACCGCCGGCTGGCAACTCCCCACGCTCGGCGTCATCGCGCTGGTCGTGGTGGGCGCCGTCGGGCTGACCGGCCTCGTCGGGGCATCCACGATCGCCGCCATGTCGGCGGGGCTGCCACCACCGACCGATCTCGACAAGCTCGGCTTCGACCAACCGACGATCGTCTACGACCGCGACGGGAAGGTCGAGCTCGGACGCTTCGAGGATGAGCGCCGACGGGTCCTCGCATACGACTCCATCCCCAAGACCATCCTCGACGCGACCACCTCGGCCGAGGACCGGACGTTCTGGCAGAACGCCGGCGTCGACGTCCCCGCGCTCGTGTCGGCCGTGGCGGAGAACGCCTCGGGAACCAGTGATCGTGGGGCCTCGACGATCACGCAGCAGCTCGTCCGCGCGCGGCTCCTCCCCGAGGACGTCGTCCAGGCCGGCGCCGATCGCTACGTACGCAAGGTCAAGGAGATCATCCAGGCGCTTCGCGTGAACGAGGCGTATCCGGGCGAGGCCGGCAAGGAACGCGTCATCACCGCATACCTGAACGAGATCTTCTACGGTCACGGGGCATACGGCATCGCCGCCGCGGCCGAGATCTACTTCGGCGTGCACGACCTGTCCAAGCTGACGATCGGCCAGGCCGCGCTGCTCGCGGGCCTCCCGAAGTCGCCGACGACGCTCGACCCGTACCGCTACGCGAAGCGCGACAAGAAGGGTCGGCTCGTGGTAGCGCCCGGCTCGCCGCCGCTTGTCCGCCGTGATTGGGTGCTCGGCGGTATGGCCGGCACCGCCCGATGGAGCAAACCCGACACCGCCGCACTGGAGGCGGCGTACAAGGAGCCTGTGATCCTCGCCGGTGACCGGCCGGTGCGCATCCCAGGCGGCCAGTTCACGTGGCAGGTCAAGCGTCAGTTGCAGGAGATCCTCGGGCCGAACGCGGATCTCGAGCGTGGCGGCTACCGCGTCACGTCGACGCTCGACTGGCGCGCGCAGCGCATCGCCGAGAAATGGCTGGCTGCGGCGGCGATCACGCCGAACACCTCGCGCCGTGCCGCCGAACGCTTCTACTCCCGGATGAGGATCCCGGCCGCAGAACGCTCGTGGATCCGGGATCTGCGCGGCAAGGACCTGCACAACGCGGCTCTCGTCGCCCTCGATTACCGCACGGGCGACGTGCTCGCGTACGTCGGAAGCGCCGGGTACGCACGAGATGACATCGCGAGTGCCAAGTTCGAACCCAAGTACGACGTCGCCGGCGACGGTAGCCGTCAGCCCGGCTCCGCCTGGAAACCCATCCTGTACGCAAGCGCATTCGATGCGAAGCGGCTCACCCCGGGCAGCCTCTTGCTCGACGTCACGACCGAGTTCGACCGCAGCCAGGACTGGGCGCCGCGCGACGCCGATCAGCTCGAGCGCGGACCCGTCCTGGTGCGCAAGGCGCTCCAGTACTCGTTGAACATCCCGGCCATCCGGGCGCTCCAGCGCGTCGGCAACGAACGCGTCGCCGCGACCGCCGAGAGGATGGGCATCCGCTTCGCCGGCGGTCGCCAGGCGTTCCTGCAGGCTGGGCTCGCGGGCGCGCTCGGGACGGTCGAAGTGCGACCGCTCGACCTCGCGTCGGCCTACGGCACGATCGCCAACGGCGGGGTCCGCCAGGCGCCAAGGATGGTCCAGGAGATCCGCGGTCCGGACGGCAAGGTCGTCTGGGAGGCGCCCAAGCCGGAAGGGACGCGGGCGATCTCGCCGGGCGCCGCATACCAGGTCACCGACATCCTCGCGGGCAACACGGACCCCTCACAGAACGACATCTGGGCCGCCAAGACCGAGCTGCGCGGACCGGATGGCAAGCGCCGACGACCGGCGGCCGTGAAGACCGGAACGACCAACGACGCGCGCGATCTCGGCACGTACGGCTTCCTGCCACCCAGGAAGGACGGCGTCGGTCTCGTCGTCGGCGTCTGGATGGGCAACAGCGATCACTCGTACCCGCGCGCCGCGAAACCGGCGACGTCGCTGACGGCCGCCGCCCCGCTGTGGCGCGCCTTCATGCGGGAGTACACGAAGAAGTGGCCGGTCACCTCGTTCCGCCGCTCGAAGGACGTCGTCCAGACGACCATCGACAAGTGGTCCGGCGGCCGTCCCGGACCGTGGACCCGTCAGACGATCAAGGAGTGGTTCATCCGCGGGACGCAGCCGGGAGCAGCGCACGCGATCGACCGCCCCGGGCTGCTCTATCGGGCGTCGTGCGGCGGCTGGCGCGTGGACCCGGTGCAGGCCGAACTCGGCCCGACGAGCTGGCAGGCGGACGTGGCCGACTGGTTGCGCCGAGCCCATGGCGGACCCGGCGTCAGAGGGAGGCTTGATTCCGCCACGGCGTACTTCTGGCACGAACGATCGTGGGGTGGGCCGCTCGCTGGGTCGTGCGTCGTGCGCGGCGCGGACCATCACCGCGGCGACCGTGGCGGCCACGGCCGCGACAAGGGGCCTGGCAACGGGCACGGCAAGAAGGATCGGCCGCCGAAACCGATCGCCCCCAGCCCGACTCCAGCGCCCACGCCGGCGCCGACCGGTTAGACGTCGGCGCGGGCCGCCGCGCGCGACTTGTCACGTCCTTGCAAGCCCTGTCCGTTGCGGGAGCACGGCCACGCAAGCCGGCCCGATGTGCACTCGGGATGCCGTCGAGTGCGGAGGGCAGGCCGCGCTTCGACTACGGCGCGACCCGTCGCGCATCCCGGCCCAGTTCGTGACGAGGCGTCGTGACCGCTCTTCCTCCTCTAGCCAAACGCTCCGATGGCCAGCCGCGGACGGCGACGGGTGGGGCGATGGCCACGATCCTGGATCCGGACGATGTGGCACTCGCGGGCTATCTCGCGGATGCGGGGCGGATCCTCGGCTCGTCCCTCGATAGCACGGCGACGCTGCGCCAGATCGCGGATCTCATCGTCCCTGCGGTGGCGGACTGGTGCACGATCGACCTGCTCGACGCTGAGGGCCGCCTCGTGCCGCTCGCGTTGGCCCACCGCGACCCGCGGCGGACGCGTCTCGTCGAGGAGTTGCGGAAGCGGTATCCGGCGGACCCCGAATTTCCGGGAGGGACCTACAGTGTCGCCCGGACCGGGCAGGCGGCACTGATCCCGATCATCGACGAGGAACGGCTCACAGCGACGGCGCGTGACCAGGAGCAGATCGATCTCCTGCGCGAGCTCGAGCTCCGTTCGTGGATGTGCGCTCCGATGACGGTCGCCGGGAAGGTGCTCGGGACGATCGGCTTCGCCGCCGCCGAGAGTGGGCGGACGTTCGAGGCCCGGCACGTCGCCTTCGCGATCGACCTCGCGGCGCGATCCGGCGCGGCGATCGAGAACGCCCGGGCCTTTCAGACGGCCGATCGATTCCGGCAGATCCTCGACGCTGTTGCGGAGGCCGTCTTCGTCCTCGACCCCGTCACGGACGTGATCCAGGGAATCAACCACGGTGCGAGCGCGCTGCTCGGGCGCTCGGCGCACGAGCTCGCCGGACATCGATTGGCAGACCTCGTCGAGGAGAGCGACGAGGCCCTGTCGCGCATCGTGCGGTCGGTGCGAGAAGGTCGTTCGGAGGCGCGGACGATCCCGCTCCATTTCCTCCGTGACGGGGCGCCCCCGATCCCGGCCGAGGTCCTCCTCCAGCGAGTCGACCTGCCCGGCGAACCGCCGACGACCGTGGCGATCGCCCGCGACGTCCGTGAGCGGCAGGAGGCCCAGGGCCGGCTGCGTCGCCTCGCCGAAGCTGAGCATGCTCGGGCCGCTGAGCTCAACGCGGTCATCCGGGCGATGGGCGACGGCGTGATCGTCTGTGGCGCCGACGGACGAACGATCCTGTCCAATCCGGCCGGCCGGCAGATGTTCCCCGACGGCGCCGAGACGAGCTACGCCAGCATCCTTGCGCAGCTCCACGACCCCGACGGCGACGCACCGCGCCTCGGCACGCACGCCGGTCCGGTCCCACTACGGAGCCGATCGGAGCCTGAGCGCTGGATCGAGGTCGCCACGTACCCGGTCGCCGATCGCACGACTGAGAGCGACCCCGGTGGCGAGACCATCCTGGTCCTGCGCGACGTCACTGAGCAGCGCCAGCGCGAGGCGGTGCGAGAGACCTTCATCGGCGTGCTGTCCCACGAGCTGCGAACACCGATCACGACGATCTTCGGCGGCGCCCGCGTCCTGTCTCGTGAGGACAGCAGTCTCGATGAGGCGACCCGGCGCGAGATCCTCGACGACGTCGCCGAGGAAGCCGAGCGGCTGAAGCGCCTCGTCGAGGATGTCGTGGCGCTCAACCGGTTCGGCGATGCCGATGTGGACATTGGGCGCGAGCCCGTCCTGTTGCAGCGGATCGTCCCGCGGGTCGTCGGGTCCGAGAAGGAGCGCTGGCCCGGCGTCGAGTTCAAGATGGACATGCCCCCCGGCCTTCCGACCGTGATGGCCGACCCGACATACCTCGAACAGGTCGTCCGCAATCTTCTCGCGAACGCCGCGAAGTACGGTGGCCAGGGGACGGCCGTCGATGTCGTCGTCGAGCACCGGAGGGAGTCGGATGAGGTCGCGGTGTGCGTCCGCGACGACGGGCCAGGCATCGAGTTGCAGGAGGCCGAACGGCTCTTCGACCTCTTCTATCGTTCGCCGAACACGGCGACGGCGACCACGGGCGCCGGCATCGGGCTGTTCGTCTGCGCACGCCTGGTCCGCGCGATGGGCGGGCGCGTCTGGGCACGCCCGCTCCCGGCGGGCGGCGCGGAATTCGGGTTCGCGCTACGTGTGATGCGCGAGGAGTGACGGCCTAGAGCCAGTGGCGGATCCGGGCGATCGTGAGGATGGCCACCGCGAAGATGGCCATGCCGCCGAGGACCAGCCAGAAGTTCGATGGTTCGTCGAAGAAGCCGAGTTTGAAGTTCATGCCCATGATCCCTGCCAGCACGACGGCAGGCAGCAGCACGGCGGACAACAGCGTCAGGGTGCGCATCACATCGTTGGCGCGCTGCGAGACGCGACCCATATAGATGTCGAACGTCCCGAGCAACCCGTCGCGGAGCGCCTCGACCGCCGCCATCGCCCCCTCGAGCCGATCGACGAGCCCAGGCCACGGCTTCCCGATCTCATCCTCGAGGCCGAGGCGCGGAAGACCGAGCGTCGAGAACGCGTCGCGGTGCGGGGCGAGCGTCCGGCGCACGAGGCTGATCCGGCGGCGTAAGCCGACGATCGCGGCGAGGATGTCATCACCGGGGCGGCCCAGGAGGGCGCGCTGGTCGAGCTCGTCGATCTCACGCTCGATGGTCTCGACGAGCAGGTAATAGCCGACCAAGACCTCATCCACCAACGCGGAGACTAGGTCGCCGGCGGTCAGATCGCCCAGACGGGTCTCCCCGTCGATGCCGGCACGGAACCGCCGCAGCGCCTCCACCGGCCCTTCGTGGACGGTCAGGACGATATTCCGACCGGCGAGGAGATCGATCTCGCGACGGGCGAGCCGCGGCGGCGTCTCGTCGTCGGTCTCCATCGCCTCGAGCGTGATGTGGAGCAGCTCCGCGGTCCGGGTCAGCCGCGCGCGACCGTCATCGGTCCGCAACCGCTCGACGTCGGCGTCGGTCAGGCCAAGCGTCCTGAGCACGCCGGCCAGCGTGTCCTCTTCCTGGCGGGTATCGATGTCGACCCACAGCAACCGCTTCGGGCCGAGTGATCGGACGACCTCCTCGGTCAGCTCGACGCGAAGGTCGTGGGCATCCGCATCGAAGAGGCGGACGGTCGGGTCGCTCAGCGCAGGGTGCTCAGGAGGAGCGCCGCCCCCACGGCGATGAAGGCCATGAAGTATTGCAGCGCGAGCATCGTCCGGTCACCGGACGGCTCTGCCTCCCATGTCCTTGGCTTGGCGGCGGGGTCGAACAGCATCGATATCGGTCCTCGTTACGACGGTGAAAGAACGACCGCCGGCATCGTGCTGGTCGCCACCATGCGACCGGATCGGATTCGCGAGCCTAGCGCATCGCGTGGATATGACAACGGGGCGCGAACGGGGCGTCGGCGCACCATCCCGTCTGCGAGCCGCCTGCAACGAGTCCACGGGTAGCGCTGGTTACCGGCGATGCGTCTGCGCACGTACGGTTCGACGCGGCCCACGGTCGGCCACCCGGTGACGGCCTGAAATCCCGCCGCGCCGCGTCCTTTCAGGAGGTGACCACATGCTGAAGAGAATCGTCCTGTTCCTCGCCCTGAGTGCCGCGCTCGTCGCGTGCAGCAGCAGCGGTACCAGCGGGAGCACGTCCGGTGCCGGCGAGTCCGTCGCGCCGATCGACTCGAGCGGCGCATCCGCGCTCCCGTCCGACAGCGGCCTCGAGAGCACGATGCCGAGTGATTCGGCGTCGCCGTCCTGATCGACGGATCTGACACCAGCCGCTCGACGCCGGGCCCGTCACGGGCCCGGCGTCGTCGTGTCCGGGCCCTGCGCGGCCATCGCGGCCGCACCGCGTGGCAATCCGGGATTCATGCGGTTGTTACGCCAGAAAGCCCCGGCGTTGTCCGATGAAATCCCGCGCGCGACGACAGTGGAAGCGACCCGTAGAACGGGCTGAACCCCAGCAGGCGGGTGGGATGCCCGCCACGGGAAGGAGGTATCTGTGAGCATCATCGCGTGGATCGTCCTAGGTGCGATCGCCGGTTATCTGGCCGGCTTCCTCGTCCGAGGTGACGAGGGTCTCGGGATCATCGGGCACATCGTGCTCGGCATCGTCGGCGCTCTGGTCGGCGGTTTCCTGGCCGGCGCCCTGTTCAACAGCGATCCCATCAATGGGCCGTTCGACATCAGCTCGATCGTCGTGGCGACGATCGGTGCGGTGATCACGGTCGTCGTGGTCAACGCCGTCATGGGTCGCAGCCGAGTCGGTCGCGGGCCTGTCTGAGCCACGTCCGGGCTAGGCCCGGACACCTGACACGTGATGGAGCCCACCCAGTGCGGTGGGCTCCATCGCTTTTCACCGCCACATCCATCGAGAGAGAAGGGAGAGCCTGATGTCGAGGATCGTCGAATCGACCGACGTCGAAGTCCCCGTCCGCGTCGCCTATGACCAGTGGACCCAATTCGAGGAGTTCCCGCGGTTCATGGACGGCGTGAAAAGCGTCCAGCAGCTGAACGACACGACGCTTGCATGGAATGCCGAGATCAACGGCGTCGACCGCTCCTGGCGTGCCGAGATCGTCGAGCAAGAGCCCGACACCGTCGTCGCCTGGCACTCGACCAGTGGTGCCAAGAACGACGGTCGCGTCAGTTTCGAGCCGATCGACGGGTCGCGCACCCGCGTCACGCTCGAGATCGACGTGGAGCCCGAAGGGGCCGTCGAGAAGGCGGGCGACGCGCTCGGCTTCGTCGAGCGTCAGGTCGAGGGTGACCTGAAGCGCTTCAAGGAGTACATCGAATCGCGCGGCGCGCCGACCGGCGGCTGGCGTGGCGAGGTCGAGAGCGGCCATAAGGTCAGCGATAGCCGCTGACCGAGCCGCGAGGCTCATGCAAGGGCGCGGCGGTTCGCCGAACGGACGACCGTGACGCCCTTTTCGCGACGCTAGACGTGTGGCTCCTGTACCACTGGGGGTCCGGGAGCCACACTGATCCACTTCCGTCCCCATGGGCGGCTTCGCCAGCATCCTCACCTGCGGGCGCGGGCGCACCGGCTCCTGTGACTCCGGTGATGCACATCCTTCGGCAGTCCGCGGTGGTTCCTTCTTTGATGCACTTCGGCTGCATCAAGCCGGACGGGATCGCGCCTCGCCTGTACGCGATCGGCGTCCAAGAGGCGTCCTGATGCAGGCGTGCTGCATCACTGAGGGAGCCACGGCACCGAGGCGGGATATACACGCACATCACCCGGGCGCCGACGAGATCGACCCTACTGCGGCTTCGCCCTGGTGCGGGGAGCAGGCCGCATCGTGAGGAGGGCGCCCATCACCTCGCCGTCACCGTCGCGGATCGGCTCGCCCACGATCTCGACAGGGCGGGCCTTGGTGCCATCCTTGCCAGGGACCTCATAGCGGCCGACGACGCGCTCGCCGTGCAGGACACGAGCTTGGAGGCCACGTCGGGCGGCGATGGTCGGCTCGCCATCGAGCGGGCGCATCGCGCCCAACAGCGACGCGAGCTCGGTTTCTGTGATGGGCTCACCGGAGCGATCCAGGACCGCGATCCCGTCGCGCGACGCGAGGAGCCCGTCGGCGATGTTCCGGAGCGCGTCGTCGCGTTCGTCCTGCTGGTGGCGCATCATCGAGGCCACGCCCTCCAGCTCCGCCGACCGCGCTTCAAGATCGTCGTTGGTCGTATTCAGCTCCTCGACGGTCGCCTGCAGCTCCTCGTTCAGCGTCTCGAGCTCCTCGTTCGTGGCCTGGAGTTCCTCGTTGAGGGTCTCGACCTCCTCCGTCGCGGCCTGGACCTCCTCGCTCCCGACGAGCAGTTCCTCATTGGCGCTCCGCAGCTCCGCGTTGGCCAGCGTCAGCTCGTGGTTCGCGGACAGCAACTCCTCGTTGGTCCGCGCAAGGAGATCGGCGCGTCGCGTCAGAGCCGACAGCTCGGACGCCGCCGCCGTCCCGCGGTCCTCGAGGAGCGACATGCGGGCGGTGACGTCGGTCAGGTCCTCGACGATGACCAGCACCGAATCTGGTACCGCCGACCCACCGCCGATCCGGTGCCCCTCGAACGTGAGCCGCAGCGTCCGCATACCGCCGCCTGAGGTGTCCTCGGTATGCAGTTCGATGCTGGAGTTGTCGCCCTCGAGCGCACGGTCGATCCCCGATCGCAGCGGCTGCGACGGAACGACGCTCGCGAGGTGCACGAAGTCGCGATCGACGGCCGTCCCGTGGATCTCGAAGGCTCGTCGCGCGGCGCCGTTGATCAGATGGATGTCATACCCCCGATCGACGAGGACGACGCCCATCGGCAGCCGCAGGAGGATCTGTTCTGACTTTTCCGCGATGGTCGGACGGTTGTCGCGTAGGCCCCGGGGTTCGGTTCCGATCACCGGCGCCGGCATGCGCAACGCAGAGCGCAGGTCGCCGGCCATCGGCGGCTGACGCACCCACGGTGCCGAACGCGTCGGCGGTATCAGGACCCGCTCGCCGTGACGCCGATAGACCTTCAGTCGGGGCTCCTCGGGCGTGAAGTGGTCCTGCAGCTGACTGACCGACTCGGCCTTGCCGAGCACGAGGAGGCCGCCCTCCCGGAGCGAGAAGGCGAACAGGTGGAGCGCACGCTTCTGCAGCTCCGGCGTGAAGTAGATGAGGACGTTCCGCGTCACGGCGAGGTCGATGCGCGGGAACGGCGCGCGCTGGGCGAGGTCGTGTTGACCGAAGACCGTCAGTGCTCGGATGTTCTTGCGGATCTCGTAGTCGTCCCCCACCCGCTGGAAGTAGCGCTCGAGCAGCTCGGGGGGCACGCTCGCGACCGCGGAGCGTGAGTAGAGCCC
>DASSZA010000219.1:0-6361 GCA_035703005.1 Candidatus Limnocylindrales bacterium | reverse complement strand
CCAGGTCACGTTCGGCCTGCTGACCCGCAACGTGCACCGGTGGGGCGCCCACCTGATGGTGTTCTTCGTGTTCCTGCACATGATGCGGGTCTTCTATCACGGGGCCTACAAGCCGCCGCGCGAGTTCAACTGGGTGGTCGGCGTGGTGCTCCTGTTCCTGACCATCATGCTGAGCTTCACCGGCTACCTGCTGCCGTGGGACCAGATCGCCTTCTGGGCGATCACGATCGGCACGAACTTCGGCTCGTATTTCCCGGTCGTGAATACGCCTGTCAATCGCATCCTGCTCGGTGGCGTCGAGGTCGGGCAGAACACGCTCCTCCGGTTCTACGTCGGCCACGTCGTGTTCCTGCCACTCATCGCCGCGATCTTCCTGACCGTCCACTTCTGGCGCATCAGGAAGGACGGCGGGATCTCCGGGCCGCTGTAGCGAGCCGCCTGCGGCGGGCACGTGACGGTGGCGTGCCATCGTGGCGCTGCCGCACAGCAGGAGACAGCACGATGGATCGCGACGATCCGGCGTATCGGGGACAGGCCGACTACACGCCGTTCCTCCTCGACCTGTACGACCCGATCGTCATCGGCGTCCTGTCGCGGCTGTTCTGGCGTTGCCCGCCCGAACCATTCCTCGACAACTACCGCCGCAACATCACGCCTCGACACCTTGAGGTCGGGCCTGGAACGGGCTACTGCATCGTCCATTCGGGCCTTCCCGACGGGAGCAGCGTCACCATCCTCGACCCGAATCCGAACGTCCTCCAGCACACCAGCCGGAAGCTGACTCGGTTCGACGTGACCGCGGTCGAGGCCGATGCGCTCAAGCCATTGCCGGTCGACGGCCCGTTCGAATCGGCGGGCATGAACATGGTCTTCCATTGCCTACCGGCGCCGTTGTCGCTCAAGGGCCTGGCGATCCAGAACATCGCGGCCGTCCTCTCCCCGACTGGAACGTTGTTCGGTGCGACGATCCTTGGCCGCTCCGCAGACCACAGCTGGCTAGGCCGTCGAGTGCTGGCGGCCTTCAACCGGCGGGGCGCGTTCGACAACCTCGACGACAGCGAGGCAGGGCTTCGTCAGATCCTCGAGGCGTCGTTCGAGGAGGTCGACATCAAGATCGTCGGCTCGGCCGCCATCTTCGAGGCCCAACGACCGCGCGAGGCCTCGCCTAGTCAGCCCGGCTGATCTCCCGCTTGCGTCGATCGATGAACGCGTCCAGCTCCTCGACGACGGCCGGGTCCGTCGGCGGTGGGACCGCCTCCGCGAGCAGCCGCTTCCAGAGTCCGTTCGCCCGATCCGTGGCCGTCCGCGACCCGTCCGCTTCCCACGTCTCGAAGTTGCGCCAATCCGAGACGAGCGGCGAGTAGAACGCGGTCTCGTACCGCTCGAGGGTGTGCGCCGTCCCGAAGAAGTGTCCGCCCGGGCCCGCCTCGGCGATGGCATCGAGGCCCAGCGACGACTCGGAGACCTCGAGCGGCTGCAGGACCTCGGCCATCATCTGGAGGATCTCCGCGTCGATGATCAGCTTCTCGTACGACGCTGTCAGTCCGCCCTCGAGCCAGCCCGCGCCCTGGTAAAGCAGATTCACGCCACCCATCACCGCTCCCCAGACCGCCATCTCGGCCTCGTACGCCGCCTGTGCATCGACCACGGGTGACGCCGTCGCATTCGACGACCGCCACGGCAATCCGTAGCGACGTGCCATCTGACCCGACGCGAACTGCGCCTTGACCGACTCCGGCGTGCCGAAGGCCGGCGACCCCGTCCGCATGTCGACGTTCGACGTGAATGCGCCATAGATCATCGGCGCGCCCGGTCGGACGATCTGCGCGAGCGCCACGAGGAACAGCGCTTCGGCGTTCTGCTGGGCGATCGCGCCGGCCAGTGACACCGGGCTCATCGCGCCAGCCAGCGTGAATGGTGTCGCGACCACCGGCTGACCATGCTCGGCCATCGCGATCAGCCCGTCGCTCATCGGACCGTCGAGACGCAACGGTGAGTTCGTGTTGATGATCGTGATCAGCGATGGCTCGGCGAGGAGGTCGTCGCGCGACACGCTCCGGATCAAGCACATGACCTCGAGTGCGTCCTCGACCATCACACGTCCGGTCCCAAGGCAATGCCACGTCTTGTCGAGCTCGGTGGCGAACACCCGGTACTGATCGAGATGACGCGTCTCGACGGGCAGGTCGGTCGGTTCGAGCGGACCCCCGCCCTCCTGATGGATGACGTCGAGCGCGCCGATGAGTCGAACGTAATCCCGGAAGTCGGCGATGTTCCCTGGCCGCCGACCTCGATCGAGGTCCGATACGAAGGCCGGTCCGCCGACCGCGCAGAAGACGACATTCGACCCACCGAACACGACATCGCGCTCCGGGTTGCGGGCACGAAGCGTGAACGTCGATGGCGCGAGCGCGACCAGCTCCTCGATCTGAGCCGGGTCGAGCTTCACGGTGCGCGTCTCCAGATCGACCGCGGCACCGGCGCCACGGAATGCGTCGAGCGCGCGATCCCCGAGGACCTGCATGCCGATGTCCGACAGGATCCGCAGCGAAGCGGCGTGGATCGCCTCGACCTCGTCGGCCGACAGGATCTCGATCGGGCGATAGGGGTTGACGAGCCGCCGCCACGGCACCTGGCGGATACCGCCTGCAGCCCGGCGACCGCGCCGATGGACCGACACGCCCTCGCTCACGCTCGCGATGCTACGACCCGCCGTCGGGCCCCGGGACCCGCGTCCCGGATTCTCAGAGCGGTCTCAGGCACCGGCGGTTCGATGGACGCCTTGGGGTGGGTCGTCCGCCCGTGTATCGGAGGCGTACGCGATCATGCGACGCAAGCTGCTTGCGCTCGTCGTCCTGGTTGCGCTCGGCGTCGGCGCACTGGCGGTGAGCGTCGGTGTCGTGGGCGCGAAGCCAACGACCGCGACCGAGTACCTGACCGCCCCGGCGACCGTCGGCGACGTGACGAACGATGTGGCCGCGACCGGTGCCCTCGCGTCCGCCACGACGTACGGCCTCGTATTCGGATCGGACCCGTATCTGGCGACCGCTGATGCCGTCGCGCCGAACAGCAACGTGACCTGGCCCGTCACGGACGTCAAGGTCAAGCCGGGCGACATCGTCAAGAAGGGGCAGGTCCTCGCGACCGCTGCCACCACCGACCTGCGCCGTCAGCTCGCACGGGCGACGACCGATCTCAGGACGGCGAACATGCAGCACACCCTCGCCGTCGGCCAATGGACGGACGCCCGCGACGCGAGCAACCTTGCCGCCGAGCGCCAGGCACTCCTCCAGGTGTACGCCGCCCAGAAGGCCGTCTCCCAGGCGACCGAAGCGCGTCAGGACCTCCAGGCGGCACTTCGGAGCGCGACCCTCACATCGCCGATCGACGGCGTCGTCAGCGCGGTCAACGTCGCGCCCGGCTTCGACGCTCCCGCCGGCGCGGCCATCGAGATCGCCTCGAATGACCTCACCGTCACGACGAATGTCGTCGAGAGCGACCTCCCCGACATCAAGATCGGTCAGGCAGCGAACATCACGGTCGATGCCGTCGGCTCGACGATCGAAGGAACGGTCACGGACATCTCGCCGGTCGCGGCGGACTCGAGTACCGGCGTCGTGCAGTATCCGGTCACGGTGGCGCTGAGGAACGTTCCGGCGACCGCTCGCCCGGGGATGAGCGCCGACGTCGCGATCACGATCGCCTCCGCGCAGAACGTCGTGACCGTGCCCGCCAGCGCCCTCCAGGGCACGAACGGCGACTACGCCGTGATGACGCTCGGCACCGATGGCGCGCCGCAGCGGGTCCCGGTCGACGTCGGGCTGATCACGAATGCCTCCGCCGAGATCAAGAGCGGTATAGAGGCCGGAACGCCTGTGGTGATCGGCACCACGGGAGAACTCGTCGGCACGACCAATGGCGGGTTCGGTGGCGGCGGGTTCGGTGTCCCGGGCGGCGCCATCCGCCGGATCGATGGTGGCGGCGGCAACCGCGATGGCGGTGGCGGCAACGCCCCACAAGTCGTCACCAACCCGTGAGCGCGCCGCTCATCGCGCTCGAGCGGGTGAGTCGGGTCTACCGGATGGGCGAGGTCGAGGTCCCGGCGCTCGACGACGTCAGTCTCGACATCAGCTCTGGCGAGTTCGTCGCGATCGTGGGGCCGTCCGGCTCGGGCAAGAGCACGATGATGAACATCCTCGGCTGCCTCGACCGGCCCACGCACGGCGCGTACCACCTCGCGGGCTCGGCGGTCGCCGAGCTCGACGACGACGCACTCGCACGGCTTCGCAGCCGGGCGATCGGCTTCGTCTTCCAGTCCTACAACCTGCTCCCGCGGACCTCGGCCCTCGACAACGTCGCGACCCCACTCCTGTACCAGGGCGTGGGCCGCAGCGAGCGGATGCGTCGCGCTCGGGCGACATTGGAGCGACTCGGCCTCGGCGATCGCGTCAGCCACGAACCGTCCGAGCTGAGCGGCGGCCAGCAGCAGCGGGTCGCCATCGCTCGGGCCCTCGTGACAGAGCCCGCCCTCATCCTCGCCGACGAGCCGACCGGCAACCTCGACAGTCATGCGGGCGCCGAGGTGATGGCGGTCCTCCGCGACCTGCACGACCAGGGCCGGACCGTTGTGCTCATCACCCACGACCCGGATGTCGCGGCGAGCGCGGACCGACAGATCCACCTGCTTGACGGGAGGGTGGCGGCATGAGCCTTCCGGAGCTGCTGCGGCTCGCCCTGTCGCGGCTGCGGACCAACCGCCTCCGCGCGGCACTGACGATGCTCGGCGTGATCATCGGCGTGGCGTCGGTCGTCGCGCTGGTCGGCGTCGGCCAGGGCACGACGTCGAACATCACGACCGCGCTGTCGAGCCTCGGCACGAACCTGCTGACGATCAGCCCGACGGGTGCATCGTCGGACGGCTCGACGACGCTGACGCTCGAGGATTCCGAGGCGATCGCCGAGTTGCCCGGCGTGGCGGCCGTCGCACCGGAAGTGACGACGAGCCAGAACGTCTCGGTCGGGACCGAGACGACGACCACCACGATCATCGGGACGACAAGCGCCTACCCGACGGTCCGTGCCTACAAGGTCTGGCAGGGCAGCGCCCTGACCGACGTCGCGGTCGATCGTGACCTGCGGGTAGCCGTGCTCGGGAAGTCGACGGCGGACGACCTCAAGCTCGGCGCGTCGGACATCGGCTCGCAGATCCGGATCGGTGGCATCGACTTCACGCTCGCCGGCATCCTGCAGCCGAAGGGCGGCGCGGGCTTCCAGGACCCGGACGATCAGATCCTGGTGCCGGTCTCGACCGTGCAGAAGTACTTCGTCGGTGGCGACAGCGTCCGCTCGATCGGCGTCAGCGTCGCGACCGCGGGTGAGATGGCGACGACCAATGCGCGGATCTCTGCGCTGTTGCGCCAGCGACACGACCTGGCAGCGACCGACGACGACGACTTCCAGGTCTTCGACCAGACCCAGCTGCTCGCTGCGGCGTCGACGATCACCGGCACACTGACCTTGCTGCTCGGCGGGATCGCCTCGATCTCGCTCGTCGTGGGCGGCATCGGGATCATGAACATCATGCTGGTCTCGGTCCGGGAGCGGACGCGCGAGATCGGCATCCGCAAGGCCATCGGGGCGCGCGGGTCGGACATCCTCGCGCAGTTCCTGGTCGAGGCGCTGACGCTGTCGCTCCTGGGCGGTCTGCTCGGCGTCGCGCTGGGTCTCGGTGTGTCAGCGCTCATCGCGCGCCTCGCCGGCTGGACCTTCGCATTCACCCCCACGACCCTCGCGGCCGCGGTCATCTCGAGCCTGCTCGTCGGGGTCGTGTTCGGCGTCTGGCCGGCACGCCAGGCGGCCCGCCTGGATCCGATCGCTGCCCTGCGCTACGAATGAAGGAGATCTCGTCATGAGCATGGATCAGGACACGACGCGAACGCCGACGGGTCTTCCGATAGACGGAGCACCGCCGCGACCAGATGAGTCGCCGGTCTACTCGGCGCCGCCGCAGCCGGTGGTCCCGACGCCCGTCGTCCCGGCGAACCAGCCACCGAAGCGCCGCGCGAACCGCGTCCTCGATATCGCGCTTGCGTTGGCTGCCGTCCTCGCGATCGGTGGCGTCGCGTTCGCCGTCGGGCGGGCGACCGCACCAGCGCCGGCACAGGCGGCGCGTGGATTCGACGGCAACGGCGGTTTCTTCCGGAACGGCGGGAGCTTCGACCCGGGCGCCGGCGGCGGCAACGCACAGGGGCCACGCTTCGCGTTCGGCGGCGGCGGCGCGTTGGCGATCGACGGCACCGTGACGGCGATCAGCCCGAACAGCATCACCATCAAGCGAGCAGACGGCCAGGAAGTGACCTTC
>DASSZA010000201.1:0-14458 GCA_035703005.1 Candidatus Limnocylindrales bacterium | reverse complement strand
CCAGGTCACGTTCGGCCTGCTGACCCGCAACGTGCACCGGTGGGGCGCCCACCTGATGGTGTTCTTCGTGTTCCTGCACATGATGCGGGTCTTCTATCACGGGGCCTACAAGCCGCCGCGCGAGTTCAACTGGGTGGTCGGGGTGGTGCTCCTGTTCCTGACCATCATGCTGAGCTTCACCGGCTACCTGCTGCCGTGGGACCAGATCGCCTACTGGGCGATCACGATCGGCACGAACATGGGCGGCTACGCACCGCTGCTCAACACCCCGGTCTCGCGCATCCTGCTCGGCGGCGTCGAGGTCGGCCAGAACACGTTGTTACGTTTTTATGTAGGGCATGTCGTATTCCTCCCACTGATCGCGGCGATATTCCTGACGGTGCATTTCTGGAGGATCCGCAAGGACGGTGGGATCAGCGGCCCGCTATGACGACCCATCGCTTCGTTGTCGCTTCCGCCGCTCGCTCACGGACGTCTGAGTCCGCTCGCTCGCGTGCTCAGCGTCGCCTCGCGCTGACTCGCCCTAGCTGGCCGCAAGGCAGTTCGACATGACTGATACCAAGGATCCGACCGAGACGCGGCGCGAGGTCCTCCCCGTCGATCCGGCGCGGCGAACCGAGATCGACAAGCAGCGTGTGCCGATGTCGGCGCGGCCGTACCGGCTGCTCGCCCTCGTCAAGCAGGACGCCGTGGTCCGTGTCCAGAAGGAACCGGACGACACGGTCATGACCTGGCCGCATCTGCTGACCATCGAGTTCCTCGCGGCCGGGATGATGACCATCTTCCTGCTGGCGATGGGCTTGTTCATCAACGCCCCGCTCGAGGAGCTCGCGAACGGCAACGTCACGCCGGCGGTCGCCAAGGCGCCGTGGTACTTCCTCGGTCTGCAGGAGTTGCTCGCCTACTTCCATCCGACCGTGGCGGGCGTCCTCGTCCCGACGTTCGTGCTCGTCGGCGCGGCATTGATCCCGTACGTCGACCGCGGCGACATCACGACGACGCGACCATCCCAGCGCAAGACGGCGGTCATCCTGTTCACGCTGTTCTGCATCCTCGGACTCGTCCTCACCTTCGTCGGCATCTTCTTCAGAGGGCCGGGCTACACGTTCGTGATCCCGTACGTGACGGCGCCGGGCATGTACTTCTCGCTGTAGGGATATGAGCAACTACCACGTAGAACCGATCGACAAGCCGAAGGCGATCACGCCCCAGGCGATCAAGGCCCTCCGCAAGGAGCAGGTCCAGGGACTCTCTCGGCGTCAGCTGATGCGCGTCGCCATCGGCGCCGGTGTCGGGCTGTTCACGCTCGAGGCCCTCGCCGGGACCGTCGCGTTCGCGTGGCCGAACCTCAGCAAGGGGTTCGGTGGCGTCCTCAAGATCGGCACGCTCGACGATGTGAAGGCGGCGAACACCAACCTGCCGATCTCGGAGGGCTTCCCCGCCTATTACGCAGAGGCTCGCGCATTCGTGGTCCTCAAGGATCCCGCCCAGCAGCGCTTCGAACCCGGCGAGGACACGACGGGCGACGGCTCAGCGCTGAACGTGCGCGCGCTGTACCAGCGCTGCCCGCATCTCGGCTGCAAGCCGAACCCGTGCCTGAAGAACTTCTGGATGGAGTGCCCGTGCCACGGCTCGCGCTATGACCGGCTCGGCATCAAGGCCGACGGTCCGCAGTACGGGCCGGCCCCGCGCGGCATGGATCGCTTCTCCATCTCGGTCGACGGCAGCGGCGCCCTTTCCATCGACACCGGCAAGATCACGCTTGGTCCGCTCCCCGTCGCTGTCGGCCAGCCCGGCATCATCCCGCCGCGAACCCCGACCGGCTGCATCTGAGCCGGTGCACGTGACTCTCCCCACCCTCGTTCGAGGAGACCGATGACCGATACGCCCGGCCGCGAGCCGGAGGAGCGCGCGCCCGAGCAGCGTCTGCCTGCCGTCCGTCCGCCCGACGACCTCGCCCCCGTCGAGCGCTTCACCTCTGCGCCGTCCATCCGCAAGATCGAGTTCAGCCCCGAGCGTGCTGCGCAGGTCGTGCGTCAGAGTGCGAACGCGCGCTGGGTCGGCTTCCTGGCCATCATCGTCATCATCCTGTTCATCTCGCTCTACTGGTTCTACGAGCTCGGCGCGCCGGGAGGTCTCACGGTCGCCCGGCAGGCCAAGGAGATCGACGCGCAGCAGGTCACGCGGGTCGAGCGTGGATACAACGTCTACCAGGCCAACTGCGCTCGCTGCCACGGCGCGAACGGCGAAGGCGGCGTCGGTCCCGTACTCAACCGGCAGGACAAGCTGTTCGCGCATTTGAACGCGTCGTACATCCACAACGTGCTGACCGTCGGGGGCCGCTACGTGTGCGGCGACCCGAAGTCGCTCATGCCGATCTGGTCGAACGCGGGCACGCCGCCCGGCCCGTTGAACTACCGCCAGATAGAGGAGCTCATATCGTTCCTCACCGCCACGAACGATCGCACGTACATCGTCCGCGATGAGCACCTGCTCGATCCGAAGATCGATCCGGTGACCGGCAAGGTGATGACGTTCACGGGCTGGCGCGACCCGAATTACAAGCCCGACCCGGGGGCGACGCCCTACCCGGACTGCTGGAAGGCCGAGTTCGCCAGCCCAGCCGCGAGCGGCGGGGCGAGCGGTAGTCCGTCGGCCGCAGCGTCCGTTCCTCCCAACGCAAAGACCGTCGAGATCTCGGCGAGCTCGAGCACGGCGTTCGATCAGACCACGGTCACGGCGCCGGCGGGCGCCGAGTTCGTGATCCATTTCGCGAACAAGGAGAGCGGCGTCCCGCACAACGTGGAGATCAAGGACGCCGGAGGTCAGGACGTCTTCAAGGGCGACATCATCACGGGCCCCGCTGAGGCGAACTACGTGGTCCCATCGCTCAAGGCCGGCGACTACAAGTTCAACTGCTCGGTCCACCCGAACATGACCGGCACCCTGACGGCCGGATGAGCGCCGCGGGGACGACCCGTCCCGCCCTCGGGCCCGGTCTCGTCGTACCGAAGCGGCGCGCGTTCTTCGGTCTGCTCGATGCCGATGGCTGGTCGTGGGCCGGCCTGAAGGCCTTCGCGTGGCTCGTGATCATCATCCTGATGCTCGGCTACATCCCGGACCGGGCCTATTACTTCACCGTGAACCGCACGCTCCAGCTCGGCCTGCTCGTGTGGTCGCCCATCAACTTCTGCTCGAACGAGAACGAGACGCTGCCGTGTCCGGCGCCGCTCGGCGCCCTCGTGCCATGGCACGAGTCACCCCCTGAGCTGGCGCTTCCCCAGCCACGCACCGACGGCCGGGCGGTCCAGCTCGGGACCAAGATCCTGTACATCGGCGGAAGCGACGGAACGACGGCGCAGTCGACGGTGTACGTCGCCCAGACGTCGGGGACCGGCAATTTCGACAAGTGGGCCGACGGACCGGCGCTCCCGCAGCCGCGCAGCGATGCCGCAGTGACGCAGGTGTCGGGCACGGTCTACGTGATCGGCGGATTCGATGCTGACGGCGCGCCGACGACCTCCGTCTATTCGATAGCGCCCGACCCCGTCACCGGCGTCCTCGGTGAGTGGCAGGAACAGAAGGACCTCGCGCTCCCGGAGCCTCGCGCACAGGCCGTCGCCTTACCGACCACTGACGGCGTCGTGGTCGTCGGTGGGGAAGGCCCCGATGGGCCAGTGAGCACCACCTTCAAGAGCAAGTTCGATACGTCGGGCAAGCTCGGCAAATGGGAGGCGCAGGCGCAGCTAGCGCGACCGCAGGCGGATGCCCTTGGCGCGAACATCGGCGACTTCCTGTTCCTCTATGGCGGCCACGACGATGTCGGTCCGGTCGGTGCGGTGCAGGTCGGCAGCATCGGGCTCCCGCCTGCTGAAGGACTGCCCGACAACCCCGACGAGGGCAAGGTCACCAAGTGGGCCATCGACAACCGGTTCAACCTGCCCGGCGCCCGGGACGACGCCGCTGGCTACTCCGCGAACGGCACCCTCTACCTGATCGGTGGCGCGGATCAGGACGGGCCGCGGACCGAGGTCTATTGGGCTATCCCCCTCACCGACGGCTCGGTCCCCGAATGGAAGCATCTGTCGCAGAGTGACCTTCCCTATGGCCTGACCGGCGGCAGTGCGTTGGTCACCGGGCCGAATGCGGTCGTCGTCGGCGGCCAGACGACGGACGGAGTCGTCCAGACGAGCCTTCGCGCGAACACCGCCCCACAGGCGCCGTTCTTCCAGCTCGGTCCGTTCGGCGCGACCGTGCCGGCGCTCAAGATCGACGGTGAGATCGGCCAGCAGCTCGGCTATCTGAATGCAGCGGGCGCCGGGACGCTCGACTTCGTGATCCTGCTGCTCATCGGCTGGGCGTTCGCGCACAAGGAGCAGGCACGCTCGATCGTCTCGCGCGTGGTCCGTCGACCCCGGCGCCGCGCGGCTAGCGCTTAGTCGGGTCGCGCTGCAGCTCGTCGTGGGGAGATGGTTTCTTCCCGGCTCGAGACGTGCTTCACAGGCTGCAGAAGAAGGCCGAACGGGGTTCTGTCCGCGCTCCGCGGCCGAGATGCCGCCTGGCAAGCACGCATCCCGGTCGAGCTCCTTCTTCGAGCGGCCTCGTGCTCGTCCTGCAGTCCACCAAGCACGCCCGCCCTTTGACGGCGGGCCGCCGTGCTGGGGTGCCTACCCCCGGAGGTCGCCCTCGCCCGGTTCGGGTGTTCCGCGCTTCACGGGGAGACCCTGGCGCTCCCAGGCCTCCATCCCGCCGGCGACGTTCACCACATCCGTGCGCCCGGATCGCGCGAGGAATCCGGTCACCGCCGACGACCGGCTGCCGCTGTGGCAGACGATCATCAGCGGTCGGTCGGTCGGCAGTTCCGCGATCCGTGTCGCGAGGGTCGACATGGGCATGAGCACCGCGCCCGGGGCGCGCACCTCGTCGAACTCGTGCTGCTCGCGGACGTCGACGAGAAGCGGCCCATCCGGGTCCTCCCGCTGCCGGCGCTCCGCCTCCTTGACATCGATCGATCCTATGGCCGGTCCCATGCTCATCGTCTCCTCCATCCGATCACTATCGGGCTGCCGAGCTCTGTCGCTCCACTCAGTCGCGCCTCGATCGCGGCGAGCAACGCTTCGACGTCGAGATCGACGCCGGTGATGGCGCCGCTCGCACCCGATCGGAGCCGATCACGCGCTCCCTCGAGGTTGCGCCGGATCCCGGCCGGGTTGCCACGGACGCCGTGGACGTCCGCGGCGGCGACCTTGATCAGCCCCTGGATCAGGTTGCGCTCGTTGAGGTCGGCCGTGCCCATCCACGCGGGCTCCAGCAGCTCGTGCGCCTCGAAGAAATCGCCGGCATCGTAGGCCTCGAGGCCTGCGACCACCGCCGCGACGCGATCGCCGTCGGGGAGCGGCCGGTACGCCTTCGCCCGACCGTCTTCGCCGACGACGACCTGGCGATCGGTCATGTCAGTTCGGTCAGTGGCCGCCGCGATCCGAACCCGGTATCGAGCTCGTGCCAGTACCCGACGTGCTCCTCACCGAGCTCCCAGCACAGCCAGACCTGCCGACCGCCGACCAGTGCGGGAAAGTCGATCAGCCCCCGTTCGATGTCACGGAGCGTGATGCCGAGCGCGTCGATGCGCGCGACCGCGGCTGCCATCTGATCGACGATGCCCTGCATCCGCAGCCGGATCCGCTGCGCCTCCTCGGGGTCGAGGTCCGGTCCGCCGCCGGTGGCCGAGGCGTGCGCCGCAAGCGTCCGATCGCGCAACCGGATCAGCTCCGCTCGCTGGTCGGCCAGGGTCGCCAGCAGCGGCCCGACCTCTTCGAGGGCCGAGTTCGCGGTGTCGATATCGAAGAACGTCGTCACGTCGGTGATTCTAGCCCGGCCTGCCGGCGAAGCCGTTCGCCGCGCCTCGTGAAGACGTCGCGGTCGCGTACCATCCGACCCGAGGAGGAGCGTCCTTGGACCTGGGTCTCGACGGTGCACGAGCGCTGATCGGCGGAGGATCTAGCGGGCTCGGTCTGGCGGTGGGAACGGCACTGAGCGGCGAGGGCGCTCGCGTGGCCTTGGTCGCGCGTCCATCAGAGCGGCTCGAGGCGGCGGCCTCGTCAGTCGATGGCTCGGTCGCGGTCGGCGCCGACCTCGAGAGCATCGACGGGCCGGCATCGGCGGTCCAACGCGCGGTCGAGGCGTTCGGCGGGCTCGATGCGGTCCTGGTCAACTCAGGTGGTCCGCCGCCCGGCGCGTTCGAGGCCCTCGATGACGCGACCTGGGAACGGGCGATCCAGGGGACGCTCCTCGGCGCGGTCCGGCTGATCCGCGCGGCATTGCCGCACCTTCGGCACAGCGATCGCCCGGCCATCCTCGTCATCCTGTCGTCCTCGGCTCGCGAACCGATCCCCGGCTTGACGGCATCGAACACGATCCGCCCGGGTCTCGCCGGGCTCATCAAGTCGCTGAGCGCGGAGATCGCCCCGATCCGGATCAACGGCCTCACCCCGGGGCGATTCCTGACGCCACGAAACGTCGAGGTCGAGGAGAACACGTCGAAACGGACGGGGCAGACCACCGAGGAGGTCCGCGCGGGAACGGTCGCGCGCATCCCGCTCGGACGTCTCGGCGATCCTGCCGAGCTCGGCCGCGTCGGCGCGTTCCTGTTGTCGCCGGCGGCGTCATTCGTGACCGGCGCGATCATCCCGGTCGATGGCGGCATGGTGAAGGCACTGCCATGACCGAGGCATGTTCCTGATGCGCCGTGTCCTCCTGTGGGCCGCGAAGAACACGTGGCTGAAGGAGCACCTGCCGAGGTTCCCGTTCATGCAGCGCGCGGTGCGACGGTTCATGCCTGGCGAAACGATGGAGTCGGCGCTCGATGCGGCGGCCCCGCTCGAGGCAGCCGGCATCGGATCGATGTACACGCGGCTCGGCGAGAACCTGACGAACCTCGCCGAGGCCGACGAGGTCGCCGAGCACTACATCGGCGTGTTCGACGCGATCAAGGCACGCGGCTACCGAGGGGAGGTCTCCGTCAAGCCGACGCAGCTCGGACTCGATCTCGACCCCGAGCGGACGCTGGTCCACCTGCGTCGACTCGCCACCAAGGCCGAGGAGATCGGGTCGTACCTCTGGATCGACATGGAGGGCAGCGACTACGTCGAGGCCACCGTCGCGCTCTACGAGCAGCTGCGCGCGGATCATCCGAGGACCGGGATCTGCCTCCAGGCCTATCTCAAGCGCACGCCCTCCGACGTCGAACGCCTCCGGCCGCTCGATCCCGCCATCCGGCTCGTGAAGGGCGCCTACGATGAGTCAGCCTCGGTCGCGTATCGCGACAAGCGCCAAGTCGACGCGAGCTATCTGGCGATCGCTGTCGACATCCTCAAGACGGGTCGCGGGCGGCCGATCCGCCTTGGCCTCGGGACCCACGACGTGGCGCTCATCGAGCAGATCGCCGAGCAGGTCAAGCCGGCAGGTGTCCCGAAGGATGGGTTCGAGGTCGAGATGCTGTACGGGATCCGCTCGCGGGAGCAATATCGACTCGCCAAGGTCGGGTACCGCGTCCAGACGCTGATCGCGTACGGGGAATACTGGTACCCGTGGTACATGCGTCGCCTGGCGGAACGCCCCGCCAATGTCGCGTTCGCTATCCGCTCACTCTTGCCATAGCCCTTCCATAGCCGCCCACTCGTAGCCGGCGAGCCGCCGCAGAATCGGGGAGGTCCAGCGATGACCGTCTCGTCCGCCCGCCGGGTCGCGTCCCGGATGCAGAACATCGGCACGGAGGGTGCCTTCGCCGTCAGCGCCCGGGCGCGCGCCCTCGAGGCGCAGGGCCGCCCGATGATCCATCTCCAGATCGGCGAGCCGGATTTCGACACGCCCGCGCACGTCCGCGAGGCGGCCAAGCGGGCCCTCGACTCGGGGGCGACGCACTATGCGCCGTTCCCCGGCATCCCCGAGCTGCGCAAGGCGATCGCCGAGGACGTGACGCTTCGGAAGGGCTTCCCGGCCGACCCATCGCAGGTCTTCGTCACCGTCGGCGGCAAGGGCGTGATGCTCTACGCCATCCTGGGGTTGATCGACCCCGGCGACGAGGTGATCGTGCCCGACCCCGGGTATCCGATCTACGAGTCGCTGACACGGTTCGTGGGCGCGACCGCGGTCCCGATCCCGATCCGGATGGAGAACGAGTTCCGCCTCGACGTCGAGGAGCTGGCGGGTCTGATCACCCCCCGAACACGGTTGCTGATCATCAACTCCCCCGCCAACCCCACGGGCGGCGTGCTGACCCGAGCCGACCTCGAGCGGATCGCCGAGCTCGCCGAGGAGCACGACCTGTGGGTCATGGCCGACGAGATCTACGGCCGGATCCTGTACGACGGTGCGGAGCACATCTCGTTCGCGTCCCTGCCGCGCATGGCCGAGCGGACGATCGTGCTCGACGGCTTCTCGAAGACCTTCGCGATGACCGGCTGGCGGCTCGGCTACGCGGTCGTTCCGGAGTCCCTCAAGGAGGTCTACGGCGAGCTCGTGATCAACACGATCTCCTGTGCGCCGACGTTCGCCCAGGTCGGTGCCGTCCAGGCGCTCGTGGGGCCGCAGGACGATGTCGATGCGATGGTCGTCGAGTTCAAGGCACGGCGCGATCTGATCGTCGAAGGCCTCAACGAGATCAACGGGATCAAGTGCGCGACGCCGCTCGGCGCGTTCTATGCCTTCCCCGACATCTCGGGCACGGGGCTGACCGGTGCGGAGTTCGCCGAGCGCCTCCTGACGGAGGCCGATGTCTGCGTCCTTGCCGGGACCGCGTTCGGTGGCGTCGGCACGGAGCACATCCGGATCTCGTACGCCAACTCGCGCGAGAACCTGACCGAGGCCTTGAACCGCATCAGCCGGTTCGTCGCGGGTCTCGGTCGTGGCTGATCGACCGCGCGTCTTCGTCGCGCGGCGGCTCCCCGACGAGGGGCTCGAGCTCGTCCGCACCGCATGCGACATGGATCTCTGGGATGGCGAGCTACCGCCGCCACGGGACGAGTTGCTGCGACGCGTCGCCGGGGTCGATGGTGCACTGACGCTGCTGACCGACAAGGTCGACGACGAGTTCCTCGACGCCGCCGGCCCGCAGCTCCGTGTCGTCAGCAATTACGCCGTCGGTTTCGACAACGTCGATGTCGCCGCGTGTGCCCGTCGAGGCGTGAAGGTCGGGAACACGCCGGGGGTCCTGACCGACACGACCGCCGACCTCGCCTTTGCTTTGCTGATGGCGGCCGCGCGCCGCTTGCCCGAAGGCGACCGGTTCGTCCGCGATCGCAAGTGGAAGACCTGGGGTCCGCTGCTGCTGCTCGGGCCTGACGTCCACGGCGCGACCATCGGGATCGTCGGGTTCGGGCGGATCGGCCAGGCTGTTGCTCGCAGGGCCCAGGGCTTCGGGATGGAGATCCTCTACCACGACCTCGAGCCGCTGCCGGCCTCCGTCAGCGAACCGCTCGGTGCGACGTACCTTCGGCTCGAGGAGCTGTTGCCGCGCGCGGACTTCGTGACGCTCCACGTCAACCTCTCTCCGGTGACACGGCATCTGATCAATGAAAAGACGCTCGCCCTGATGAAGCCGACCGCAGTCCTCGTGAACACCTCGCGCGGTCCGGTCGTCGATCAGGTCGCCCTCGCGGCGGCGCTTCGGGATGGGGTGATCTGGGCAGCCGCCCTCGATGTCACGGATCCGGAGCCCATCCCGATGGACGATCCGCTCGTCGGCATGGACAACTGCCTGATCGTCCCGCACATCGCGTCGGCATCGCGGGCGACTCGCGGGAAGATGGCCGAGATGGCTGCGGCGAACCTGATCGCTGGCGTTCGCGGCGAGCCGTTGCCGACCGAGGTGCCGGCACCGTCCTGAGTCTGGATGGATGCGTTCGGGCCGGGGCATGTTCCGGTGAGGAACGGCGTCGTGATGAGGACACGGCGATACCCCTCGCATCTGACGTTCGTTGCGGCTCGGGCAGGCAGCGAACAGCGCGTCGCAAGACCGTTCCTCCGCGGAACGCCGTAGATCCGTCGCTTTGAGGTCCTGTTTTCACGTGTTGGTCATGGGCGTCGCGGGGAGCGGCAAGTCGACGGTCGCGGCGGCGCTCGCGGACAGTCTGGGGCTGGAGCCGATCGAGGGCGACGCCCTGCATCCGGCGGCGAACGTCGAGAAGATGCGCCACGGCATCGCGCTCACCGACGAGGATCGCCAGCCGTGGCTCGCGTCCCTCGCGGGCCTCCTTGCCGATCGACACGCACGAGGTCGCGGCACGGTCCTCGCTTGTTCGGCGCTTCGGCGGGCATATCGCGATGTGCTTCGTGCCGCGGTGCCCGCCGGCGAGACGTTCATCGTCGAGCTCGCGGCGGACGCGGCGACGTTGCGAGCACGGATGATCCACCGCCCGGGTCATTTCATGGCGGTCGATCTGCTCGATTCGCAGCTCGCGACACTCGAGCACATCGGCGACGACGAGGTCGGCGTGGTCGTCGATGCCGCCGCGCCCCTCGATGTCGTGGTCAGCGAGGCTGCCGCGGCGATCGACGCGTGGATCGCCTCTAAGCGATAGACGGGCGAAAGCCGCTACCGGGCTGGCGTACTGACAACCGTCCCGCCCCGTGGCGGATGCTGGCACGGACCGAACCCCTCCGAGGACAGACCGATGGTCGTCCGCGTCCACCGATCGACCGCCCTTATCGCCGTCGGGGCCCTCCTCGTCGCGGCGTGCGGCTCCGACTCGAGCGCATCGCCGAACGCGGCATCGCCGTCCCCGGCGGGCAGCGCGTCCCCCGCGACACCACCCGCCCCGTCTGGGACGACGAGCGCCGTTGCCGGCACGGATGCCTGGGCGAACATCCCCCAGATCGTCGCGCAAGTCGAGCCGTCGGTGACATCGATCCTTCAGGACAACGGCGAGGGGAGCGGAGTCGTCTGGAACGCCGATGGGGTCGTCGTCACGAACAACCACGTCGTCGAAGGCGTCGACAAGGTCGTCGTCGTCTATGCCGACGGCAAGCGAGCGGACGGCAAGGTCCTCGCGACCGATCCGTTGAGCGACCTGGCCGTCGTCCAGACCGACCGGAAGGATGCACCGCCGGCCACGTTCGCCACGGCCGTGCCACCGGTCGGCAGCCTGGCGATCGCGCTCGGCAACCCACTCGGCTTCGAGAACAGCGCGACCGCCGGGATCATCTCGGGGAGTCATCGGGCGATCCCGGGTGCCGCGAGCCAGGCACCGGGGCTCGTGGACCTCATCCAGACCGACGCCGCGATCTCACCGGGGAACTCGGGTGGCGCGCTGGTCGGTTCGGACACGAAGGTCATCGGCGTCAACGTGGCGTATATCCCGCCGTCCGCAGGATCAGTGTCGATCGGGTTCGCCATCCCCGCGCCGACCGTCACCGATGTCGTCGACCAGCTCCTGAAGAACGGCCGCGTCGAGCACGCGTACCTCGGCGTGCTGCCGGAAGCGCTGACGCCCGAGATCGTCCAGCAGTTCGGGATAAAGGTGTCGCAGGGCGCTCTCGTCGTCGAGGTCCCGAAGGGAAGCCCTGCCGACAAGGCTGGCATCCAGCCCGGTGACGTGATCACCGGCATCGACGATGCGCCGGTCGCGACGGTCGAGGACTTGCTCGCCGCACTGCGTCAGCACAAGCCCGGTGACAAGGTCTCGGTGAAGATCGTGCGCGACGGGAAAGAGCAGACGATCGACGTCACGCTCGGCGATTTCCCGACCAGCTCGAGCCAGTAGCCCGCAGCGACCGTCCGGTCACGTGGGGCGCACTCCGCGACGTGGGTACACTCGCTCCGGGCCGGTAGCTCAGTGGCAGAGCAGGGGACTTTTAATCCTTTGGTCGTGGGTTCGAATCCCACCCGGCTCGCCACCTGTCCAGCGTCCGCAAGGCGGCGCCTGCTTCTCGGTGGGTGCGCGACACGCTCCCCGGCCTAGCCTCCTCGCATGCTTTCGCGCCACACAAGGATTCGGCTCCTCAGCAGGCGGCGTACCGGGTATCGGCATCCTCAAGCCGACCGGATCTTCATCGTGACGCTCGTCGTGGGCTTCTTCGCGATCGCCCTGCTGCTGGTGATGCTGTACCCCTCCCCGCTCCACCTGCTCCGCCTGATCTGACACCCGGGAGCGTGTGACCTCCGGCCCTTGACGGGGTGGTGTTGCGCGCGCGCATCATGCGGTCCGACGCGCTGAGGGAGGGGACACTCACATGCGCATACGGCCCGGTCTCCTCTTCTGGGGGATCTTCTTCCTGCTGCTCGGCGGGATCCCGTTGCTCGTTCGCGCAGGCGTGCTGGATGCCAACGTCCTCGCGGACGCGTGGCGGCTCTGGCCGTTGCTCCTCGTCGCGCTCGGCGTCTCGCTGATCCTCGGCCGGACGTCCGCCGGCTTGCTGGGCACGGCGCTGGCGGCAGTCGTCCTCGGGATCGCGGCAGGGGGCGTCCTCGCGTCGGGCACGAACTTGATCGGGAACGTCGGCGGGTGCGGGTCGAACACGGCGACCGATCAACAGCTCAAGGATGGCGGCACGTTCACGGGGCCGGCGACGGCGAGTTTCGACCTCGACTGCGGGGCGCTCGACCTGTCGACGAAGCAAGGCTCCGACTGGACCGTCGACGCGAAGTACCGAGGCGCTACCCCGACCCTCGAGCGCACGGACACGAGCATCACGTTGAGCTCGCCGGACGGCTTCGGCGTCCGGCGCCAGGACTGGAAGGTGACGCTGCCGACCGATCAGACCGGTGAAGTCAGGATCGATGCGAACGCGAGCTCGGTCACGGGGCGCCTCGGCGGCGCGAAGCTCACCGACTTCCATTTGAGCATCAATGCGGGTGACGCCCGGATCGACGCGTCAGAAGGGACGCTGGGGCGGATCGACGTGTCGGCCAACGCCGGGCGGGTCCGTCTGACGGTCGGTTCCGATACGACGGGCTCGCTGTCCGCGAACGCCGGCTCGATCGAGCTGTGCACGCCACCCGGCGCTGCCTTGCGGTTCCAGGTCGCGGAGCAGCTGACGTTCGCGCACAACCTCAAGGACCAGGGGCTCGTGAAGAGTGGCGACGTCTGGACCCGCGAGGGCGCCACGGGCGCGCCGACCATCGATCTGTCGATCGAGGGGAATGCCGCGAACTTCGCGCTTGATCCTGCCGGAGGCTGCTGATGAGCACGCGTCTCTATCGTTCGCGCCGTGACCGGATGCTGGCCGGCGTCGCCGGCGGTCTCGCCGAGTCGTGGGGCGCCGATCCATCTCTGGTCCGGATCATCTGGGCGCTGCTCGTCATCTTCACGGGCGGTATCGCACTGCTCGTCTACATCGTGATGGCCGTCGTCATCCCCGATGAGGAAGACGTCTTCGGGGCGACTGGGGCGCCTCCAGTACGCGATTCTCGCCCGGACCGAGCGGGTGGCATGTCCCCGGCGATCATCATCGGTGGGTTCCTCGTCATTCTCGGCGCGTTCTTCCTCATCCGCGAGATCTTTCCGCGGTTCGACTTCGACTGGCTGTGGCCGCTGATCCTCGTCGGGCTCGGTGCCTTGCTGATCGTGACGGCCATGGGCCGGGGATCGCGGACCGCCGGGTCACCCCCTCCAGTCCCGCCGACGTCCCAACCGCCATCGCCGCCACCTCAGTCTCCGCCGCCACCGGAACCCCAGACTTCGCCGCCTGCCGACTCCGCGCCGCCGGACGCGACGACGTGAATCGACGAAACCGTGGCGCGCTCGTCGGTGGTACGTGGCTGATCGGGCTCGGCGTCGTCTTCCTCGTCCGACAGGCGATGGACCTGTCCTGGAGCGAGGCGTGGCCGCTGTTCGTGATCCTCGTGGGGGTGGCCTCCCTCGTGACGTCGGTCATCGATCGACGGCCCGGTCGCTGGACGTTCTGGGCGTTGACGTGGCCGGTCGTCTGGATCGGCGTGGGCGTCGTCCTGTTCCTGAGCACGACCGGTCAGCTCGCGACCGGGCCCGGCGAACTGATCACGGAATACTGGCCGTGGCTGCTCGTCGGTCTCGGCGTCTGGTTCCTGATCGCGGCCTTCATCCCACGGGGTCGCCCGCCGGACGAGGACCTCGCGATCCCGCTCGGCGGGGTACGCCAGGCGTCGGTCCGGGTCCGGTTCGGCGCCGGAACGCTCGATAGCACCGTCGCACGGGCCGGCCATGTCGTCGACGGTCGATTCGTCGGCGGTGTCGTGCATCGTGGCGACGCGCGAAGCGGGATCGAGCTGGAGCAGGACACGTCCTACGGGATGCCGTTCCTCCAGCGCGAATCGGCTTGGACGCTGGGTCTCACCGGCGAGGTGCCACTCGAGCTGAAAGTCGAGGCGGGTGCGAGTCGCACCCGCCTCGATCTATCCGAGACGAAGGTCTGGCGACTCGAGCTCCGGACCGGCGCCAGCGAGACGACCGTGACGCTCCCACGCTCGGCCGGCGCCACCGAC
>DASSZA010000271.1:0-5260 GCA_035703005.1 Candidatus Limnocylindrales bacterium | reverse complement strand
TGGCTGCGACGAAGGCGCGGGGCGACGCCGAAGGCTTCGCGGACGCCTCGGCTCCCTGAGAAGGCGATGCGGCTGGCACGGTCGGGCTGCTGGCGCTGGGCGCCGGGAGACACCCAGCCGCCATCGTGGCGGCAAGCATGGCGGCGCCCACCGTGAGCATGCGCGGGACGCGGTGCGCAGACATCGCGACAGACGGTATCAGCCGCGGTCCATGCGGTCCGCTGGGCGTACGGACCAAGGCGCACCGGGACCATCGACCCCCGCTGCGTCGAGTAGGCGACACCCCGGGCGACTCGTGCGCGGTATGCTCGGGGATGTGACCCTTGCCGCGGAGCGCGCGACCCGGACCGGTCGGGCACGGACCCGTAACCGAACGCGACCCGACACGCCCGTCCTCGTCCGGCACGTCCGCAACGGCATCGAGGAAAGCCTCCACCGCGGCGACATCGTCGAGGCGGACGCGACCGGTCGGCTGATCCGCTCGGTCGGCGACCCCGACCGGGTCGTGACCCTCCGCTCCACCGTCAAGCCGTTCGGCGTCGTCGCGCTGATCGAGGCCGGCGGGATCGAGGCGTTCGATCTGGAGCCGCCCGAGATCGCGATCATGGCGAGCTCCCACTCCGGCGAGGACTTCCACGTCCGGACGCTGCAGGGCATGTTCCGTCGAGCCGGCGTGAGCCAGGCGATGCTCGCCTGTGGCAGCGAGGGGATGCCGCTCGACGCGCTCACCGCCGCGCGTCTTGCCCGCGACGGCGAGAAGCCGGGTGCGATCCGCCACATGTGTTCGGGGCAGCACGCCGTCTCGCTGCTCCTATCGCGATTGAAGGGCTGGGATCTCGAGACGTACTGGCAACGCGAGCATCCCTCGCAGGTCGCCTATCGCGCAGCCGTCGCGCGCGCGTACGGCACGACGCCCGATCGGCTCGTGACCGCGATCGACGGCTGCGGGGTGGAGACGTACGCGTTCCCGTTGCGAGGGGTCGCCCAGGCGTACGCGTTCCTCGCAGATCCGTCGGCCCTTCCCGCGCGTGATCAGCGTCGGTCGATCGCGCCGGCGCTCACGATCGTCCGCGACGCCATCGTCGCGAACCCCGAGATGATCGGCGGCCGCCACGACCGGCTCGATACATCGGTGATGAAGGCCGCCGAGGACCGGCTCATCAGCAAGGCGGGGATGGAGGCGCTCCGGGCGATCGCGATCCTCCGCGGGCCGCGTTCGGGGACGCTGTTCGACTCGCCATCGGGCCTCGCCATCAAGATCGAGGACGGCGACGGCTACGACCGCGGCACGTGGGCGGCCTCGATCGAGGCCCTTCGCCAGGTCGGTGTCCTCGACGGTCAGCCGCTGCGGTCGCTCGCGCGCTATCACCGACCGGCCATCCTCGACCCACATGGTCGGGTGGGGGCAGAATCCATCGCGGACTTCGAGCTCGCGCCAGTCGGCGAACTGATCGGCTGACGGGCACCTCGGCCGCCGGCTGACCGGCGACCCGCCCCATCCGGGCTCGTCCAGGAGCCACGACCGTACCGATGCCAGCCGACGACCCGTATCGCACGCTCGGACTCGAGCGAGGTGCGTCCCTCGACGAGGTGAAGCGCGCCTATCGACGGCTGGTGAAGGCGAACCATCCGGACGCCGCCGGCGAGGCGGCGTTGCCCCGGTTCCTGGCGATCCAGGACGCCTACGACCGGATCGTCGGGCCCGACGACCGCAACGGTCACGCCGCGCGGCGTCGGTCGCCGACCAGTCCGTGGGAGGCCGACCCCGACCGAGCCGGAGCGACGTATCGGGCGTATGGCGGCAGACCGCGGCCGCGACCGGGTACTCGGACCGGTCCGCGGCGGCCATCGCGTCCCGCTGGCTCGACGCCACCGAAGGACGCCGGCGGTGCCGGATCGACGGGGAGTGCCGGCCAGGCGAGTGCCGGCCCTGCAGACGGCGCCGCCAGCGGTAGCGCTCGACCGCCTGACGGCGGTCAGTCGGCCGACGCGAACGAGCGCCGACGGAAGAAGGCGACGCTTGGGTCGACGTCCTACGACGACGTCGACCCCGAGGCGTTCTCGCCCGACTGGGGCGGTGCGTCCTGGTACGGCACGACGTCCGGGACGTATTGGACGCTCAATCCGAAGGAGTACGCCGACCCACGCAAGCACGGGCCGGAGTACCAGGCAAGAGCACGACGTGCTGGCCGTGGCCGCTCGGGTGGGACCGCGCGGGAGGCTCCTCGGACCGGGTCGGATCCCGCTCCGCCCGAAGCGACGATCGCGGACGATACGCCCCCCGGATCGACGCCACCGCGCTCATCCCCGCCGCCGACGCACACGACGTCGTCGTGGTGGGACGCCACGGCAGGGGAGCCGACGACCTCGACGGGTGCCGCGGGCGCCACGGGTGCCGCCCGCGCCGCTCGAGCAGCCGGAGCTGCCGGCGCCGCCGGTGCCGCGACCTCCTCGAACGCTCCGCCTCGCGCGACACCGGAACCTCCTCACCCCGGGGGAACGCCGCCGGTCCACGACTACGCGGCTGGCGACCTGTCCACCGATGCGGTCTTCGCCTCGATCCGACGCTGGCTCGACGACGACCACCCGACGGGTGTCGCGCGGATCGGTCGCGCTGTCATCGGATGGGCGCCCGTAGCGCTCGGTGCGGGCTGGCTCGCCGGGGAGGTGAGCGGCTGCGGGCGGTTCGCCGCCACGTGTCCCCCGATCGTCGATCCGATCACGTGGGTCGTCCAGCTCAGCGCCTTGCTGCTCCTGATCCTCCTGCCGCGGCTGGCCCGGATCACGACGATCGGCACCCTGGCGATCTTGGGAACGGTCTTCCCCGCGTCCCTGCTGCTCTTCGCGACCGGCGACCCGGAGGGGATGGCGTTCGGGCGGTCGCTGCTCGGCGGCCTGATCATCGTCGCCTGGCTGGTCGGGCTTGGGTACGGGATCGTCCGGGAGGTTCGGCGGCTGAGCCGCCCGGTATCCTGAAGCCATGCCCCGCAAGAACGACCCGCGCGACCTGTCTGCCGCTGCCCAGGAATACCTCCTGGCGCTCCGCGTGACCGCCGGGAACGAGGACGGCCCACGCGCGACGGCCGCCGGGATCGCGCGTCATCTCGGTGTGACCACCCAGGCCGCGAGCGAGATGTTCCGCCGGCTGACCGCCGATGGTCTCGTCGAGCACGACGGGGGCCGAGAGCTCCGGCTGACGACCGCAGGGCATGCCGCTGCGGACGCGATCTTCCGCCGCCACGCGCTGCTCGAGTGGCTACTGACGAGCGTCGTCGGGCTCGGATGGGCCGAGTCGGACGAGGAGGCGATGCGCCTCCAGGTCGCGATCTCACCACGCGTCGAGGCCCGTCTCGACGAGATGCTCGGGCACCCCGAGATCTGCCCGCATGGCAACCCGATCGATGCGGCGACGGCCAAGCGTCGTCCGCGTGGGATCCGCCTGTCCGAGATGGACGCCGGGACCCAGGCCACCGTGTATCGGATCACCGAGGAAGCCGAGGAGGACGCTGGCCTCTTGTCCTACCTCGAGGCGAGGGCCCTGAAGCCGGGCGCGCCGGTCACGATCCTCGCGCGTTCCGAGTCACTCGATTCGCTGACGCTCGACGGCCCCCGCGGGCGCGCGACGCTGGGGCTCCGACCGGCGGCGCTCATCCGCGTCCTTCCCGGCGAGGCCGACCCGAGCCTCTTCCACACGGTCCCCGAGCGATGACGAGTCGCGTCCGCATCGCCCCGAGCCCGACCGGTCCGTTGCACATCGGGACGGCGCGGACCGCCCTGTACAACTTCCTGCACGCGCGCCACGTCGGCGGTACGTTCATCCTCCGCCTCGAGGACACGGACCGCGTCCGCAGCACCGTCGAGTTCGAGAAGGACATCCTCGACGGGCTCCACTGGCTCGGCCTCGAGTGGGACGAGGGTCCGGAGGTCGCCGGCGAGCCTGCCCGCGGACCGCATGCCCCGTACCGCCAGATGGAGCGGCTGCCGTCGTACGAGGCGGCGGCCCAGCGCCTCCTGGCGCTTGATCTCGCCTATCCCTGCTACTGCACGCCCGAGGAGCTCGAAGCGGACCGCAAGGCGCAGGAAGCGGCCAAGCAGCCGCCGCGCTACGTCGGTCGCTGCGCGCACCTGACGGTCGAGGAGCGCCGGGCGCGCGAGGCCGAAGGCCGTCGCGCTGCGCTGCGCTTCCGGGTCGGGCAGGGGAGTGTCGTCTTCGACGATGTGATCCGGGGACGCGTCGAGATCGACGTCGCGAACCTCGGCGGTGACTTCGTCATCGTCCGCGCCGACGGCACACCGCTATACCACTTCACGGTCGTCGTCGATGACGCCGCGATGGAGGTCACCGAAGTGATCCGCGGCGAGGACCACCTGTCGAACACGCCGAAACACATCCTGCTGTTCCGCGCGCTCGGCTACGACGTGCCGCGGTTCGCCCACCTGCCGCTCATCCTCAACCCCGACCGGACCAAGATGAGCAAGCGCAAGAGCCAGACCGCGATCGACGACTACATCGCGGAAGGCTTCATCAAGGAGGCGCTGGTCAACTACCTGGCGCTCCTCGGCTGGTCGACCGGCACCGAGGAGGAGATCCTCTCGCTCGACGAGCTGATCGCCCGGTTCGACATCACCGAGGTCCACAAGGGCGGGGCGGTGTTCGACCGGGAGCGGCTCGTATGGCTCAACGGGCAGTGGATCCGCCGGCTCGAGCCGGACGACCTCATCGACCGTCTCCGGCCGTTCATCGAAGCTGAGCTCGTCGCCGGGCGGATCACACGGATGCCGACCGACGAGGAGATCCGCGCCTTGTTGCCGGTCATCCAGGAGCGCCTTCCGACGCTCGGCGCGATCGGCGACCTCGTCGGGTTCCTGTGGGTCGACGACGTCGACCTCGACGCCACCACGCTCGTGCCGAAGCGCTGGGACGCGGCGACGACTCGGGCGGGCCTGACGGCCGCGCGCGAGACGATCGACGCCGTCGGCGACGTGTCGTTCGAGGCCGATGAGCTGGAGCCGCCGCTCCGAGCGCTCGCCGACGAGCGTGGCTGGAAGGCGGGCGATCTGTTCATGGCGATCCGGGTAGCCGTGACAGGGCGGACCGCCACGCCGCCATTGTTCGACACGCTCGTCGCCCTTGGCCGCGAGCGGGTGCTCGCCCGGATCGACCGCGCCCTGGAGGTACTGCCCGCATGACCCGTGATGACGTCCAAGCGTGGCTCGATCGGTACATCGCGGCGTGGTCGAGCTATGACGCCGATGCCAT
>DASSZA010000277.1:0-5013 GCA_035703005.1 Candidatus Limnocylindrales bacterium | reverse complement strand
CAACCGTTCGTGCTGTTCACGTTCGGCCTGGCGTTCGATCCCGAGATGCTCGTCGCGGTCGAGGATCACGCGCAGCGGGTCCTCGAGGCGATGGCGCCATGGGACAGCGGTCGGCGCTACCTGAACTTCGCGGAGACCCGGGTCGATCCGCGGACCATCTACCCGGAGGCGACCTTCGACCGGCTCCTTGCCGTCAAGGAGCGCTACGACCCGACCGACATGTTCCGGGCGAACCATCCCGTGAAACGCGTCGCCGACGTGGACTGATCGAACGCGCTAGCTCTTCCGACTTGCGCCCTTGCCGGCGGCGTGGATGATCCGGGCGCTTCCGGCGGTCGGATGGATCGTCGACTCGTGTCCGTCATCCCAGGCGACGCGGTATCGCGTGCCATACGACGCCTCGATGACCTGCAGGATCTCGCCCTCCCGCGGGGGCTGCCCCACCTTGTCGGAGTCGATCACGATTCGGTCCCGTTGCTTGACGGCCATGGTGTCACCTCGCTCGAAGCGCGACAGCCCTCCCGGGTCCGAAGCCCGGCACGTTCGTCCATTCTCGGGTCAGGGCTCGGTTCGGACCAGTGCCGAAGGGATCGTGTGCGCCGCTCCACCTAGGCCAGTTCGACCCCGGCGGATCGAGCGTCATCTGCGAGCATGTCGAGCGCCTCGTCCGACGTCGCCGTGCCCGTGTCGAGCCCCATGACGCGGTCGACACCGGTCTCGCGGTAGGCGGCGAGCAAGTCGACGCGCCGCCGGCCGGGGATACTCAGCGTCTCCGTCCAGATGTGGACCGAGACCGCGAGCGTCGCCGGGTCGCGGTCGACCTCCTCGCAGCGCGAGTGGATCGTCGGCAGCGCATCGCGGACCTCCTCCGGCGACAACCCGTCGAGGTTCAGCTCATCGGCCAGCCGCGCCGCGAGCCGCCATGTCACGTTCGGGCCGTTTCCGCCGACCATGATCGGGACGCGCGGCCGCTGGATCGGCTTCGGGACGTTGATCGCATCGCGGACCTTGCTATACCGACCCTCGTACGTCGCGTGCTGGTGCTTGTCGCCGGCCAGCATCCTGCTGATCACCTCGAGGTCATCTCCGAGACGAGCGAGACGCTCGCGGGTCTCTGGGAACCCGTAGCCGTAGGCGAGCCATTCATCGCGCTTCCACCCCGCCCCGATCCCGAGCTCCATCCGACCTTCGCTGATCGTGTCCATCGTCGAGATCATCTTCGCTGTGAGTGCCGGGTTCCGGAACGCGGTGCAGATCACGATGTGGCCGAGACGCACGCGGTTCGTCATCGCGGCCAGGGCCGACAGCGACGTGAACGACTCGAACGTGATCTCGTCGGTCGGTCTGGGGACGGTGTGAAAGTGGTCGAACAACCAGATCGACTCGAACCCGAGCCGATCCGCTTGCTGGGCGACCTCTGTCGTCCGTTTCCAGGCAGTCAGTGGATCCCAGCCGTCATATTCGCCGACCCAACCCTGCGGGACGATCGCGCCGATCTTCATCCCAGACTCCCTACGTTCGGACGAATCAGTCGGCCCGGGCCATGGCTGACCCGGGCCGAGGCTTATGTGTCGCGGCTAGTCAGCCGCGACGTGCTTAGGCTGCGCGGACTTTGTTCGCGCGTGGGCCCTTGGGACTCTGCTCGACGTCGAACTCGACCCGCTCGCCGCCGGCTAGACGGTCGAAGTCGAGGGAACCTTCGAGGCTGTTGCGGTGGAAGAAGTATTCCTTCCCATCCTCGGCCTCGATGAAGCCGAATCCGCGGTCTGCGACGACGCGCTTGACCGTACCAGTGGCCATGATGATCTCCCGTTTTCTCGAACCCGATCGCAGCGCACGGTCCGTTCGAGGAGGCGACCACGCGGAGGCCCGACATGGGGCGGGGCCAAACGGTACCACTCAGCGGCTATCGCTTGGTCACAACCTCCGCGAATGGCCTTGTTTCATCGAAATCGGAGATAGATGTGGGCGACGATGACTCATAGGCTGTAGCGCGACCAAGTCGGACGCGCACCCATCGGAGGCCCGATGCAGCGGGATCTCGTGGAGCGGGCGATGGCCGGCGACCATGACGCGTTCAGTGAGTTGACGCGCGCCTCGGTCGGTCGACTCCTGGTCATCGCGCGACTGATCCTCCACGACGAGGCGTCCGCCGAGGACGCGACGCAGGACGCGCTCGTCGCCGCCTGGCGTCACATCCACGGTCTGCGCGACCCTGACCGCTTCGAGGCCTGGCTGCACCGGATGCTCGTCAACGCGTGCTATCGCGAAGCGCGCAAGACGCGCAGCCGGCACGTTCGCGAAGTCCAGCTTCCAGCTCTCGACCTACCCGCGCCCGACCCGATCGGTCGGCTGCTCGATCACGATCAGCTCGACCGCGGGTTCCGACGGCTCGCCGTCGATCAACGGGCGGTCCTCGTCCTGTACTACTACCTCGGTCTGCGGCCCGAAGAGGCTGCCGCGGTACTCGGATTGCCTCCGGGAACGGTCCGTTCCCGGCTCCAGCGGGCTATCACAGCGATGCGTGCAGCACTCGATGCCGACGCGCGCAGCGTGCCGATCGCCGAGGGGGGTGCGACATGACGAGCCGTCGCATGACCGACGAAACCTTCGACTTCCTCATCACCACGTGGTTCGACGAGCGCATCTCGAACGACGGCGCCGACGCGGTGGCCGATGCGGCCCTCGCGCGCACGTCACGGATGCGACCTCGGCCGGCGTGGCTCCTCCCCGAAAGGTGGATCCCCATGGAACTCACCACACGGCTCCAGCCCGTTCCGCGGCTGGCACCGATCCTCGGCGCGATCGTTCTGCTGCTGGTTCTGGCCATCGCGCTCTTCGCGGTCGGTTCACAACACCGTCTGCCGCCGCCGTTCGGTTTCGCGCGGAACGGGACGTTCGCCTGGGTGGCGAACGGACAGATCCTGACGACCGACCTCGGGTCGCCGAAACCCAAGCAGCTCACGTCAGGCGACCCGACGTTCAACCGTCCGGTGTTCTCCCGCGACGGAACCAAGCTCGCGTACGAACGATTCACGAACGCAGACCAGACGTCGGGCGACGTTGTCGTGGCGGCCGCGGACGGATCGAATCCGATCGTCGTCGATCACGGTGTCGCACCCATCGGCATCATCTCGTGGTCGCCTGATGGGCGGTCACTCGCCTACATGGTGTGGGCGGGCAAGCCCGACAAGTCCCCGTTGCAGATCGCGATCACGGCCGCGGACGGCTCGTCCCGCCACGTGATCACCACTCTGCCTGGCGACGCGTGGGGGCCTGTGTGGTCTCCCGACGGCGCGCGTCTGTTGGTCGGCGTCGACCCCGGCGGGTACACGGACAGCTATGTCGTCGACGTCGATGGCAAGAACGCCCAGAAGCTGAACCACATCCGAAGTACGGAAGGTGGGGACTCCGACGGTGAATGGAGTCCGGATGGCTCCACGATCCTGTATTCCGCTGGCGATCCGAACGGCGCCCTAGGCGTCTACCTGGTCGGCTTCGATGGCGCCACGGAACGTCTGATCTCGCCCGGCGCCAAGTCCGCCAAGAACGCGTCGTTCTCGCCCGACGGGTCGCAGATCGCCTACATGAGCGAGGACAACAGCGGCAAGGGATGGCAGGTCGTCATCACCGACGCCACCGGCAAGCTCCTGAAGACGCTACCCGGGTACCACGGGAGCAACGCTCCGGTCTGGTCGCCGGACGGGTCGAAGATCGCGGTCATCGACTGGCAGGGCAGTCAGGAGACCGGCTCCGCCGTCCTCGTCGTCCTTGATGTCGCCGGAAACGCCGATCCCATCCGGCTGCCGGGCGGTCGTCTCTCCATGGGTCGAGGCGAGTACGCGCTCACCTGGCAGCGGCTCGCGAAGTAGCGGTCTCAACCCGCACGCATCGAAGTCGCCGGCTTTGGGGAGCCGGCGACTTTCTTTTTTTCGACAATCTGCGGCTTTTCGACGCCATTCCTTCCAGATCGGTACGGAACCCCACAGGAGGAATGAGTATGCGAACGGTCCTCGGCGTCCTCGTCAGCGTGTTGTTCGTGGTCGGCTGTGCGGGGTCGACGCCCAGTGCCGCACCACCGGCGGCATCGGCGCCGGCAGCGGCGAGCCCAAGCCAGAGCGGCGCGTTCGGTGGGGCGGTCCAATTCAAGTACCACGGCCAGCCCTCGACGACGACCGTCGACGCGGTCGCCGATGGCACGAGCGTGTCCGGTTCGGCCGTCACGCAGATCGGCACCGGCACCCACACCGTGAAACTCGGCTGTGCCGCGCAGAGCGGCGACATGTGGGCCGTTGGCGGCAAGACTGAGAAGTCGAACGTCGAAGGCGGGCGCGCCGGAGACTGGTCGGCGGTCATCATGAAGCTTGGCTCGCCCGCGAAGATCGGGATCTGGGTTTCGGAGGACGCAGCGACTGCAAGCGACTGCGACGCCTGGCTGAAGGCAGTCGATCTCCCCACGCTCGACCTTACGGGTTTCGAGACGGTGGAGTCTGGGACGCTGACGCCCCCGACGATCCCAGGATCCTGAACGCTCGCGACACCTGAACGCTTAACCCGCGGCAACAACGAAGTCGCCGGCCCGGTGGGCCGGCGACTTCCGTTTTCGGGACCTCACCAGATCGGGAACGTTTGCGCCGCAGCGTCAGGTGCCCCTAAGCCGCGTCGCCATCCACGACGGACGGTCAATCCGGTAGAGCACATGCCGGCGCAACGGGTGACCCTCCGGCAAACGCGGATGATCGAAGTCATCCGCTGGGTCGTGGGTCATCCCGAGTCGCTCCATGACCGCGCGTGAGCGGACGTTGGCCGGCACGGTGAACGACACGATCTCGTCGAGGCTCGCATCTTCGAAGCCGAATCGAACAGCCTCGCGGGCGGCCTCGGTCGCGTAGCCGTGTCCCCATGCCTCGGGTGCGAGTCGCCAGCCGACCTCGATGGCCGGCGTGAACTGCGCATCCCACGGCACGTCGGCGAGCCCGGTGAAGCCGATGAACGCGCCGCTGTCGCGTCGCT
>DASSZA010000275.1:0-2936 GCA_035703005.1 Candidatus Limnocylindrales bacterium | reverse complement strand
CCGTAGTCGATCGCACTATCGCTATCCGTAGCACTACGCCATTCCGCCAACCCGGTGCGGAGCGATCGCTCGGCCGCCGGCGAGGAACCCGTCCCCGGGTTGTTGAACGACAGGAACGACGTCGTGCCGCCATACGCCGCGGCGACCGAGTCCTGGAAGAAGCGGTCGGGCTCGCTGTCGGTCGCGACACGCGTGTGGGTGTGGACGTCGACGGCACCGGGGAGGACCAGCATCCCGGTTGCCTCGATCACCCGGTCGGCGGCAGCGGCTGCGCCCTCAAGCGAGGGTTCGACCGCGGTGATGCGTCCGGCGTCGACCGCGATGTCGGCGAAGCGTGACCCCTGCGAGGTGACGACCGTGCCACCGCGGATGACGAGCTCGGTCAGGCCTCGGTCTCCGAGATGCGGATCGGTTGCGCGCCGTCCCACAGCGCCCGTCGGCCGACCTCGCGGAGTCGATCCTGCCAGCCGTCGTCGGGGACGATCGACGCGAAGTGGTTCGCAGCAAGCTGCCCGACCTTCGATGACGTCGTGCAGGCGCCGTACGGGAAGAAGATCTCGCACTCGCTGATACCACCGGGGTACATCGCCAGCATCCCGGGGGAAGGGTGCGAGGTGTGGTTCTCGTAATCGATGCCAGGGCGGAAGTCGCCGTACGGGATCCAGGTCGACTCGCCGGACCAGCGGCAGTGGATCAGCTTCGACTAGTTCGGGAGCATCCGCCGGATCGCGTCGATCGTCTGGGGCGCCTCCGGCTCCCAGCGGGCGGTAAAGTGCAGGTCACCGACCTCGATCCGCAGCGTACCCATGCCCGGAGGATAGCGTGGCCGCGGAGCCCGGACAGCAGCGCCCCACCATCAGCACCCACGTCCTCGATACGGAGCGTGGGGTGCCGGCGAGCGCGGTCCACGTGACCTTGTACCGGGTGGATATCGGTGAGGCGCCGATACGGATGACCCAGGCGCTGACCGACAGCGACGGGCGGGTCCGAGACCTGCTCGACCGGCCGCTACAGGTCGGGGACTACCGCCTCGAATTCGACGTGGCCCACGAGGATGGCTCCTTCTTCACGAAGATCGCCATCGATGTGCGGATCACCGATACGAGCCGGAGCTACCACGTCCCGCTGCTGCTCGCGCCGTTCTCGATGACCACCTACCGGGGGTCCTGAGGCAGTTCCCCGTTCCGTGGCCCGCCCGCGCGCTAGTGGGCGATCGCGAACCCGTCGATGTCGACGCGCGGCCGCCCCGCCGTCCCGAGGACGACGACCCGGATCGCGTGCGTGGCGACCGTCGACCATGCCCGGCTGAACAGGACGACCCGCGACTGTGATGTCGCGTGATACAGGTCGATCGTCGAGACGAGGACACCGTCGACGTAGACCTTGGCCTTGCCGCTCGTCGGTCCGCGCCGGCCGACGACCGCTGTCGCCAGTGCCGCAGCACGGAACTCGACGTATGCGCCGGCCTGAGTCGAGGTGCGCAAGTTGCCGTGGCTCGCCGTGCTCGATGCCGTCGCGGTCCAGCGGCCCGAGTACTTGGCGAGGCTCGTGCCTTCCTGGTACAGCGCGGTCTCGACGTACTGCCCATACGCGACCGGGCCGAGCGAACCGCCCTTGGTCCGTGTGCGCGTCGCGTACCGGTATGCCGTTCCGAACGTGAGGGTCTGCCTGAGCGACCGGCCGGTCTGCGTGGATACGGTCGACCACGGTCCTGAGTCGCGCCGCCGCAGCACGACGTACGAACTACCAGTGGCCGTACCGGTCGCCGGCTGCCACGAGAGCGTGGTGCTGATCCCGGTACCGACGACAGAGCCGGCATCGAATCGGTAGATGCACGGCGGGATCGCGGTCGGGCCCGCGCTGGTCACGGCGCGGTATGCGTTCGCCAGTCGACCCGTGACGCTGAAGCAGCTCGCCGCCTGGAGCGGGACGGCACTGGCAAGCACGAGGGACCGTAGCGCGGTCGCCGATATGGGACCGCTCGCCTTACTCAGGGCGAGCGCGGCGATGCCGGTCACGTGGGGAGCGGCCATCGACGTTCCGTCGCTCCAGAAGTAGCACGGCGAGGGGCAGTCGTCGGGTGGTGGCTGAGGTGGATAGGTCGAGATGATGTTCGTCCCGGGCGCCATGAGATCGACCTTCGTCGCGCCGTAGTTCGTGAAGTCTGCGAGCTGGCCGGCCTGGTCGATCGCGCCGACCGTCAGAACGTTCGCCGCGGTCGACTGCGCGGGGTAGAAGCTTGCGCCCGGCGCATCCAAGTCGGAGCCGTCGTTGCCGGAGGCTGCGATGAACAACATTTGGGAGTCGATGATCGTTTGGTCAAGGGCCGGGTCAAAGCCAACGCCTCCCCATGAGGCATTGATGAGGCTCGCGCCATTGTCGAAGGCGTAATCGATGGCCTCAACGGCCTGGGCATCCATGCCGCAGTGGCGGTTGGGGTCATCATCGATGAACTTCAGCGCCATGATCGATACGCCAGGAGCGACCCCGACGACGCCCGAGCCGTTCAGCGATGCGGCAATCGTTCCGGCCACGTGCGTGCCATGGCCGTCGTGCCCCGCGTCGTGGACGGTGTTGTCATCGTTGCAGAAGTCCCAACCATTGATGTCGTCCACGTAATTGTTGCCGTCGTCGTCGATCCCGTTGCCCGGAATCTCGCCCGGGTTCGTCCATTTCCGGCCGGCGAGATCAGGGTGGCTCAAGTCGACGCCGTCGTCGATGACGGCCACGACGATGCTCGCCTTGCCCTGTTGGACACGTAGCGCCTCGAGGCCATCGATGTCGACGTCGCGGATGCCGGTTTCCACACGTGTACCGCTAATCGTTTGCCCGGTGTTGTTCAGACCCCATTCGTAGCGGAAACCCGGCTCGTCAACAGGGTCGCTTTGTATCTGACGCTGATAGTTCTGACCGACGGCGCTGATCCGAGGGTCGCT
>DASSZA010000257.1:0-16342 GCA_035703005.1 Candidatus Limnocylindrales bacterium | reverse complement strand
CCCTTGCGATCCCGCCGGTCTGCCGGCCACGCTTTGTCGCCGTCGCCGACACGCGGGCAAAGTGCAGCGGGCTGGTTACCCGGAGCCCGAGGCGTGACACCAGCCAGGCCACGTGATAGACCGGCTTGACGAGGTTCGTCGAGCCGGGTGCGCCGGACTCGTCGTGGGTGGCGTAGGTGACGGCGATGCGCCGCAGGTAGCGCAGGTATGGCGTGAAGTCGGGGTCGTCGAAGATCGAGGCGATCGCCTCCCGCCAGCGCGACTGCCGCATCATCGCGAAGTCGCTCACAGAGATCCCCGTCGTGTCGGCGCACGCCGCCATGTCCGCGAGGCGGTCGAGGCCATCGCCGCCCCAGGTCGAACCGTCCACGACCAATCGATCGCACGCCGAGAACAGATCGTTCGTCTGGCGCGTGCCGAACGGCGGCTCGCCCGGCCACCATACGGTCACCGGCAGGTCGTGGATTATCAGCGGCGTCACGAGCGCGACGAGGTGACGCCCCGCATCGCCACCGGCGATGAGATGGATCGTCTCGGCGCACGTCTCCGGAGCGTCCGCGACCGGCATCACGCAGTGGGCCTCGATCCGGGCGTCGATCCATGACGGCCCGTCTGGGTCGGCGGGCTGGACGACGATCGTCCGCGACGGGTGGAGACCGGTGAGGGCCTGGATCGTGGCAGCGCCACGTTCCGCGGTCTCGGGACGACGCGCGACGACGACGAGGTTCATGACGTTCGTCCGGGCCGAGATACGCCGGCCCGGCTTGCCATCGACCTCGGTCGTCAGGTCCTGTTTGGCCCAGATCCGCGACAGCTCCTTCTCGATGTCGGGGATCGTCCGGGCACGCGCGGCCCAGCGCAGGACCGGGCGGTTGAGCGCGATCGATTCGGTCGTCATCAGATCCGCCGCCACCGGCGTCCCTCACGGCCTATCAATTCATCCGCCTCGGGTGGCCCCCAGGTCCCGGCTTCGTAGTTCGGGAAGTCCGGAGGCGGTCCGTGCGCCCAGGCGTCGATGACCGGGTCGACGAGGCTCCACGCTTCCTCGACCTCGTCGGCTCGGGTGAACAGCGATGCATCGCCCTGGAGCCCGTCGAGGATCAGCGTCTCGTACGCGTCAGGTGTATCCACGTTGAACGACGAACCGTACGTGAAGTCCATCGTCACCGACCGCACATCGAGGCCGAGGCCCGGGACCTTCGCGGCGAATCGCAGCATGATCCCCTCGTCCGGCTGGATCCGGATGGCCAGGAGGTTCGCGTCAGGCTCCGACGCCGTGGTGTGCTTGAACAGGTGGTGCGGCACGGCGCGGAACTGGATCGCGATCTCGGTCGCGCGCTTTGGCAGCCGCTTGCCTGTTCGCACGTAGAACGGGACGCCGGACCAGCGCCAGTCGTCGATCATCAGCCGAGCGGCCACGAACGTCTCCGTCTCCGACTGCGGGTCGACCTCGTCCTCCTGGCGATAGCCTTTCACGGGCTCGCCGCCGACCCAGCCCGGTCCGTACTGGCCGCGAACGACGTCACGGAACGGGTCGACCGGATGGGTGCCGATCGCCCGCAGGACCTTGACCTTCTCGTCGCGCAGGGCGTCCGCCTCGAACGTCGCGGGCGGCTCCATCGCGACAAGGCTGACCAGCTGCAGGAGATGGTTCTGAAGCACGTCGCGGACGGCGCCGGTCTCCTCGTAGAACGCGCCCCGGTTCTCGATGCCGATCGACTCCGCCACCGTGATCTGCACGTGGTCGACGTAGCGCCGGTTCCACAACGGCTCGAAGATGCCGTTCCCGAACCGGAAGACCAGCAGGTTCCTGACGGTCTCCTTCCCGAGGTAGTGGTCGATGCGGTAGACCTGCGACTCGCGGAAGACCTTGGCGACCTCGCGGTTCAGCCGCTTCGCCGATTCGAGGTCATGGCCGAACGGCTTCTCGATGATGATCCGCCGCCAGCCGCCGTCGTGGCGCTCGTGGTCGAGCCCGACCCGTCCCAGTTCACTGACGATCTCGGCGAACTGCGATGGCTGGGTCGCGAGGTAGTAGAGCCGGTTGCCCCGCGTGCCCTCCGTCTGATCCAGTTCGTCGAGCCGCTTGGCCAACGTGTCGAAGCCCTTCGGGTCATCGAAGTCGAGACGCTGGTATCGGATGCGATGGCTGAAGGAGCGCCAGGCCGCCTCGTCAAGCGGCAGCACCCGGCTGTACTGCTCGAGCGACTTGCGGACCTCGGCCCGAAATGACTCGTCGTCGTAGGGCCGGCGTCCCAGGGCGAGGAGCACGAACTCGTGGGGGAGAAGGTTCGTGCGCCACAGGTGGTAGACCGCCGGGATGACCTTGCGGTGTGCGAGGTCCCCCGTCGCTCCGAACAGCGTCAGGATCGACGGGTCCGGGACACGTTCGAGTCGGAGGCCTTCGCGGAGGACGTTTTCGGTCGGTCGGGCCCGCGACGGGCGCTTGGCCGAACGACCCTGGCGCGACTCGCGGAGCTCGCGCATGGTGCGCGGCGCTTCCTTCGCTCGTGGCGCCGGTCGGGCGGGGATCGGCTGGTCGGAAGGCGTCTCGGAAGGCGGCGCCACCTCCGGTGCCTTGGTCGGCGCGGGCTCCCGGGTCGGCGTCTTGGTTCCCGCCATGACGGCTAGTCCGTCTTCACCGCGTGACCGCCGAACTCGTTGCGTAACGCGGCAAGGACCTTGGCCGCGTACGAGTCGGCTTGGCGGGAGCGGAATCGCGTCAGCAGCGAGAGCGTGATGACCGGAGCGGGAACGTCGTGGTCGATGGCTTCCTGCACGGTCCAGCGTCCCTCGCCGGAGTCCTCGACATATCCCTGGATGTGCTCCAGATCCTGGCCGTTGGCCTTGAACGCGCGAGCCGCGAGTTCCAGGAGCCACGACCGCACGACCGAGCCCTGCATCCACAGCTCTGAGATCGCTCCGAGGTCGAGGTCGTAGTCGCTCGCGTGCATGATCTCGAAGCCCTCGGCGTACGCCTGCATCAGGCCGTATTCGATGCCGTTGTGGACCATCTTGACGTAGTGCCCCGCGCCCGGGCCGCCGACGTGCAGGTAGCCGCCCTCCGGCGCGAGGGTCGTGAAGATCGGCACGAGCGGATCGACCGCCGCCGTGTCCCCACCGACCATCAGGCAGAAGCCAACCTTCAGTCCCCAGATGCCTCCCGATACGCCTGCGTCGACGTACTGGATGCCCTTCTCCTTGAGGGCCGAGTAACGGCGGATGTCATCGTGGAAGTTCGTGTTGCCGCCGTCGATGATCGTGTCGCCCGGCTCGAGGTGTTCGAGCAGTTCCTCGATCTGTGCCTCGGTGGCGTCGCCCGCGGGGACCATGACCCACACCGCGCGCGGCTTCTCGAGCGACGCTACGAGGTCGGCGATCGAGAAGAACGCCTTGGCCCCCTCACCTTCGCCCTCGATCTCCTTCGACTTCTCCGGTGTCCGGTTGTAGACGTGGACCTCGTGGCCATCGCGCACGAGCCGCCGGACCATGTTCGCGCCCATCCGACCGAGACCGATGAACCCGAGGCGCATGGGGTCAACCCTCCCTGATCTTGGCGAGCGCGGTTTCGAGTGCGCGCTCCAGAGCTGCCAGCGCGGCGTCGGGGTCGGCACCGAGATGGACGCGCAGGATGGGCAGGTCGTGCGAGGCGAGGGCGGCGTGGTCGCCATCGGCCTGGGCATCGATCAGCTGACCGAACGTGTACGGCCAGCCCGGGATCTGGCGGTCCTGCGGGTGGTCAGCGGTGAATTGCAGGAACCAGCCGGTGGGCGGTCCGCCCTTGTGCAGCTGGCCGGTCGAGTGCAGGAAGCGCGGTCCATAGCCGGCCGTCGTCGCGTTGCCCGTCGCGTCGCGGAGCCGCGCTCGGATCCGCGCGAAGGCCTCGTCACGCAGCGCCGTCGGGGCGATGAATGCCTGCAGCGCGAGGTATGGGTGCGGCCGTCGGCGCGCCAGGTGGTCGCGCAACGTGTTCCCGAGGTCAGGGTCGTCGGCGCGGACCGCCGGAACGTTCGACGTCATCGGCTCGCCGCGCTCGGCTCGGGCAAGCACGTCGCGCGTCAGCTGTTTGGCCTCCTCCACATTCGGCTGATCGAACGGGTCGATGCCGAGGATGATGCCGGCGATCGCGACCGCGACTTCCCACCGGACGAACTCACCGCCGAGGTCGATCGGGTCCGCGATCGAGATGCGGATCACCGGATGACCCGCGGCCTCGAGGGCATCGGCGAGCGCCTCGCGGCCGCCGTCGGTGCCCTCCTCGACCGAGATGCGAACGAAGGCGCGGTCATCATCGTAGGTATCGGGGGCGCCGAGCGGCTCGAGATCGACCGGGACGATCCCGACGCCGTGCTTGCCGGTGCTCTCGGCGAGCAGCTGCTCTGCCCACGCGCCGAACGATGAGATCTCGTCGTCGGGCAGGAACGTCAGCTTGTCGCGGCCATCGCGCGCGAGCGTCCCGATGGCGAGACCGAGCGAGATCCCGGGGTTCGTCGTGGGATCCTCAGCGCGGCACGCCGCGAGCATCGCGTTGGCCGATTCGATCAGGGGGTCAAGATCGAGGCCGATCAGCGACGCCGGCACGAGCCCCACGTAGGTCAGGGCGCTGTAGCGGCCCCCGACGTGCGGGTCGTTGAGGAAGATCTCGCGGAACTCATCGTGATGAGGGATCGCCTCCACGCTCTTGCCTGGATCGGTGATCGCGATGAAGGCGTCGCCAGGCCGGTCGTAGACGTGGTGTTTCACGTGCTCGAGCGCCTGCTCGACCCGGTGCCACGAGTCTGCGAGGAACGCGAGCGGCTCGACCGTCGTGCCCGACTTGGTGGCGATGATCATCAGCGTCCGCAACGGATCGAGGTCGTCGAGGACGGCAGCGACCGCCGCCGGGTCCGTCGAATCGAGGACGCGCAGGTCGAGATAGCCCTCGCTCGTCCCGAACGTGCGATACAGCACGTCCGGAGCGAGACTGCTGCCGCCCATCCCGGCGACGACCGCGGTCGTGAACCCTGCGTCGACGATCCCGTCTCCGAACCCTTCGAGGGCTGGGATGTCGTCCGCCGCATCGACCGGGGCATCGAGCCACCCGAGCCGCTCCGAGATGGCCTTCTGGACCTCAGGGTCGGCCGACCAGAGCGAGGCGTCCTTTTCGAACAGGCGGCGTGCCCATTCGCCGGAACGTGCCTGATCGACGGCAGCGCGATAGGCGGCCTCCGCGGCCCCCAACGCGAGGTCTGGCGACTGGACTGCGGACGAGACAGGGTCGGTCATCGTGGCCTCGGAAGCATAGTCGGGGACCAGCATGGTACGTCTCCACGTACTCGGGATCGGTGCGTCACACTGCTTGCGATGCGGGGGAGATGGCTCGCTTGTTGGGCGATCGCGTCGGTGGTGCTGGCCTGCTCACCGGCGCCTCCGCCGACCCCGTCATCAGCCCCACCCGGCCCCATTCCCGCGGACATCGTCCCGTGGCCCGACATCGTCTGGACGACAGCCGATGGCGTGGCGTCGGCCGATCCCGGTGACGGCGAGCAGGCGGTCGCCGTCACGGTCGGTCCGCAGGGGTTCGTGGCGGTCGGCTATCGCGACGAGGGCGACACGCGCGACGGACTCGGGTGGTTCTCGGCGGACGGCAAGAGCTGGACGCGCGTCGGTGCGCAGGGTGTCTTCGATGGGGTGGAGATGCTCGACGTGACATCGGGTCCAGAGGGTTTCGTCGCCCTCGGGATGGGGACCGACGCGATCGGCGACCGGCCCCACGCCGTGTTCTTTCGATCACCCGATGGCCGCACCTGGCAGCGCATCGCCGGCGTGCGTGGCGCCGATGACACCTACCCGACGTCACTGATGGGCGATGCGGATGGCATCGTCGCGATGGGCATCGACGACGCTGGCGAGACCGTCGTCTGGCACTCGTCCGATGGCCGAACGTTCGATCGCGGCACGCTCAAGGACCCGACGCTCGGGGAGCTCACTGACCCGCACGCGTTGCTGGGGGGATACGTTGCGCTCGGCTCCGAGAACGCTCCGCCCGTGCTGCTGCACTCCGATGACGCACTGACGTGGACGCATACGCCGATCGATCCCGCATCGGAGGCCGTCGCGACACGCCTCGTCCCGATCGACCCCGGCTATGTCGTGCAAGGGATGTGGGACCCCGGCTGCGACCAGGCGGCAACGGATTGCCAGCAGCGGTCGATCGGCTGGTGGTCGGGCGACGGCAAGGGGTGGACGAGACTCCCAGACCAGGACACGCCCATCGGGAACGGCGCGTCGATCGTCGTGCCGGCCGGCGACCACGGCATCATCGCCATCGATGGGGCGAGCGCCTGGGCGAGCCCGAATGGCTGGGGCTGGCAACCCCTCCCCGAGCCGAGCGACGGCTCGATGGTCGTGTTCGACGCGGTCGTGAAGGGCGACACGATCGTCGCGGTCGGTGCGCTTTCAGCGGAGGACGGCACGGGTCGAAGCGCGATCCTCGTCGCGGCACCACCGGACATGACCCCGGAGGTCGGCGCTGGGGGCTCAGGTACTGCGCCGTCGCCCGGATCATCCGAGCCCGCGCCGACGACCGGCGTCGGCTAGTCGATCTCGGCCGCGCCTGCGATCTCGGCCGCGCCTGCGATCTCGGCCGCCTCGATCGCGAGGACCTTCTTGAGCCGGCGCACGTGGCGCGGTTCGCCGCTGAAGCTCGCCCCGAGGAACGCGACGGAGCACTCATAGGCAGGCTCCGGTCCGATGACACGCGAGCCGAGCGTGAGCACGTTCATGTCGTCGTGCTCGACGCCCTGATGCGCGGAATACGTGTCGTGGCAGACCGCCGACCGGACGCCGCGCATCTTGTTGACCGCGACGCTCGCCCCGACACCCGAACCGCAGATCAGGATCCCGCGATCCGCGTCACCCTCCTGGATCGCCTGGCCGAGGCGGTGCGCGAAATCGGGGTAGTCGTCATCGGGATCCGACCCATCACCGCCGAGATCGATGTACTCGTGGGCCGGTTCGGCGTCGCGCAGCCGCTGGATCAGCGCGTCCTTCAGCGCCGCTCCCGCATGATCGGCCGCGAAAGCGATCCGCATCGTCGAAGGATAGCCCGCGCTGCCGCGGCTCGACGGAACGACCCTTGGTCGCGAGGCCGTGCGTGAGTACGCTGACCGGGAGATGACAGCCCCCGAGCACCTCGCATACCGAGACCTCGACGTTGCCGCGACCCTCCCTGCTAGCCCGCTTCCGTCGGGGGCACGGATCGCGATCGTCGGTGGCGGCATCGTCGGCGCGTCGATCGCATACCACCTCGCGCTGGCGGGTGAGACCGACGTCGTCCTGATCGAGCGTGGACGCCTGACCAATGGCACCACCTGGCACGCCGCGGGTCTCGTGTCGCAGGTCCGCGGCACGCATGCGCTGACCGAGCTTGCCCGGGTGAACGTCGGCATCTACGAGCGGGTGGGCAAGGAGACGGGCATCGATCCGGGCATGCGCCGCGTCGGGTCGCTGAGCGTGGCACGGACCAGGGAACGTTTCCACGAGATCCGCCTGCCGGTCTCGATCGCGCGAGACGCCGGCATCGACTCCGAGATCGTCGATCGCGAGCGGATCCGGGAGCTGTGGCCGGCCGCGGTCGTCGATGACGTGGTCGGCGGCGTGTACTTCCCGGGCGACGGCACGGTCAACCCGGGACCGGCCGCCTTGGCCATCGCGAGAGCGGCCGTCGATCGTGGCGTCCGGTACGTCCCGGGGACCGAGGTCACCGATTTCCGCCGCGCCCCGGACGGTCGTCGCGTGGCCGGGTTGATGACGAGCGCTGGTCCGATCGACGCCGAGGTCGTCGTCCTCGCCGGCGGCTTATGGACGTCGGAACTTGCCCGGCTCGCAGGTGCGAGCGTCGCGCTGTATCCCGCCGAGCACGTCTGGGTCATGACCGACGAGACGGCGGCGGCGACCCCCGCGCTGCCGTTCTTGCGCGACCTCGACGGGTACATGTACATCCGGCACCACGGCGGTCGGTTCGTCATCGGGGCGTTCGAGCCGGACGGCAAGCCGTGGCCGCCGGCGCGCGTCCCGACCGAGGGATACGTCGAGCTGGGACCGGACTGGGAGCATTTCGGGCCAGTGATCCAGGCCGCACGGGTGCGCGTGCCAGCTCTCGCGGACGTTGGCTATGCGCTCTTCCTTCGAGGACCGGAGAGCTTCACGCCCGACGCAAACCTGCAGATGGGATTCGTCCCAGAGGTGCCGGGGCTGTTCGTCGCCGCGGGGCTGAACTCGCAGGGGATCATCTTCGGGCCGGGCGTCGGGCTCGCCGCGGCGGACTGGATCCTGGCCGGTCACATGACGATGGACCTGGTCGAGGTCGATGTCGCGAGGATGGGTCGCTGGGCGGATCAGCGCCGCTGGCTGCACGAGCGGACCGTCGAATCGCTCGGCGGGCTCTACGCGATGCACTGGCCCGGGAAACAACCCGATACCGCGCGCGGCCTCCGGCGTCTGCCGCTCCACGATGCGTATCGCCAGGCCGGCGCGGCGATGGGCCAGGTAGGTGGCTGGGAGCGGCCGCTCTGGTTCGAGCCCGGGGCAGGTCCGGAAGGGCCGGCGTTCGGCTACTCGTTCGCCGATCCATCGTGGTTCCCGGCAGTCCGCGACGAGGTCCGGGCGACGCGAGAAGGGGTCGCGCTCTACGACCTCACGACCTACGCGAAGTTCGAGGTTGCCGGACCCGGCGCGCTCGCCGGCCTCCAGCACCTGGTCACGTCCGACGTCGACGTCGCGCCTGGTCGGATCGTCTACACGATCCTCGCCGACGAGCGGGGCGGGATCCTGATGGACCCGACCATCACCCGCCTCGCCGGCGACCGTTTCCTCGTCCTCGCGCCGACCGTCGCGCAGCGCCGGACCGAGGGTCTATTACGCACTGGGCTACCGGCCGACGCTGTCGTCACGGACGTGACATCCGGGTGGGCGACCCTCCATCTGGCCGGGCCGCGCTCCCGCGAGCTGCTCGCTCGCCTGACGGACGCCGACGTCTCGGCGGCAGCGTGGCCGTTCCTCCACGGTCGCGAGATCGACGTCGGGAGAGCCAAAGCGGTCGCGTTGCGGGTGTCGTTCACCGGCGAGCTCGGCTGGGAGCTGCTCGTTCCGACCGAGTTCGTCGCTGACCTCTACGAGGACGTCGTCCGAGCGGGCGCCGACCTCGGACTGCGTCACGCCGGCTCGTTCGCGTTCGAAGCGGCTCGTCTCGAGCGCGGCTTCCGTTCGTGGGGTCATGACATGGGCCCCCTCGACGACCCGTTCGCGGCGGGGCTCGGGTTCGCGGTGTCGCGCCACAAGGCGGTCGACTTCGTCGGGCGGGACGCGCTCGAACGGCTCCGCACAGTGCCTGACGACGAGCGCCATCGCCGGCTCGTGTCGTTACACGCCCCGTCCTCGGTCCTGTGGCACGGCGAGTCGGTCCTGCGCGGGACCGAACGCGTGGGGCACGTGACCAGCGCGTCCATCGCGCCGACGCTCGAAGGCTCCGTGGCGCTGGCGTGGATCCACGGCGAGCTCGACGGCGACGACTGGTGCGTCGAGATCGCCGGCGACCCAGCGCCGTGCCGGATCAGCGTCGACCCGTTCTACGACCCCCGCGGAGAACGGCTCCGAAGCTGACGCGCGTTCGCGTGGGAGCGCGCGCTCTTAGGAGTGCCCGGGATCCGACCCATCCGTCCGGTCGACGCCGGACTCGCCGGGCTCGAGCGTCGGGTGTCCGCCGGCGGACATGTGGCCGAAGTGCCCGCCATCGAGTGTCGGGATCCGGCCCTTGAGCCCGTCTCGGACGACGCGTCGACCGACGTCGGCCACGCGGTCGGCCGTGAACCCGAAGTGCTCGAAGATCGTCCCGGCCGGCGCCGACGCGCCGAAGTGGTCGAGACCGATGATCGCGCCTTCGTCACCGGCCCAGCGCTCCCAGCCGAGTGAGACGCCGACCTCGACGCTCACGCGCTTGCGGACGTCGGGCGGCAGGACCGAGTCGCGGTAGGCCTGATCCTGCGCGTCGAAGCTCTCCCAGCACGGGAGTGACACGACGCGGGTCGGGATCCCGCCGCCGTCGAGCGCCTGGGCGGCGGCCACCGCCAGCTGGAGCTCGGACCCCGTCCCGATGATGATCAGCTCCGGGGATCCGCCGGACGGGTCGCGGAGCACGTAGCCGCCCCGCGCCACGCCCTCCCGCGCCTTCTCGGCCGTCCCTTCGAGTACGGGCAGCTTTTGCCGTGTAAGCGCCAGGGCGACCGGCCCGTCGCGCCGCTCGATGGCGAGTGCCCACGCGGCGGACGTCTCGTTCGCGTCGCCCGGTCGGACGAACCACAGGTTCGGGATCGCTCGCAGCGCGGCGTAATGCTCCACCGACTGATGCGTCGGGCCATCCTCGCCGAGCCCGATCGAGTCGTGCGTCCACACGTGGACGACGTGCAGTCCGGCGAGCGCCCCCAGTCGAACGGCGCCGCGCATGTAATCGCTGAAGGTCAGGAACGTCGCGTCGTACGGGATGAACCCGCCGTGATACGCGATGCCGTTCGCCGCACCGCCCATCCCGTGCTCGCGGACCCCGAACCGCAGGTTGCGACCCGGTTCGTCAGCACTGAACAGCGGTTCGCCCTTGATGTCGGTCAAGTTGGACTCTGACAGGTCGGCCGACCCGCCGAATAGCTCGGGCAGGGCCGGCGCGAGAGCGTTGATGGCGTCCTGCGAGGCATTCCGGGTCGCGATCTCCTCGCCGACGGCGTACGTCTTGAGACCGCTGTCCCAGCCCGGCTTCAGTCGTCCGTCGACGCGGCGGAGGAACTCCTCTGCAAGGTCGACATGGCCATCGGCGTACCGTGCCAGCTTGTCGTTCCACTCCTCCCAGCGCCGCTCACCGTCCGTGACGGCCTGGCGGAACAGGGAGAGGGCGTCGGCCGGGACGTAGAAGGTCCGGTCGGGGTCCCAGCCGTAGGCCTCCTTCGTGAGCCGCACCTCGTCGGGACCGAGCGGCGACCCGTGGGCCTTCTGCGAGTCCTGCTTGTGCGGGCTGCCGTAGCCGATGTGCGTGCGGACGGCGATGAGGCTCGGCCGGTCGTCCTCGCGCGCCTCGTTGATCGCCGCCTCGATCGCGTCGATGTCGTTGCCGTCCTCGACGCGTGTGGCGTGCCACTCGTACGCCTCGAACCGCTTGAGGACGTCCTCGCTGAACGCCATCGCTGTCGGTCCGTCGAGCTGGACGTGGTTGTCGTCGTACAGCACGACGAGCTTTCGCAGGCGCAGATGGCCGGCGAGCGATGCCGCCTCCGAGGCGATGCCCTCCTGGAGGTCGCCATCCGATGCGATGGCATACGTCCAGTGGTCGACGATGTGGTGGCCCTCGCGGTTGAACTCGTAGCCGAGGCGGCGCTCGGCGATCGCCATCCCGACGGCATTGGCGAACCCTTGGCCCAGTGGCCCCGTCGTCGCCTCGACGCCGGGCGTAAGCCCTGACTCAGGGTGACCCGGCGTCTTCGATCCCCACTGCCGGAAGTGCATCAACTCGTCGAGCGGGAGGTCGTATCCGGTCAGATGCAGGAGCGAATAGAGGAGCATCGACGCGTGCCCGGCCGACAGCACGAACCGGTCACGGTCGGGCCAGTCGGGATGCGTCGGCGCATGGCGAAGGAAGCGGGTCCAGAGGACATAGGCCATCGGCGCCGCGCCCATCGGCGCTCCCGGATGTCCGGAATTGGCCTGCTGGACGCCATCGATGGAGAGGGTCCGGATCGTGTCGATGGCGAGTCGGTCGATGTCGGTCGTCACGGCCATGTGCAGCACTCCACGTGCGCGACGGCCAGGGGACGGGCCCGTCGGACGGTCATTGTAGGTCGAGCGAGGCGGGTATCCTCGGGGTCATGCCCTCCCTCCGGCCGAGGCGGCCTCGACGCTACTCCGGCCGCCCACGGATCGTGGTCGTCGGAGACCTCGTGGTCGACGTGGTGCTCCGGCCGGAGCGACCGCTCGAGCACGGCTCGGATGTCCCGGGCAGGATCGCCTTGACGCAGGGCGGTTCGGCGTCGAACGCCGCACGATGGATGGGGCGCCTGGGCGCGAGGTCGGCGCTGGTGGCAGCGGTCGGGCGGGACGCCGCCGGTCGCGCACTCGTCGGCGAGATCAGGAGCGACGGTGTCACGCCCTACGTCGTCCGCGTCGCAGGGACACGGACGGGGAGGATCGGGGTCCTCGTGGCGCCCGACGGTGAACGCACGTTCGTCCAGGACCGTGCCGCTGCGCTGCAGCTCGCGCCTGCTGACCTGAAGCCTGCCTGGTTCGCCCGCGCGGATGCCGTCCACATGCCGATCTATTCGCTGCTCGATGAGCCGCTCGCGCTCGCCGGCCGTCGCGCCATCGAGCTCGGCCGTGCAGCCGGTGCGGAGATCAGCCTCGATCTCGCGTCGATCGGGCCGCTGCTGGCGCGCGGTCGACGGGCGGCGCGGTCGCTGATCGCCGAGATCGCGCCGGACATCCTGTTCGCGACGGGATCGGAGGCGGAGGCGTTGCTCGGGCGCTATGCGGTCGAGGGATTGCTCGACCTGGCGACGGTCGCGGTGGTCAAGCGTGGGTCCAAAGGCGCGACGGTCCTGGCGCGTGAAGATGATCGACGGCTCCGCCTCGAGGTCGCGACGACCCCGATCTCGGCGACCGACACCACCGGTGCCGGCGACGCGTTCGACGCCGGGTTCCTCGTCGGCTGGTTCAGCTCGCGTGCGGCGGGCCGATCCCTACAGGCATCTCTACAGCGCGCGGCGCTCGCGGGCCACCGCGCGGCGACGCGGCAGCTGACGACGCCGCGGCCGGAGATCGTCCTCACCTAACGCGCCACGACCACCGCACGCGTACGCGTCCGACCCACCTTGCGGCGCCGGTGCTCCGTGTCGTGAGAGGCATATCGGCGAGGTGACAATCGCCGATTCCAGGGTCGCTTGTGTATACCGCCCGGGTTGACCCCGGTATGGTCGGTTGACGAGCCGGACCGCACGCGCGAGCCCCGACGGGCGGAACGGCCGCGTCAGCTCGGTTAGGACGGCCGTGCCCCGATCTCCGATCCAGGGATGATGTCGACGCCGAACGCCATCGGCGAGATGACGATGTTCCGGGGGGACAGCGAGATCGCCCGGCTGATGCGGCCCTTCGACTGGAGCGCCACGGGCCTCGGTCCGGCTGAGGCCTGGCCCCTCAGCCTTCGGTTCGCCACCGACATCTGCCTGTCGTCGCGTTTCCCGATCGTCCTCTTCTGGGGTCCCGACCTGCTGGTCCTGTACAACGATGGCTACGTACCGATGCTGGGTCCTGCGAAGCATCCAGCCGCACTCGGCCAGCCGGCGGTCGAGGTCTGGTCGGAGATCTGGGACGTGATCGAGCCGATGCTGCGGGGCGTGATGGAGCGCCGCGAATCAACGTGGTCGGACGATCAGCTCCTGTTGGTCGATCGCGAGGGTGTCGCGGAGAGCTACTTCACCTTCTCGTACAGCCCGATCACTGCTGACGACGGTGAAGGTGTCGCGGGCGTCTTCTGTGCCGTCGCCGAAACGACGGAGCGGGTGATCGGCGAGCGTCGCCTCGCGGTCCTCCGGGAGGCGGCGGCTGCTCCCGTCGACGCGCGCACCGTCCAGGAAGCCGCGCTGCGGGTCGTCGCCGCCCTCGCCGCCGATCGCTCCGACCTCACCTTCGCGACACTCGACCTCATCGACGAGGCTGGGACCGTCGTCGCCCGCTTCGGTGATCCATCGGTGATCCCGCAGGAGAAGGTCGTGTCTGTCGCGGCACGCGGCCGGCTCGAGCGAGTCGATGGGCTCTCGGTCGATGTCGACATCCCGAAGGTCGGTCCGCGGACGACGTCGTCGCTGCTCCTCATGCCGATCCAGGACGCCGGCCACCAACGAGCGGCCGCGGTCCTCGAGGTCGGGTTGAGCCCGGTCCGGACCTTTGACGATGGCTATTCGACGTTCCTCTCCCTGCTGGCAGGTCAGGTGGGCACCGCACTGGCCGACGCGCGAGCGGACGAGGCGGAACGGGAACGTGCCGAGCGACTTGCAGAGGTCGATCGCGCCAAGACGGCCTTCTTCTCGAACGTGAGCCACGAATTCAGAACGCCCGTGACGCTGATGCTCGGGCCGATCGAGGACACGCTCGCCCTCCCGGCCGAGGCGCTCCCAGCCGGCGTGCGCGATGGTCTCGAGATCGTCCATCGCAACGGGCTGCGGATGAAGAAGCTCGTGAACGCGTTGCTCGATTTCTCACGCATCGAGGCTGGCCGCATCGATGCGGCCTACGAACCGACCGACCTCGCCACACTCACCAGCGATCTCGCGAGCAACTTCCGATCGGCCTGTGAACGCGCCGGGATCTCCCTCGTCGTCGACTGTCAGCCGATCGGCGAACCGGTCTTCGTCGACGTCGAGATGTGGGAGAAGGTCGTCCTCAACCTCCTCTCGAACGCCTTCAAATTCACCCTTGATGGCCAGATCGACGTCACCTTGCGACGGGACGGGTCAGCAGTCCGGCTCGAGGTTCGCGACACCGGCATCGGCATCCAGCCCGGAGACCTCGACCGGATCTTCGAGCGCTTCCGACGGATCGAGGATGCCCGCGGACGGACGCACGAAGGGACCGGCATCGGCCTCGCGTTGGTACAGGAGCTGGTTCGGCTGCACGCGGGCGAGATCCGGGTGGCGAGTCGGCCGGGCGAGGGGAGCACTTTCTCGGTCGCCGTCCCGCTCGGTCGGGGGCATCTGCCCGCTGATCGGATCGGCACACGGCGCGACCTGGAATCGGCCTCCACTGGAGCTCGCCCCTTCGTCGAGGAAGCCCTCGGTTGGCTGCCGTCCGCTACTGCTCGCTCGACGCCGACGGACGTTTCGAGCGATGGGTCGGACGCTTCGGAGGACGTGGCGTCGGGAGATATCGCCCGCGTCCTCGTCGTGGATGACAACGCCGACATGCGGGCGTACCTGGAGTCTGTCCTGTCGCCCCACTGGACCGTCGAGGTCGCCGCCGACGGGGGTGAGGCACTCGGAGCCATAGAGCGCCGACCGCCCGACCTCATCGTGAGTGACGTGATGATGCCGACGATCGACGGTATCGAGCTGCTCCACCGTTTGCGCAGCGATGACCGGACGCGACTGATCCCGGTGATCCTCCTCTCGGCCCGCGCCGGTGAGGAATCGCAGGTCGCCGGGCTGCAGGAGGGCGCCGACGACTATCTCGTGAAGCCGTTCTCGGCACGCGAGCTCCGCGGACGGGTCGGCGCGCGGCTCGAGATCGCGCGCGCGTCCCGCGCGCGCCGCCGCGCGGTGGAGCGCGAACGTGAGGAGCTCTACCGGATCTTCGAGCAAGCTCCCATGCCCATCGTGGTGATGCGGGGTCCGCGACTCGTCATCGACATGGTCAACAAGGTCGCGCTCGATCTCACGGGCTGGCGCGATCCGATCGGCAAACCGATCACTGACGTCTTCCCCGACCTTCGCGGGCAGGGCCTCGAGCCGCTGCTCCTCGGCGTCCTAGAGACCGGCCGGCCGTACGTGGGCAACGAGGTCCCGGTGCGGCTGCGCGTGGATCGGCCTCCGAACTACTTCTCGTTCGTGTTCGCACCGGTGCGGAACGAGGCCGGCGACGTGGACGGTGTCATCTCGATGGCGACGGATGTGACCCAGCAGGTCCTCGATCGCCGGGTGATGGAGCGGGCGCTCGAGCGCGAACGCGAGGCGACCAGCGCGTTGCGGCGCCGTGAGGCGGAGCTAGCCGAGGCCGGCCGCGCCAAGGACGAGTTCCTGGGGCTCGTGTCGCACGAGCTCAAGACGCCGATCTCCATCATCTACGGCGACGCAGCGATCCTGGAGAGGCGCAGCGACGGCCTCGATCCTGCCGTACGAGACTCGCTGATCGTCGATATCAGAGCCGAGTCGGAGCGGCTGCAAAGCCTGATCGATGACCTGCTGGTCCTCGCGCGCGGACAGCAGTCGGAGGTCGAGCGAGAACCGGTGATGGTGCGCCGCCTTGTCGACCAGGTCGTCCAGCGGGAGCGGCGTTCGTCGGGCCGTTTGATCGAGGTCGAGGACGCCGAGACAGACGTCACGGTCGAGGCGCTACCGGGGTATCTCGAGCAGGTCCTCCGGAACCTGCTCAGCAACGCGGTGAAGTACAGCGAGCCCGGGTCACTCGTCACGATCGGGATCGAACCCGATCCCGACGCTGTCGCCGTCGAGGTCCGAGATCGCGGCATCGGCTTCGCCGACCATGAGATCGAGCAGCTCTTCACCCCGTTCTATCGCTCCGACCGAGCGGCGGCCGTCACCTCGGGCGTCGGGAT
>DASSZA010000147.1:0-2091 GCA_035703005.1 Candidatus Limnocylindrales bacterium | reverse complement strand
GGCTCGGTCTCCGTGCTGCGCGCGATGGCCGAAGCCGGTACCCCGGCGCTCGTGTTCTCGTCGAGCTGCTCGGTCTACGGCACGCCGCCGCGCACCCCCGCCGACGAGACGCTGCCGCTCGCTCCAGAAAGCCCGTATGCGGCCTCGAAGGTCGCTGTCGAGCGGATCCTTCCGTGGTTCGCAGACAGGTACGACCTCCGCGTGATCAGCCTGCGCTACTTCAACGCCGCCGGAGCGTCCTTCGACGGAACCCTCGGCGAGGACTGGGATCGATCGCCGATGTTGATCCCGAACCTCATCAAGGCCGCGCTTCGGCGACGCGGGCCACTCGACATCTACGGCTCGGACTATCCGACCCCGGACGGCAGCGCGATCCGCGACTACATCCATGTCGTGGACCTCGCGGACGCGCACGTCCGCGCTCTCGACGTCCTCGCGTCCGACCGGGGGAGCAGCCTTCGTGCGCTGAACCTCGGCACCGGCGTCGGGTCGTCGGTGCGCCAGGTCATCGAGCTCGTCGAAGACGTCGGCTCGCGACCGGTCCCGGTGCGCTGGACCGATCGGCGGCGCGGCGATCCGGCCGAGGTCTGGGCGGACCCGACGCTTGGGTTCGCGACGCTCGGTTGGCGCGCTCGCCACGACCTTCGGGCCATGATCGAAACGGCATGGGCGTGGCACAGGCGCGTCTCCGCCATGACCGCCGAAGGGGATTAGGCCGCGCCGACGACGTCGGCGGCCAGGCCGTCGACCAGCCGGGGTAGCTGTTCGGGCGACATGTCGGCTGCACGGAACGCCGCGATCGTCCGGCGCAACCCGTCGCTCAGCTGCACGCGCGGGTTCCAGCCGTAGCGTGCGCGCATCCGGTTGATGACGGGGCGCCGCCGCGCGGGATCACCCGGCCGTGCCTCGATGAATCGCATCTCTCCGCCCCCACCGGAGCCATGGATGATCCGCTTTGCGAGTTCCAGCATCGTGACCTCGCGGGGATTGCCGATATTGACGATCAAACCATCGGCCGCTTCGTCGAGGATCACGTGACGCAGCCCGTCGACCAGGTCCGTGACGTAACAGAAGCTCCGGGTCTGGAGGCCGTCGCCGTGGATGATGAGCGGCCGGCCATCGAGAGCCGCGGCGATCATCTCCGGGATGACACGGCCGTCGTTCCGCCGCATCGCCGGGCCGTACGTGTTGAAGGGTCGGATGATGTTCGCGCGGATGCCCGCTTCGCGTCGTGCCGCGACGACGAGCGCCTCACTGAACCGCTTGGCCTCGTCATAGCAGGACCGGGGACCGACAGGGTCGACGTTCCCCCAGTACTCCTCGGGCTGCGGGTGGACGAGCGGATCGCCGTACACCTCTGATGTCGACACATAGCTGAACCTGGCGCCGACGCTTGCCGCGACATCGATCAGCCGGAAGGTCCCGAGGGAGTTGGCACGCAGGGTGTGTGTGGGCATCCGGTCGTAGTCGATCGGGCTGGCGGGTGATGCGAGGTGGGCGATCACATCGACCTGGCGGAGCGGTGCGTCGGCCACGTCTGCGTTGATGAACTCATACCCGGGCTGGCCGAACAGATCCGCGATATTCCCGAGGCTGCCGGTGCTCAGATCGTCCACGCAGACAACGCCGTGTCCGCCGGCGAGCAATTCGCGGCTTAGGTGACTACCGACGAAGCCGGCGCCACCCGCGACCATGATCTTCATGTCCGGGACTTCCAGAACGCGGATACGGCTCTGCCGCGTTCCAGCAACATCCGCTTCGGGGCGGCGTGGATGACGGTCACGACCGCTGTCCCCCCTCCGACCGTCGCTGCCCCAGCACCAGCTTCGGTCCATCTGTCCCCGGCGGTCCTCGAACAGTACCTTGCGGTGCGCTCTGATGTGGTTACAGGACGTGCCGCACTCCGCGATTTTCGGTGCGTACATGCACCGTCAAGGCCGCTATCTGCCGCGGCCGACGACGAGGAGAAGGAACGACGTCTCGATGACGTCGATCCCGGCGATGACCGCCGCGATGATGAGCGGCAGTGGGTGCGCGAGCGCCCACCCCGCCGCGGCCGCGAACGCGGCGACTGCGAGGAATGCCAAGCGG
>DASSZA010000085.1:0-8750 GCA_035703005.1 Candidatus Limnocylindrales bacterium | reverse complement strand
GGCGGAGGCGTAGCCGCGTTCGACTGCGACGGTAACTCGTTGCCTGATCTCTACCTGGCAGGTGGGGCCGAGCGAGCGGCGTTGTTCCGGAACGTCAGTCCATCGGGTGGCGCGCTTCGATTCGCGCAGGTCCCGGCCGCGTCGACGGACATGGCCGCCGTCACTGGGGCGTATCCGCTGGACATGGACGGGGACGGCATCCTCGACCTGGTGGTGCTCCGCCTAGGCGAGGACGTCGTACTTCGCGGACTTGGCGACTGCCGGTTCGAACGAGCGAACGAGACGCTCGGGTTGCCGGCGGAAACGGCATGGACGGTCGGGTTCTCGGCGACGTGGGAGACTCCCGAAGCGGCACTTCCGACGCTCGCGTTCGGTGACTACCTGGAGATCGACGACCAGGGCAAGTGGACCGGTGTGTGTCCCGATGACCGTTTCGTGCGGCCGGCACCGTCGGCGTCCGGATATGGCCCGGCGATCGCCTTATCACCCAGCTGGTGCACGCTCTCGATGTTGTTCAGCGACTGGGATCGGTCGGGGCGCCGAGACCTGCGCGTGTCCAACGATCGGCACTACTACAAGGTCGGCGAAGAACAACTCTGGCGCATCGAACCAGGGGCCGCGCCGAGGGCGTACAAGCGCGACGATGGATGGGCGAGGCTGCGCATCTGGGGCATGGGGATCGCCAGCCAGGACATCACGGGCGACGGCTATCCAGAGGTGTATCTCACAAGCCAGGGTGACAACAAGCTCCAGACGCTCGCCGAAGGCCCGTCCCGACCGGCGTATTCGGATATCGCTCTGAGCCGCGGGGCGACCGCCCACGAGCCCTACATCGGGGACCACCCGCTCGCATCGACCGCATGGCATGACGAGTGGGACGATGTCAACAACGACACGTTCATGGACTTGTTCGTCAGCAAGGGAAACGTCGAGTCTCAGCCTGACTATGCCGCAAACGACCCGAGCAACCTCCTGATCGGGCACCCCGACGGGACGTTCACCGAAGGTGCCGTCGAAGCGGGGATCGTCCGGTTCGACCGCGGCCGCGGGGCGGCCTTGGTCGACCTCAATGCCGATGGCCTCCTTGATCTAGTCCAGGTCGTCCGCCGCGAGAACGTCCACCTTTGGAGGAATGTCGGGAGCGGTACGGCCGACGTTCCCGTCCCGATGGGCCACTGGCTTGCCATCGACCTCGAGCAGGACTCGGCGAATCGGCACGCAGTCGGGGCGTGGGTTGCGGTGAGGGTCGGCGATCGCGTCACCGAACGAGAACTGACGGTCGGGGGCGGGCATGCGAGCGGCCAGTTCGTGCCGATCCACTTCGGCCTTGGCAGCGCGACCAAGGCGGATGTCCGAGTGACCTGGCCCGACGGCGAGGTCGGGCCGTGGCTGCCGGTCGATGCCGATGGCGTCGTCACCGTTCGACGGGGTGCCGGCGCCGTCGAACCCGCCCCGCCGGTCGTGGCACCGTAAGGTCGATGGCGACGGCCCGATCCGCTCGACTGACTGAGGTGGACCTGCCCGACTTCGGGCGGCCGTCCGTCACGCCCGAGATCCCTGCCACGCTGTTCGCCACCCGCCTGGAGCGGCTGCGCGAACGGATGGATGAGGGACGCTACGACCGGGTCGTCGTCTACGCCGACCGCGAACACAGCGCCAACATGGCATGGCTGACGGGCTTCGACCCGCGCTTCGAGGAGGCGATCCTGGTCGTCGGGTCGACCGGCGAGCCGGCCATCCTGGTGGGGAACGAGTGTTACGGGACGGCCGGCGCTGCTCCGCTTCCGATGCGGCGTCATCGATTCCAGGATCTCAGTTTGCCCGGCCAGCCTCGTGATCGATCGCGGCCGCTCGCCGAGATCCTCGGCGACGAGGGCATCACCGACGGGACGCGCGTCGCGGTGATCGGCTGGAAGCCCTATGCCGACCGCTCGATGCTCGACGTCCCCTCGTTCCTCGCCGACGAGCTGCGCGATCTGGTCGGGCCTCGCGGTGTCGTCGAGAACGCCAACGACCTGTTCATCGATGCCGCCGACGGGCTCCGGGTGATCAACGAGGTCGAGCAGCTCGCGGCGATGGAAGCCGCAGCGTGCACGACATCGAGCGGCGTCCTGTCGCTCATCCGCGGGCTCCGACCCGGGCTGCGCGAGCGCGACGCCGTCGCCCTGCTCGGCTGGGACGGCACGCCGCTGTCGTGCCATCTGATGCTCACCGCCGGACCGCGTGCGGCCTACGGCCTGCTCAGCCCGGGCGATCGAGCCGTCGAAGTCGGCGACCCGTTCACCGTCGCCTTCGGGATCTGGGGTGCGTTGAACTGCCGTGCGGGGTTCGTGGTCGAGGACGCCGGTGCGCTGCCGGATGGGATCCGGGATTACGTGGACTGCCTGGTCGGCCCGTATTTCGCGGCGGTCGCCGAGTGGTATGGCGCCCTGCGCATCGGCCAGACCGGGGGCGCCCTCCACGACATCATCGAGCGGCACCTGAGCGACCCGTTCTTCGGCATCTTCCTCAACCCCGGGCACCAGATCAGCCTTGACGAGTGGGTGAACTCACCGATCCGGCCCGGTTCGACGATCGAGCTGCAGTCCGGGATGGCGTTCCAGGTCGACATCATCCCGGCGACCGGAACGCCCTATTTCACGACGAACATCGAGGACGGCATCGCCCTCGCCGACGCGCCGCTGCGCGATGCGCTCGCGGCCGAGTATCCCGACGCCTGGTCCCGCATCGTCGCGCGCCGAACATTCATGGCCGACCAGCTCGGGATCGATCTGCACCCTGACGTCCTGCCGTTCTCGAACATCCCGGCCTACCTGCCGCCATACCTGTTGCGGCCCGGGCTGGCCATGACGGTCGGGTGACCGGGGGCGCATCGGGGGAAGCGGATCGGGTCGTCCTCACCCGGGAGGGGGCGACGCTGACGGTCGACCCGACGGCGGGCGGGCGGATCGCTTCGCTCGTCGTCCATGGGCACGAGATCCTCGTGACCGATGGCGAGGGCCCGCTCTGGTGGGGCTGCTACCCGATGGCGCCGTTCGCGGGGCGGATCCGCGACGGGCGCTTCCGGTTCCGCGGCCGCGACTACCAGCTCCCGCTGAGGATGCCGCCCAACGCCATCCACGGGACGGTCCTCGATAGCGCGTGGCAGGTCACGTTCCGGAGCCAGCACCGCGTGGAGCTCGAGTCGGACCTCGGCCGGGACTGGCCGTTCCGTGGCCGAGCCACCCAGGCGATCGTGCTGGTCCCCGGCGGCCTAGAGGCCACGCTCACCGTGGAGGCGGTCGACCCGATGCCGGTCGTCCTTGGCTGGCATCCATGGTTCCGCCGCGAGATCGACGGGGCGGCCGCCGAGCTCGACTTCGTCGCGCATTGGATGTATGCGCGCGACGCCGCCGGACTGCCGACCGGCGCGACCATCCCACCGACCTCGCGGCCATGGGACGACGCCTTCACGGACATCGACGTCCCGCCCCGGCTGACATGGCCGGGCGTCATCCGCCTGGACATCCGCTCGACAGCCCAGTTCTGGGTCGTGTTCGACGAGCGCGACGACGCCATCTGCGTCGAACCGCAGACGGGCCCGCCCGATGCGTTCAACCTCGCGGCGACGGTCGGGGTCGATCCGCCGATGGCGGCCCCGGGCCGTCCCGCGACCGTCGCGATGGCGTGGCGCTGGGAGCCGCGCGGGACCGCGCCCGCTGAACCTGCGACGACCCAGCCGACGAAGCGAGCCCGGGCGGCGCGACCGGCTACGCCTTCGAAGGCACCCCGTTCGCGTCGGGCACGTTCACGCCCGTGACCCGGTTCTTGCCGGCGCGCTTGCTCGTATACATTGCCCGGTCCGCGCTGATCATCAGCTCGTCGGCCGTCCCGCCATCGTCCGGATAAGACACGACCCCGACCGAGAGTGACGGCCGGATCGCGTCGTCAGGCAGCGCCAGATCCAGCTCGTTGACCCCGATCCGGATCTTCTCGGCGAGCACGAACGCCCCGGTCGGATCGGTCTCCGGGAGGAGCACGACGAACTCGTCGCCGCCGTAGCGTGCGGCGGTGTCGATCCGTCGGACACCCTCGCTGACGACCAGGCCGACGGCCGCGAGCACGCGGTCACCGTGGAAGTGGCCGAGGCGGTCGTTGATCGACTTGAGCTCGTCGAGGTCCATCATCAAGAGGCAGAAACCACGCCCCGACCGAGCGCTACGGGCGATCTCGCGCTCGAGCGCGGCGAAGAAGAAGCCACGGTTGAACAGCGACGTCAGCGGGTCGATCGTGGACATCCGGATCGCGGCATCGCGCGTGTGGCGCTGCTCTCGCGCGATCACCATGGCGACATACGCGAGCAGCGCCATCGCGGTCAGGTTGATCCCCACGGTCGCGATCGTGACCGGGTTCGCGAGGACCTCGGGCGCCGAGCCGAGGACGACGGCGAGCAGGTAGCCGACCGCCGCGATGACCGCGAGTCCGAGGGTGATCGGTGGCGAGACGACGAGCGCGGCACCGCCGACGATGAGCGGGTAGACGAAGAAGAATGGGCTCGCAGCCCCGCCCGTCAGCGCGACGAGGACCGTCGAGACCGTGATCGCGACCGACCCCTCGAGGACGAACTTGGCGGGGCCGAGCGCGTTCGCCGGCAGCAGGTCATGGATCACCAGGACGAACACGCCGCCAAGCGCCAGCAACAGGAAGATCGCCGTCTGGCTCTGCGGCCAGAGACCGGTGACGCCGACGATCGTCGTGACCGCGAGCAGGAACACCCACGACGCGATGCGGACGACGCGGTCGTAGGTGCGGATCGTCGCTTCGTCGTCGGGTATCGCGCTGTCGTCGCCGCGCCCGACGACCGCCGCTGCCGCCATCGCACGCTCGGACCGGCCGTTCCCGCGGTCCTCGCCCGCGGTCGCGCGCTCGCGGCCACGCCCTATCGCCGGAGAGGCGAGGAGGAGCGCCATGATCACGAGATTCGCGACCACGGCGATCACGATCAGGACAAGGATGGGCTCCAACGACACACGGCAATCTTAGACCGGCGCCTTCGTCGAACGGCCCATCGCGACCCGTTGGAGCCACACGGCGCGGTGCGTCGACGCCACACCGAGGCCACGCCGACGCGCGGGCCCGACGACCCTAGCGCGTCCCCCACTGGTAGGTCTGCTTGACCATCCGCAGGTAGACGAACGTCTCCGTCTCGCGGACGCCGTCGATGGAGCGCAGCCGCTCGGTCAGGAAGCGCAGGAGCGCTTCGTTGTCCTCGCAGACGGTCTCGATCAGCAGGTCGTACGTGCCCGCCGTGATGACGACGTAGTCGACTTCGGGCATGTCGGCCACGGCCTCCGCGACCGCGACGAGCTGATCGCTCTCGCAGCGGATGCCGATCATCGCCATCTGCTGGAACCCGAGCTTCAGCGGATCCGTGACGCCGACGACCTGGAGGATGCCGCGCTCGATCAGTCGGTTCGTCCGCGCCCGGACCGCCGCCTCGCTGACACCCAGCTCGGCTGCGATCTGCGTGAACGGCCGCCGGCCGTCAGCCTGAAGGTGTTCGATGATCCGCTTGTCGAGTTCGGACACGTCTTCGGCCCGGCTCGATAGCGATCGGGGTCGCGCCCGCGCGACGTCGGTCATGACGACAGGGTACGACCTCGTCGTCGCCGTCGACCGCCGTTCCGGCGGGTGGGTCAGTCGCTGGGAGACTTCGCGGGCTTCGCCGACTTGGCTGGCTTGGCTGACTTCGCCGGCGCAGGCGACTTCGCCGGGCTCGGTGACGCCGCGGGACTCGCTGACGGAGCGGCAGTGGTCTCGACCGGCACGCTGGTGTGCGTCCGCAGCGGCGACAGGAGGAGATCGGCGACGGACACGAGATCGGAAAGTGCGTCCGTCTGGCGCGCGTTGAGCTTTGCCGGGGAGTGTCCGGAACGGGCCGGCCCCCACGTGATCAGGATGTTGACGCCGGCCAGCGCGATCGGTGGTTCGCCCGCGCCGGGTTTCTCGTCGTCGCCCCAAGCGAGGGCCTTGCTGAGGGCGGTGGCGGATCGGTACTCGGTCACGTCGAGCGGCCAGCCGAGGTAGGTCGCGTAGATCTTGGTGACGACGTCGCCGCCGTCCGGCCCGAGGGTCGCCGTGTTGGCCGTGATGGGCAGACCGGCCTTGTCGAACCCAGCGAAGACCTGCCTCGCGGTCGCGGGGCTCGGCAGGTGTGGGTTCGGCGTGACGAGCGGTGTCGGAGCGACGGACGGTGAGGCGCTGGGCGCCGCGCTGCTGCACGCAGCCGCGAAGGCGGCGGCGGCGACGAGCACGGTGACGGTCCGCACCACCCGAAGACGGGCATGAGCCATGGCCGGGTGATTCTCGTGAGCGGTCGGGGGTCCGTCGACCCTACTTTCGTACCCGGCGGCTAGGCATCCAGCAGCCTTAGGACGGAGGAGAACGCCTCGATCGAACCGCGCGTGATCGGGTCGATGACCAGCTGGACGTGGCCGACACCCTCGCGTGCGTACGCCCGCATCCGATCGGCCATCTGCTCGGGCGACCCCTCGAGCGGTGGTGGGGGTGCCGGAGCGTAGTTGCCTTGGATGCGACCGACCCCGTCAGGGAAACGCACGAGGACCGCGACCGTCCGTTCGATGGAGCCCGGGTCCGTACCGGTATCCCGGCATGCCGCATCCACCGCTACCCGGAGCGGGGCGAGGCCGTCGGGCGAGTTATCGATGTCGGCGAACCAGGTGTTCCATGCCTGAACGTGGGGCACGGCGATGCGCAGCATCCGCGGCCCGTTGGAACCGATCATGAGCGGCAGCCCGTTCGGCCGCGGGCCGCGCGGGATGAGCTCGCAGTCGCGTGCCTGGTAGAAGCGCCCGTCGAAGTCGATCGCGCCATCCTGGAGGAGCGTGCGGATGATCGTGAACGCCTCCTCGAACCGATCGACTCGGTGGTCGAACGGGACGCCGAACGCACGGAATTCCGTCTCGTTCCAGCCGGCCCCGAGTCCGAGGATCAGCCGGCCGCCGCTGATCTCGTCGATGGTCGTGGCCTGTTTGGCGAGGACGGCCGGGTTGTGGAACGCCGTGCAGGCGACGAGTGGCCCGAATCCGATCCGGTTCGTGCTTGCCGCGATCGCCGCGAGCATCGACCAGGCTTCCCACGGCCCGCGGGCGGGCCGCTCGGGCCACCGGTATAGCAAGTGCTCGCCAAGCCAGACGGAGTCGTAGCCGAGGTCCTCGATCGCCCGCGTCATGTCGAGGAGCTCGGACCAGCGCGTCTCGCGCTCGACCTCGGGCAGCTGGACGCCGATCTTCAGCGGGCGCGGCACGTTTGGGTGGTCGGGCTAGGAGACGGTCGGGACGAGCGCGGCGTGCATCGCGCGCAGGTGGTCCGGCGAGCTGCCGCAGCACGCGCCGACGATCCGGGCGCCTGCGCCGTGGAGCTGGACGCCATAACCGGCCATCGAGGCCGGGTCCGCGCGGTAGACGGCGCGCATTTCGACGAGCTCGGGTATCCCGGCGTTCGACTTGGCGACGAGCACCGCGTCGGGATCGACCGCGCGCATGCGCTCGATGACCGGCACGAGCTCGTCCGGCCCGTTGCCGCAGTTCCCACCGACGGCGTCCGCGCCCCACGCGACCATCGCCTCGACCGCCTGCTCGGGCGAGACACCCATCATCGTGTGACCGCGGGTGTCGAACGTCATCGTCGTCACGAGCGCGATGCCGGGAGCGACCCGACGGACGCCCTCGATGGCCGCCTTCATCTCATTGAGGTCCGACATCGTCTCGATCCAGATCAGGTCGACGCCGCCGGCCGCAAGTGATGCGGCCTGCTCACGGAAGACGTCGACGGCGATGTCGTAATCGAGCGTACCGAGCGGTTGGACGATCTCACCGCTCGGGCCGATGTCACCGGCGACCAGTGCCGTTCCGCCGGCAGCGTTCACCTCCGCGCGGGCGAGGATCGCGGCGGTGCGGTTCAGCTCGTCGACGCGCTCGCTCAGACCGTGCAGCCCGAGCCGCAGCCGATTCGCGCCGAAGGTGTTGGTCAGCAGGATCCGCGAGCCTGCCTCGAGATAGCCGCGCTGGATGCGCCGGACGATGTCGGGGTGAGCGAGGTTCCAGACCTCCGGCGGATCGCCGAACTGGAGGCCATTGGCGAAGAGCATCGTCCCCATCGCGCCGTCGGCGAGGATCGGACCTGACTCGGCGAGGAGGTCCCGAAACTTCTGCGATCCGCGGCCGTCATCGATCGCGAGCCGCGTCGCGCGGTCCGGGAATCGATCGTGGTCGACCGGTCCGATCGCAGCGCGCCCGCCGTCGTCCGTGGCGGTCGGGCCAGCGCGATGCCCGCGGCGGCCGCCGCGGCGGGGGGAATCCATGCAGGGATGATATCGAGGCCGCCAAGCGGAGTGGTGCGCGAGATATTCGCCGTGCGAGCCCTATGCCAGGTATTCGCCGTGCGAATGGTAGGCAGGGCCGACCGCGTCTCCTCGGCCGCGAAGGCGCCTCGGCGACGCATGGCCCTGCACGAATCTGCATCGAGCTAGGTTCGTACACGGGTCCCGGGGCCGAGACCTCTGCCGAATATTCTGGACACGAATAGCTGGCACACACGCGCGGCGCAACGTTGACACCCGTCGTCGTATCCCCCACCCTCCGCCCGATGCATCACGTCGCTCGCAGCACAGCAACGCTGTCGCAGCAGCAGCCCGCGAGGGCCTGCTCGACCTGATGCCACGCGCCCGCGAGGGCGCCAGCCACGGATCT
>DASSZA010000047.1:0-10279 GCA_035703005.1 Candidatus Limnocylindrales bacterium | reverse complement strand
TCGACCGGGTCGCTCGCCCGGATCAGGCATCAGCCTGCGGAGGCGGGATCTCGGCGGATCAGGGTCACGCCGCCTGTGCCTCCGGCATTCGGATCCGCTGTGCCCAGTCGCTGAGCGCCGTCACCATATCCACGACCTGCTTGCGCAGCTCGGGATCCGTGACGTTGCCGGCATCGTCGAACTTGCCGATGGCCGCACCGACGAGGAGCTCGGGCTCCGGGAGAACGCAGCCACCGGTGTAGACCAGCGCGTCCCGGACCTGCTGCTGGGCGCGTGCCGCGGCGCCGGCCCCCGGGCTGACCCCCATCACGCCGACCGGCTTGTCACGAAGGACTGATGCGGCCGCGGGACGCGACGCCCAGTCGATCGCGTTCTTCAGCACGCCGGGCATCCCGTTGTTGTATTCCGGTGTGGCGATGAGGAGCGCATCGGCGAGGCGGATGACATCCTTGAGCGCGATGACGCTGGGTGGATCGCCCCCGTCCTCGACGTCCTGGTTGTAGAGCGGCACCAGGTCCAGGTCCAGCGTCACGATCTCGATCCCGTCGGGTGCTCCCTCCGCGGCCACGCGGATGAGGCCCCGGTTCCACGACGCCTTCCGCAGGCTGCCGGCGATCCCGACGATCTTGAAGCGTTGGTCAGCCACGTTCGTATCTCCATCGACGGCCCAGGCCGACGCATCGTGCCGGGACGGCGATGGCGCCGCAGTGACCCGTGATACTGACGACGACACCACCGCCGGGCGACCATCTGACGCGAGAGCATCCCAGCGCCCAGGAGGACTCGGCGTGGCGATCGGCCCGACACTCTCCGACCGCCGTGTGCGCCTCGTCGGGCAGCGCTGGTCGCCACGCGTCCACGAGCTGAAGGGCTTCCTGGCACGCAGCCGTGTCAAGTTCGACTGGTTGGACCCGGAAAGTGATCCCGAGGCGCACGCGCTCAGGGACATGGGTCCCGCCGATCGAGCCGGCAGGCCGGTCGTGCTCCTGCCCGACGGCGAGGTCCTGGTGGACCCGGATGTGCGAACGCTCGCCGCGCGCCTGGGCCTGCCGACGGAACCGGCCTCGACCCTGTACGACCTGATCGTCGTCGGGGGAGGGCCTGCCGGCCTGACCGCCGGGATGCATGCCGCCTCCGAAGGCCTCCATACAGCCGTCATCGAGCAGGATGTGCCGGGCGGCCAGTCGAGCCACAGCGCGATGATCGAGAACTACCCAGGCCTGCCGAAAAGCGTCGACGGCAGCACGCTGGCGAGCCGGATGGTCCAACAGACGGAGAAGTTCGGCGCCGACATCCTGGTGACCCGGCGGGCCACCGCGCTTGAGCCCGGTGAGCTGCGCTACACGGTGAAGCTCGACGACGACACCGAGGTCGTGTCGCACGCGGTCGTGCTCGCACTCGGCGTCTCGTTTCGCTGGCTCGACGCTCCCGGCTGCACCGCACTCGTGGGTGCAGGCATCTATTACGGTGCCGTCACCGCGGAGGCGGCCGCGTGTCGCGACCAGGAGGTGTACGTCCTCGGCGGCGGGAATTCCGCGGGGCAGGCAGCACTGTTCCTGTCTCGCTTCGCGCGGCGGGTCACGATCCTGACCAGGGACGAGTCCCTGGACGAGACCATGTCGCACTACCTCGTCGAGCGAATCGAGCGAACGCAGAACATCACCGTCAGTCCAAGGACGACCGTCGAGGACGCCAGGGGTCCTGGGCGGCTCGAGTCGCTCGTCATCCGGGATCTCACGACCGGTGAGTCACGCCGAGTACCCGCACAGGCACTGTTCGTCTTCATCGGTGCCGCACCACGCACGGAATGGCTCGACGGTCAGGTCGATCTCGACGATGAGGGTTTCGTCCTGAGCGGCGACGGCTACGTGGACGGGCGGCCGCGTGGCTGGCCACTCGAGCGATCGCCCTACCCGCTCGAGACGAGACTACCCGGGGTGTTCGTCGCCGGGGACGCCCGGCGCGGAGCGGTCCATCGGATCGTCGTGGCCGCCAGCGAGGGGGCCAGCGCCGTGCAGTTCACCCATCACTACTTCCGCGACACGCCGGGCCTCCGCTCTCGCTTCACCGAACCCGGTGAGCAGAGCGAGCGACGCTAAGGCCCTCGAGCCCGGCAGCTGAGGCAGCGCCCTCAGCAGCTGCTCCTTCGTGGAGTTTGGCTCGACATGGTTGACGAAACGGCATCCGCTTTCGAGGTCGCGCTGATCCTGATCGGCGGCGCGTTCATCGGCGTCGCCATCTCCGCGCGAATCGGGCTTCCGAGCGTTCTCGGATATCTCGCTGCGGGACTGATTCTCGGGCCGGCCGGATCCGGTGCGCTGACGCAGGGAGCAGGCGTCGACCAATTCGCGGAGCTTGGCGTCATCCTGCTGCTCTTCACGCTCGGGCTCGACTTCTCGCTGTCCAGGCTGATCGAGCTCCGCCGAATGATCTTTGGCGTGGGCCTCGCCGAAGTCCTCGTCGTGACGGGGCTCGTCGCCTTCGGCGCCGGTTATTGGTTTGGGGTCGGGCCGCCCGCCGCGATCCTGGTCGGCGGGGCAGTCGCCATGTCCTCGACGGCGCTTTGCCTCAAGCAGCTGAGCGAGCAGCACGAACTCGGCACGCGCCACGGTCGGATCGCCGTGGCCGTCCTGCTGTTGCAGGACCTCGCGACCGCATTCTTCCTGATCCTTCTTGGAGTCGCCGCGGGCGGAGCGTCGCTCGTCGAATCCCTCGGGCAGTTCGGCGTCGGGATCTTCATCCTCGTGGCCGCCCTTCTCCTGATGCGCGCCCTCTTGCGGCCGGTGACGGCCTGGCTGGCGGCTCATGCGAACAGTGACCTGTTGCAGCTCACGGCCCTTCTGATCGCGCTCGGCGCAGCCTATGTCGCCGATCTGGCAGGTCTCTCGCCGGCCATCGGAGCCTTCCTTGCGGGCATGCTCATCAGCGAAAGCGACGCGCGTCATGTCGTCGAGAAGGAGATCCGGCCGTTCCGCGACCTCCTTGTCGGGATCTTCTTCGTGAGTGTCGGAACGCAGATCGAGCCGCTGCGGATCGCGGAGGCTCCGTTGCAGGTGCTCGGCTGGCTGCTGATGGTCGTGGCGCTCAAGTTGGTCGTCGTCGCCATCATCGTCCGGCTCTCCGGCGAGGCTCCAGCCGTTGCCTTGCGCGCGGGGACGATCCTGGCGCACGGCGGCGAGTTCGGGTTGCTACTGATATCCCTCGGGATGAAGCAGGGCATCCTCGTCCCCGACATGGCGCAGCCCCTGTTCATCGCACTGGGGATCAGCATCTTCGTCGCGCCGCTGCTGATCAGGCTCGATGCTCCGATCGGTCCGAGGCTGGCCGTTTGGCGGCGGTGACGGTGTGCCGGCAGAGCCAAGGATCTGCTCCGGCCGGCGATCGATGCCAACGTGAGCGGACCGTCGGACAGGCGCCGTGAACGAGCTCACGACGACGGCACGACGTGGGGACGGATCCTCGCCTCCAGCGCCGGTTTCGGGGCCGCGCCGACGATGCGGTCGATCTCGCGGCCATCCTTCATGACGATCATGGTCGGGATGCTCATCGCGCCGAACCGTTGCTGCAGCCGTGGGTTCTTGTCGACATCGACCTTGATGACCTTGAGTCGACCCGCCCAGTCGCGGGCAAGCTCCTCGAGGATCGGCGACACGAACCGGCACGGTCCGCACCACGGCGCCCAGAGGTCGACCAGCACCGTCGCCGTCGTGTTCGCCTCGACGCCGAACGTGTCATCCGTCGCCTCGACCACCCATGGAAGGGGCTTGCCGCACGTACCGCAGTGCGGGGATCCACGCGGGCTCGGACGGATCGTGTTACGTGCGCCGCAGTTCGGGCATGTGAGGACGGAGCGTGGCCCCGTCGCGGGCCCGGTCGCGCCGGCGGCGCTGCGACCGGCTGCAGGATCGGTCGCCATCAGGCCACTTCGGCCGGCGTAGGCAGGCCGAGGACCTCGGCGAGGGCTTGTTCAGCGTCGTTCATGGTCGGTCTCGCTCTCCAATGCGATCATGGCCGGTTCCATCCGTCATGCCTGTCCCCTGCAGCCATGCCACGTCAGTCGCCACACTGCCGGCGGATAACAGAGCCCCCGCGCACCTCGACGGCCCTACAGCCACGCCGCGCGCCTGGCCACAGCCAGGACGATCGTCGCGAAGACGCCGATGGCGGCGAGGATGACCCAGAAGACGCCCACGTCGTCGGTGGGGAGCGGCGTCGCGACGTTCATGCCAAGCAGCGCTGCGACCAGCGAACCCGGCAGGAGGACCGCCGACACGATCGTCAGGATCTTGACGATGTCGTTCGTTCGCTGGGCCGTCCGGGCGAGGTGGATGTCGAACGCCCCCACGACCTGGTCGCGGGCGTTCTCGATCGCGTCCACGGCACGGTCGAAGCGATCCGCCACGAGTTGGAAGCGGCCGGCGGCGTGGGTCTCGGCGATCGCCTCGAAGTCCGCCCAGGCCAGCGAGCCGAACACCTCTCGATGAGCCGTGATGGCTCGCCGCAAGTCCGTTGCCACGTGGCGCAGCTCGACAAGCCGGGTGAGTGCGAGATCGCCCGGTGCGCCCCCAAGCAGGTCGTCGTCGACCTCGGCGACACGGTCCTCCAGACTGTCGGTGGCCACGAAGTACCCGGTCACCACGCTGTTCAGGATGGCCGCCAGGAACATCGCGGCATCGAGCTGGCCGATGGTCGCATCGGCGGCCAGCCAGGCATCGAGCTGACCCAGGAGGTCGAGCGGCTCCGGATGCACCGTCAGGACGTATCGCCACCCGGCGACGATGCCGAGGGGCCTCATGAACGGCCCGTCGGGCGACGGTTCGACGGCGATCGCCCTGAGGCGCACATACCGCTGATGCAGGGCGGCCCTCGGCTGGTCGTCGTGGAGCGCCAGCCAACGAACGACCTCTACGGGCAAGCAGAACCGCTCGGCGACGTCGTCGAGTTCGTCCTGCGTCGGCGCGACGAGGTCCGCCCAAACGAGCTGCCGCGGCGTGACCGCCTGCATGTCGAGATCGGAGATCGACTCCTCCCGGTCGGGGCCGTCCGCGTCCAACACGCGCACACGCGTCCCGCGGCCGACCGCTGCGGGCCCGATGCGACGCTCGAGGACTTGTAGGTCGATCAGGAGGCCTAGGTTGTCGACAGCTCGCGCGCCGGTCTGTATCTGGCGCTACCGTCCCGGCGTCGAGCGCGAGGTCGAGCCGATCGCGCCTCAGGCCCCAGATGACCAGCTTTCGTCGGGCAAGTCCCCGCGCGACGGCAGGCGCTTGATCGGTCCGGCGGAGATCGGGCGGTAACAATCGATCCGACTGGTCGTCCTAGGTGCGTGACTGACATGCCGGCCCCGTTGACGCCCGCCGAAGGGCGACCCGCTCTCGAGCGGCCACGACGTGGTGGGCACGCCGATGACCTCACCCTGGCGGCCCTCTACGAGGAGCACCGCTCCGAGGTCTTTGGCTTCCTCGTGCGGATGACGCACGACCGCGAGGCCGCCGAGGACGTCCTTCAGGAGACCTTCATCAGCCTGATCGGTGAGGCCCGCGCCGGACGGATGCCCGACCGGGTCCGGCCCTGGCTCTACCGGACGGCGTCAAACGCGGCGATCAGCCGGTCACGCCGGCGAGCACGACTGACCCGCCTGTTGCCACGGCTCGTCGACCGCCGCGAGCCAGGGCCCCCGGAGGGTGAATTCCTCCGCATCGAGCGGGACTCCGAATTGCACGCCGCCCTGGCGACACTCGGGCCCGCCGGTCGAGCTGCCCTACTACTTGCCGCCCAAGGCTTCGAAGGCAGTGAGATCGCCGCCTCGATCGGACGGACCGAGGGCGCGACGCGGACGCTCATGTGCCGCGCGCGCATCCAGCTCCGTCAACTCCTCGATGCTTCGGAGGGTCAGGGATGACTCTCGCCGATCGGCTCCCCCACGACCGCACGCTTGAGCTCGCCGCGAGCGCCATCGACGGCCACCTGACTGCCTCAGAGGCCGCCGAGCTCGAGACCCACCTCGCCGCATGTGCCGCCTGCGCTCGCACAGCCGCGGCGATGCGGACCGATGCCTTCGCTCTCGCCCAGCCGCTCGACCTCCTGCCCAGCCGCCGGGTTGACGACGCCGTCGCGGCGGCGATCGCCCGTCATACCCGCCGGTCCCAGCGGTACGTCCTCCTCGCCGTCGCCGCCCTTGTCCTCCTGGCCATCCTCGGGGCCATCGCCGTGGGCACCTACCTTCGTCGCTCCGCGGATGACAAGCTGCCGACGACGGTCATCCCTACCCCACCGGTGGCGGTGATCAGCCCCCAGCCCGACGCGTCACGTCCAGTGACACTCGGCAAGACCTGGGACACGGTGGCCTTCAAGGACGGCACGAAGAGTCGCCAGATCAGGGCCGTCGCGAGCGCTGGTTCCAGCCTCGTCGGCGTGGGCCGTGGAGAATGCCTCCCGGACTTCAGCGACCCGACCACCTGCTATGGCGCCGCCTGGACGGCGTCCGCGGACGCTGGCTGGACCGCCGCACCGAACCAACCCGGCCTCGAGATGGGCGTGACCGATCCGACGAGCGGTCAGGAGCGAGCGATCCACGACGTGACCAACGGCCCGGCCGGCCTCGTCGCGATCGGCTACGACTACAGCCCGCCCCGCTCCGCGTGCGCCGTCGCTCCCTGCACGAATGGTCCGGCCGTCTGGCGATCGGCCGACGGGCAGACCTGGGAGCGCGTCCGTCTCGATCTCGGACCGGGCATCATCGATCGATTCTCCAGCCCGGTCCTCGCGATCACGGCTGATGAGCGGCGCTATGTCATGGTCGGCTACGCCCATACCCTCGCCGAGGACGGAGCCGTCGGCGCGCACGCCGCGGCGTGGACGTCATCGGACGGCATCGACTGGACGCGCGCTGTCGATTCGGACGACATGGACGTCGGAGGGTGCGTCGACACGGGCGAGGAACCGAGTTGCGGCGGGATGCGCGATGTCGCCCCCACCGCGAACGGCTACGTGGCGGTCGGTCAGGCGCTGGTCGGGCCCGCGTGGAACCAGGCACGGCCGGCGGCCTGGACGTCACCGGATGGCTTGACTTGGACACGTGCCGATACGGGCTTGGACTTCGACGGCTTCCTGTCCGGTGTCGCGGTCGGCGCAGCCGGACCCGTCGCTGTTGGCACGATCTGCCTGCCGGACTGCTACGGCTCGAATGCCGGAGGGGTGGCCGTATCCTCCGCCGACGGCGCGACCTGGACGTCGACCCCCATGACGGGGGCTCCTGCCATCGAGGGGATCGCATCGACCGGCCCGGAGTATTTCGCGGTCGGCACGATCGCACTCAACCGTCCCGTACCCGGGCCCCAGGCGGTCGAGCTGCAGCTGTGGCGAACCGTCGATGGCGTTGTCTGGCGACGGGAGACCGCCTTGCCTTCGCTTGCGGATGTCGCCAACTTCCAAGGCTTGGATGTCGTTGCTGATGCCAGTCGCGTAGTGATCGTGATGTCGGCCGACGTCAACGGGTCTGACGGTTACCAGAACTTCTCGTATTCCAGTCCGGCGGCCACCGCGTCGGCTGGGCAACCGGCGAGCTCCTCCGCGGCCGCTCGCTCGACTCACATCGAACGGTAGCCGGCCACGCCTGGCGATCAGGGCGTCCACGATGAAGACCTGCCGACACGAAGCAAAAAGCGGGCATGGCAACCGAGGGAGCGGCACGGTGGCAGCTGCGCGAGTTCCTCGTAGCCGCAGCGATCGGCGCGATCGGGGACCGCTTCTGCTCGGCTTCCTGGTGCTCGTCTGGGGTCGAGTCCGACGCGCTGATCACCCCGGTCGGCTCAGTCCGACTGGCTGCGCACTCGCCAGTCAAGGGGATCGGGCACGCAACGTACGGTTAGGACCAGCTTCTCAGTGGCAGGGGTCGCGGCACTTCGTGAGGATGGGAAGAGGCCTACAACCCGGGGCGCGCTCGTTGGCCGCGCATCAGTCCTGTGCCAGCTCCGCGGTCGGACCGTCGATACGATCAACGACCTGGCCGAACGTTCAGAACGTCGGCGCGTACGGGTTCGGGCCGTAGTCGTTTGGCCCCGGGTCGCTCTCCGTCGCAAGGAAGAACAGCACGACCAATTGGCCAAACGGAACGAACAGCGCGATGAGAAGCCAGCTGGCGCTGCGGTTCGTGTCGTGGAGGCGGCGCGTACACACGGCCAGCCACGGGACGATCACCAAGATGAAGGCCATGAGATATGCCGCCAAGAAGAGGACCGAAACGATCAAGAAGGCAGTCATCAGCGCGGTCATCTCCGACAGAAGTGAGGCGATCCCGATCATGAGGAAGGCCGCGCCGATCAGGCCGCCCAAGGTGACGGCGACGGCCAACTGGAACGACCAGAACTCCATGCGGCTCGATCGACCGGAGAACTCGGCGTAGTTGACAAGGGCTGCCTTGGCAGCCTCGACGAAGGTCATCGCGGGGTCAGCCTACGTATCGCCCGTTGGCTGGCACGTGCCCGGTACTGCGACGAGCGTCTACGCGGCCATGCCAGCGTCGGCGCGTAGATCACGGACGGCTCGTTCGGTCTCGCCGCAGTGCGGCGACATAGGCGACAACCCCGGCGACAGCGGCGAACACCCAAACGAGGAAGTTACCGGAGCCGAATACCCGATCTGCGAAGAGAGACATCGCGAACCAAGCCCCAACGAACGCGACGATGGCTATCCCTGCTCGGCGAGCGATATCAGCCACGGCTCGACGTCGCGACTCCCGTTTGGCTGGTGTTGTCACGGGCTGCCCGCGGGGCTTGGCCGGATCGTCAACGTCCCCTTGGCGAGGTCCGGCCTGTCTTCCAAACCGGCGTACTGGTAGCGGACGACGTAGCTTCCCGGTTCGTCCAGTCGAAGGGGCTTGGACGAGACAAGGCAATCGAATGGCGGTTCGACCAGGACGAGTCTCGAATCATGCGTGCCACCCGGGCCATCGATCTCCACCACGACGCGCGAGCCCGGCTGCACTGTCTCGCGCATCACGGCGGTCCAGAAGATCGGCTCGGCTTGCCCGAACGCGGTCACTGACTCAGCCGCTGCGCATTCATCGTCTTCTGCAGGGTGGAAGAGGACCTCGCCTCGGTGTTCGTAATCATCGCCGACCGCGGCGACGACCACGGCCATCGATCCGACGATCAGGACCGAGCCGATCAGGGCGATCGCGGCACCCGCCAACCCGCTGCGCGCGGTCACCGGACCGGCCGTCAGCAGATGCGCCTGATCGCGTCCTTGAGCTGCGTACAAGTAGACGGCGACGGCCATCTGGACGACCGCGCCAAGCGCGCGGCTCACATCGATAAGAAAGAAGGCCGCAGTCCCGATGACCATCACGGCCAGATGGACAAGCGCCTTGCCGGTCCTGCCCATCCGATGCCAATTCATCGCCGCGAGGACTACCCCGCCAGGATATCCAAGTAAGAACGAGGCCCACCCGACGCTGCGTGGCGACCACAACGCGAGGGTTTGTGACCTCGAGGCGTCCGACCCAGCAGTCGATGTGGTCGGCTCGACGTCCGGGTCCGATGACCTCGCTCCTGGCCAGCCGCCTGCGAGTACCTCTAAGGACTCGATCTCGGCGATGTTGTCGAACGGGACGAGCACCTCCCGCCCGGACTTCTCCGAGTGGATGACCACGGAATCCCGACCGACACGCACGACTTGCCCGCGAACGCCCGAATGCTGGGACGTATCGCGGTAGCCGATCCTGACGCGCTGACCCTCCTGCAGACGCGATGGGTCGATCATCGTCATGCCTCGGTTCCCGTAGATGCGACCCGCTAGGGCCCCGCGCATCCCGTGTCGTAACACCACGTGCCGGCGTCCGCGATGATGAACTTGGAGTGGCCCGTCTCGTTGTACGCGGCCACCACGATGGCGAAGTAGACGTCATCGCCCCGCCGATCGACACCGATCGCCCGGTAGTACGGTCCACCGGTGTCGGACTGGAGAACGTCAAGCCAGGCCGGCCGGGTCCAGCTGATGGTGCCCTTGGAAGCCGGGGCGCGGGCGATGAGCTGGCGGGTGGCCGCGGGTACCGCGGTGTGCAGCACGAGGCATGAACCGTCGCCTGCCTGCTCCCTCATGGAGAGGCACCCGGTTATGCCATACACGCGCATCTCCGTTCGCTTAGTCGCGACCTTGTTCCAGGTAAGTGTCACGGTGCACTTACCAGGCGGAACGCCGTCCGGGGTGGGGCCGCTGTAGCAGCCCTCCCTGGCGATCCGAACCCCTTGCGGCGGCGGCGGGACGGCAGGTATCGGGC
>DASSZA010000016.1:0-11327 GCA_035703005.1 Candidatus Limnocylindrales bacterium | reverse complement strand
CGCGTTCACCTTCACCAACATCAACCTCGCCCAGGCCGAGCCCCTCAAGTTCGTCGGGCTGAAGAACTACGAGACCCTGCTCAACGACAAGCAGGCCTGGGCGTCACTCGGCATCACGTTCAAGTACATGCTGCTGGCGCTACCGGTGGCGGTGGTCTTGCCCTTCCTGGTGGCCTTGCTCCTGCACTCGCGCCATCTCGTCGCGTCCGGCGTATTCCGCGTGCTGCTGTTCCTGCCGTACGTGGTGCCCTTCATCGCGACGGTGTTCATCTGGCAGGGGATGCTCAACCCGGAGACGGGCTGGGTGAACGGCCTGCTCAAGGCGCTCGGCGTGAACAGTCCACCAGGCTGGCTCGAGGACCCCGGCTGGGTGTACCCGGGACTCGCGATGATCGGCCTGTGGGGCATCGGGGCAGGGATGATCGTCTACCTGGCCGGTCTCAAGGGTGTCCCGACGGACCTCTACGAGGCGGCCAAGATCGACGGCGCGGGCCCGTGGGCGTCGCTCCGCCACATCACGATCCCGATGATCACGCCGGTCATCTTCTACACGGTCGTGCTGTCGGTCGTGGAGGTGTTGCAGTACTTCCTCGTGCCGCTGGTGCTCCAGAACGGCACCGGTGAACCCGGCGGCTCGACCATGTTCTACAACCTGTACATCTACAAGAACTTCTTCACGTTCCAGAACATGTCCTATGGCGCCACGCTCGCCTGGGTCCTGTTCGTCATCTCCCTGGCGATCACGCTGATCCTGTTCGGGACGGCCCGGAAATGGGTCTACTACGCGGGCGAGGCGCGATGACGGCGACCTCGATCGCGGGGAGCGGGATCCTCCGGCGCCGCGCACGGACCGCGGCCGGAAGTCGCCCGCCACGCCAGCGCGGCGACACGTCGAGGTCGTTCCTCATCACGCTGATCGCGGTGCTCGTCGTCGCGGCCTTCCTGTCGCCGCTTCTGCGATCGGTCGCGTATTCCGTCAAGAGCATCGACCAGATCACGCAGGCGCATTCGCCGCTCTATCCCGCGGACCCCGTGACGTTCTCGTACAACGGCGAGGACCTGCCGGTCTACAACGTGCCGCTGCCGGACGGGACGACCCGCCAGTTGGCGATCGTCGAGGCGCTCCGTCGTCAGAGCACGTTCATCGATCCGCAGGATCCGACCGCTGCCCCGATCGTCTGGCAAGGGTCCTGGCGGACCCTCGAGCCGGTGTGGCAGTTCGCGCCGCATTGGGAGAACTTCGGGAAGGTCTGGGACCTGATCGATTACCCGAGGCTGCTGCTGAACACGGTGATCATCGCCCTGATCTCCACGATCGGAACCTTGATCTCGTGCACGCTCGTTGCGTACGGATTCGCGCGGTTCCGCTTCCCGGGGCGTAGCCTCCTGTTCACGCTGCTGATCGCGACGATCTTCCTGCCGGCCGCTGTCACGATCATCCCGACGTACACGATCTTCCAGCGCATGGGCTGGGTCGGGACGTGGCTGCCCCTCCTGGTGCCCGCGTTCTTCGCGAACGCGTACGACGTGTTCCTGATGCGTCAGTACTTCATGACGATCCCGACGGATCTCGACGAGGCCGCTGCGATCGATGGCGCCGGACCGTTCCGCACACTCGTGTCCGTGGTGCTGCCGCAGGCGTGGCCGGTCATCGTCGCGGTCGCTGTCTTCCACCTCGTGTACTCGTGGAACGACTTCTTCGGTCCCTTGATCTACACGGCAGGCAAGGTCGACCTCCAGACCGTCGCGCTCGGGCTGCAGCGGTTCAACGGCATCTACTACCGCGAACCGGGGCTGATCCAGGCGGGCACCCTGATGACGCTGGTCATCCCCGTGGTCGCGTTCCTCCTGACCCAGCGCTTCTTCACGCGCGGCATCGTCATCACCGGCGTGGAGAAGTGACGCTCGCTCAGCGCGCCGCCGCCGGCGCGGGTCCGGCCGTCGCGGGCCGGCGATGACCTTTCGGGTCGCCCTGACCTTCGACGCCGAGCATCCCGATCGCCCTCACCGCGTCGGTGCCACGGAACGGGTGCTCGACGCGCTGTCGACCGAGGGCGTTCCCGCGACCTTCTTCATCCAGGGTCGCTGGGCGGAGGCATATCCCGAACTCGCGCGATCGGTCGTCGAGCGCGGACACCTCATCGGGAATCACTCCTTCTACCATGCGCGGATGCCGCTGCTCTCTGACGCGGGGTTGAGGACGGACGTGCGCGCGGCCGAGCGAGCGATCGTCGCCGTCACGGGCGTCGACCCCCGACCATGGTTCCGCTGCCCGTTCAAGGCAGGCTTCGACGACCCGCGGGTCCAGGCGGCGATCGCACGGCTCGGCTACCGTGACGTGTCGTGGGACGTGGAGGGTTACGACTGGCGGCCGAGCACGCGCGGCCGTGGGATGGCGCGGCAGATGACCGCTGACGCGGTCGCGCACGGTGACGGCGCGGTGCTGCTCCTCCACCCATGGACCGTCGCGACGGAGCGCGGGTTGGTGCCGCTCGTCGACGGTCTTCGCGAGGCCGGTGCCACGTTCGTGCAGGTGGACGCGCTGGCGTGAGGACGGTCCTCGCCGTCGATGGCGGGAACTCGAAGACGGACGTGGCGATCGTCGATGAGGCCGGTCGCCTGCTGGCAGCCGTGCGCGGGGAGACGTCCTCGCACCAGGCCGTCGGACTCGGCCGCGGGATGGAGCGGCTGTCGGCGTTGGTCGCCGAGGCAGTCGCGACCGCCTCGCTCGACACCCGCCCCGATCTCGCGGTCTACTCGCTGGCCGGGGCGGACACTCGCGCCGACGTGCGGCTCCTGTCGGCTGCGCTCGAGGAGCGCGGTTTCGCGGCTGACCAGCACATCGTCAACGACGCCTTCGGGGCGCTGCGGGCCGGGACGGACCGCGCATGGGGCGTCGTCGTGATCTGCGGCCAGGGTGTCAATGCGGCGGGCGTCGCCCCCGACGGTCGGAGCGTCCGGCTTGACGCGCTCGGCGAGATCTCAGGCGACTGGGGCGGCGGTACCGACGTCGGGTGGGCGGGACTCGCCGCCGCTGTCCGCGCGCGCGATGGTCGAGGGCCGCGCACGCGATTGGAGCGTGATGTCCCGGCGCATTGGGGACTGAAGACGCCGGCGGCGGTGACCGACGCCTTCTACAACGGTCGCATCCGGTATCGACAGATCGGCGAGCTGTCGCCGGTCGTGTTCGCGGCCGCCAGCGCGGGCGACACGGAGGCGCGCAAGATCGTCGATCGCCTCGCCGACGAGATCGTGACGATGGCGGCCGCGATGATCCGTCGGCTCCGCCTGACTCGAGAAGACCCCGACATCGTGCTTGCCGGCGGCGTCTTCCGGACGCGCGACGCGGGCTTCTACGAGCGCATCGACGCCGGCATCGGCGCGATCGCGCCGGCGGCGCGCGCCGTCGGGCTGACCGCGCCACCGGTCGCCGGCGCGGCGCTGCTCGCGCTCGATCGGCTGGATGGCGGCGCGACGACTCCGGAGACGTCCAAGCGCGTGCGAGACGAGATCGGCGGCTGGGACGCGTCCGTTCAGCGCAGCGTGTCGGGGCCACCCGCGAGCAGGCGAGCAAGCTCGTCTCGGTCTGGCAGCCCGGACTGATCGCCGCTCGCGGCGACGGCGAGCGCACCGCATGCATTGCCCATCCGCAGCGCCGTCCCGAGATCGACGCCGTCGAGGCGACCGGCGATGAACCCGGCACTGAACGCGTCGCCCGCCCCGACCGGATCCACGACCTGGGGGACGGCGATGCCGGGTTCGGCCACGGACTGCTCGCCCTCCCGGCCGAGGGCGCCGTCTCGACCGAGCTTCGCGACGACGATCGCGGGTCCGAGGGCCGCCACGGTCTCCACGAGATCTTCGGGGGCGGTCTCGGGATCGACGTCCGCGACCAGCGCGAGCTCGTCGACGCTGCCTAGGACCACGTCGACACGCGAGGCGAGATCCCGGATCACCGGTGCCGCCTCGTCATCCGACCAGAGGCGTCGGCGGAGGTTGATGTCGAAGCTGATCGTCGCGCCTGCGTGGCGGCCCGCAGCCAGCGCGCGCATGGTGGCGGCGCGTGCGGATCCGGACAAGGCCGGCGTGATCCCGGTGAGGTGCAGCCATCGCGCGCCGTCGAACACCCCATCGACGACTGCCCGGTCGACGTCCTCGCCGTTCAAACGCGAGCCCGCCGACCCGGCCCGGTGGTACACGACATCCATGGCGCCGAGGACGCGGCGCTCCCGGAACATGACGCCCGTCCGCGCGGCATCGTCGATCGCCAAGTGGCGCGTATCGACCCCTTCGCCGCGAAGGGCGCGGACGATGGCGCTGCCGAACCCGTCGCCCCCGACGCGGCCGATGTATGCGACAGCGTGACCAAGCCGCGCAAGCCCGACGGCGACGTTCGCTTCGGCGCCGGCGATGTGCCGCACGAAGGCGCGTGCCTCAGCGAGCGGGCCTGGGTCCGAGGCGACGAACGACGCCAGGCATTCGCCGAGCGTGACGACCTCCTTCGCGTGCTGCGCTCCCATGCCGGCCATCATGCCCGACGGACTTGCGTGGCGAGCCGCTCTCTTGTCATCCTCGATGTGCCGACCTTTCGACCGTCACCGGGAGACACGATGGCCGACAACAAGCCGGACCCTGACAACGTCACTACCGCCAAGGCCCTTCAAGATTGGCGTGAGGCGGAGCGCGACCTCGCCGTCGCCAGACGCGGCGAGGAAGCTGCGCGAGCGGCCGTTCGGGCCTCGGAGCAAGCGTCAAAGGCCGCGGCCGACACCGCGGACGCCGCCAGAGCCGCCCTCGAGTCAGCGACACGCGCCGAGGCCTCCGCGTCCGCGACGGCGGAGGCCGCCCGGCTCCTGCTCGAAGCCACTCGCACCGATCAGACCGACGCCGCGGCGGACGTCGTCAAGGCCGAGACCGGAGAGGTCGAGGCCCACGAGCGATATCGGCAGGCTGCGCAACGGGCGCACGAGAGGCGCGAGCCGTAGCCAGGCGTCAAGCCCTAGAAGGTCAGCGCGCCTAGTTGGGCTTCCCCGCGCGCTTGTAGAAGTACCAGCACTCGAGGACCTCCTCGTGATCCTCCTCGCAACGACTGGCGAGGATGCCTCCCTCGACGTCGATCTGCGTACTGCCCGGGCCGATCTGTTCGACCGTCTCCGTCGAGCGGCCGCGCAGGTAGTTCAGCAGGCGGTAGTCCGCAGCGATCTTCGTGCCGAGCTCGCGGGAGTGTGGTTTCGCCATCGCCGACAGCCTACTCCGGTCAGCTTCCGGCCCTCAGGGCGGGCTATCGACCGTCACGGGTCTGACCGACTCCGGACCCACCTTCGTGAAAGCGGGTCCTAGCCTGCTCCTCGCTGGCGCGGGCGTCGGTGACGGCGGTGTTCGCCTCTCTCAGCCGGATCTCGCGCGTCTGCGTCGCACGCTGGCGCGCTTCCATCGCCGCGGTCCGGGCGTTGGACGCCGCGCGCTCGGCAGCGTCCCTTGCCGCGTCCGCCATCTCGGCGATCTGCTCGTAGGCATCCGCGTTGTGGTCGGCCTGGTCCGCGGCGTCTGAGGCGAGTCTCGCGAGTCGTTCAGCCAGCTCGGCGGCGCGGGTGGTGTCTCGCCACGCTTCGAGAAGCTCGGCGGTCGTCGGACGCTCGTCTTCCATTCCCAAGAATCTATCGGCCACACCACGCGCGCTGCCATCAAAGCTCCATAACAATCGGCGGCGCCACTCGAAACGTCCCCTTTCGACGGGCTCGCAAGGCGTTTGAAAGCAGGTCGCCTGTGCGCGACCCCGGCGCAGTGGCGCTCGAATCCGGTTCTTCGACTACGGTGACGAGGTGAGGCGACTACCGGTCATCGTGACGATCGCCGCTCTCGCGGCGGTGTTCCTTCCGTTCAGCAACGTGTTCGCGGCGGACCCGGTCCTCGTCGGGGCCGGTGATATCGCGAGTTGCTCGCGTTCCCAGGACACGGCAACGGCCAGACTCGTGGGGTCGATATCAGGCACCGTGTTCACCGCGGGCGACAACGTCTACACGCACGGGTCAGCGTCCGAGTTCACGAACTGCTACGGGCCGACATGGGGGCAGTACAAGTCGCGGACGCGCCCTGCGGCCGGTGACGAGGACTACGAGACCGCCGGGGCGAAGGGCTATCTCGGGTATTTCGGCTCGCGCGCGGCTCCGTCCGGGAAGACCTACTACAGCTACTCGATCGGAGCCTGGCACGCGGTCGTGCTCGACACCGACTGCTCCGACGTCGGGGGTTGTGGTTCGACATCACCACAGGCGAACTGGCTGCGGTCCGACCTCGCGGCGAACCCGACCGCCTGCACCATCGCGATCTTCCACCATCCGCGCTTCTCATCGGCGCAGTCGAAGCCGGACGGCCGATCGGTCACGTTCTGGCAGATCCTCTATCAGTACGGTGCGGACGTGATCGTGAGCGGGCATCGCCACCAATACGAGCGTTTCGCTCCGCAGACGCCGTCCGGCGGCGCCTCCTCCAAGGGCATTCGGGAGTTCGTGGTGGGCACGGGTGGCGCCGCGCTCGCCGGTTTCTCGACGGTCGCGCCGAACTCGCAGGTCCGGAACAGCAGCACGTACGGCGTGCTGAAGCTGACCCTCCACTCGTCGAGCTACGACTTCGCCTTCGTCCCGATCGCTGGGCAGTCGTTCCGCGACAGCGGCTCCGCGAGCTGCCATGGAAAGCCGTAAGCACCAAACTACGGGCCTCCGCGATCCGGCGGTGGATGCAGACTGCTGACGAACGGAGGGGTCGATGGGCAGGCTGATCTACATGCTGAACATGTCGCTCGACGGCTTCGTCGAGACCGCCGACCACGGGCTCGACTGGGCCACCGCCGATGACGAGCTTCTTGCCTGGTTCGCCGAACGGGCGCGCGGCTTGGACGCCTCGCTGTATGGCCGTCGCCTGTACGAGACGATGTCGGTCTACTGGCCGACCGCCGACAGCGATCCCGCCGTGACCGAGGCGGGCCTCGAGTTCCAACGGCAGTGGCTGCGCATCCCCAAGATCGTCTTTTCGTCGACCCTGCCGTCGGTCGACTGGAACAGCCGCCTCGTCCGAGGCGACGTCGGAGACGAGCTCGCGCGGCTGCGCGAGGAATTCGATGGCGACTTCGAGGTCGCCGGTGCGACGCTCGCCTCGGAGTTCGTCCGTCGAGGCCTCGTCGATCGCTACGAGGTCGTGGTCCATCCCGTCATCCTCGGTTCAGGGACGCCGTATCTGCCGCCGCTCGACACGCGGATCCCGTTGCGCCTCACGGACACGCGGACGTTCGCGTCCGGCGTGTCGTACCGCGGCTACGACGTGGCGGAACGAGCCGGGCCCGGTCAGTGAGCGGTCAGCCCTCGGCGTCGATCCGGCCGAGCCGCTCCTCCATCGCCGACATCATCATCGCGCGCAACTCGGACGACTCCTCGAGCACGTCGTTGAGCTGGCGCGGCGAGATGGCCACGACGACCGTGTCCTCGAGCGCATAACCGGTCGCCGTGCGCGGTCCGCCATCGATGGCCCCGATCTCGCCGAAGAACCCGCCCCGACCGATCGTGTCGACCGTCCGGCCGTTCCGCTCGATCCCGATGGAGCCAGAGACGACGATGAAGACCGAGCCCTCGTGTCGACCTTCATGGGTCAGCTCGACGCCGGCCGGCACGTCGAGCTCCTCGGCGTGCTTCGCGAGCGTCTCGAGGAGTCCGCGATCGATGGACCCGAACTGCGGCAGTTCGGCGAGGTCGTCGACGATGCCCATGGGCGCATCATCGCCCCGCCTCCGACCCGGGGCAAGAGGTCAGATGCGCTGTCGGCTCCGCGTATTCCTCAGCGCGGCAGCGGGTTAGGCCCGGTGGCGGTCACCAGCTGCTGGGGTACCCAGTCGTCGACGTGGTGGAAGCCCTCGAAGGTCCCGCCCTGCAGCTCGATCACCGCGCGAAGCGAACGGCGGTGGAACTTCACGTGGGTGAAGTCCTCGAACAGGACGTAGTACGGCTCGTTCCACTGGTTCTGGAACTGCTGGCCCGTCAGCGCTGCCCGGTGTCGACGGGAGAACGCGTCGACCTCCTCGCCGACGACCACGCCGAAGTGCTCCATGCCCATCTTGTACACGCGCTGATGGACGGGCGGGATGAGTTCGATGAGCGGGATCTCCTGACCGTCGAGGACCTGGAGTGGGTCGTTGAGGAGGAGCATGGACATCGGTCGTCCATTCCAGACGCCCTCGACGTTCGCGCTCGCGTAGCGCTCCAGCAGCGTCCGGACGTGCAGGTACTGGTCCCATTCGGGCACGCGGTAGGCGAGGTGGCCCAGCTCGTATGGCGAGATGTCGATGCCGCGCGCGAGCAACCGGTCGCGCTGCTGGGCTGCGAAGCCGCGGTAGTCACCGATGATGTCCTCGATCGGGTCGATCATGTCATCCCTTCTACGGGACATCGTACGAGTCGGCCCCGTCACGCGATCGGCTCGGCCGGGGGGCAGTGCGGGGGGTCAAGGAGCGCCCCGCCGCCATGTCTCCCGATCCGGCCGGCTCAGGCAGACGATCCACCCATCGTCTGGATCGCCGGCCGTGCCGACTCGTCCACGGACAGCCGAAAGATGTCCGGTCGCGAGTAGTGTCCGACGGCGTCGAGGTCGAGGTTGCCACGCGCGATCTCATCGAGGTCGATGTCGGCAAACAGGATCTGCTCGCCATCGCGCGCCGGTCCCGCAAGGACCTGGCCCAGCGGCCCGATGATGCAGCTACCGCCCGTGCTGAGGACATCGTCGGGTGATTCCGCGAGGATATTTGGGATATCCGCCGGGAAGTCCTTGCGCCGGGTGAACTGATTCGACGACAGCACGAAGCAGCGGCCTTCCAGCGCCACATGTCGCACGGTCGCCAGCCAGGTCTCCCGGCCGTCGGCGGTCGGCGTGCAGTAGACCTGGATACCCTTGGCGTACATCGCCGTCCGCAACAAGGGCATGTAGTTTTCCCAGCAGATCACCGCGCCGATCCGACCTAGTGGCGTCTCGTATACGGGCATCGTCGAACCGTCGCCGAAGCCCCAGATCAATCGCTCCGCGGCTGTCGGCATCAGCTTCCGGTGCTTGCCGAGATACCCCTCAGGTGAGAAGAACAGGACCGTGCAGTACAGCGTCCCGCCGTCTCGCTCGATGACGCCGATGACGAGATACAGCGCGTTTTCAGCGGCGATGTCGGCAAGGCGGTCGACGGCGGGCCCGGGGACTTGGACCGAGGCGTCGAAGTACCGACGAAAGTGATCGCGTCCCTCCGCAGTCCGATCACCGACGACGACACCGAAGGTGATGCCTTTGGGGTACGCCGGAAGGAACGCCTCCGGGAATACCGCCAGCGCCGCGCCGCCCTCGTGCGCCTCCCTCGCGAGACGGGCGACCTTGTCCAACCCGGCCTCCAGGTCGAAGCCTACGGCCGCCGCCTGGACGACGGCCGCCCTGTACGTACTCATAGCGATCCTCCATTCCCGATCGTCGTCTTACTCCAGACAGATTGCCTCCATGGCGTCATGGACCCTTCACCCGCTCCTGGGTCCTGCTCGTGGAGACCAAGCGGTAGCGGCGCCACGCCGCGCAAACGCGCGCCAGACGGGCGAGCACTAATCTCGGCTCGACGCCACCGGATCGCGCGATGAACGTTTGCATCGGGGTGCGCGTTTTCGGTCACCACGAGGAGACGGTGCCGTGAGCGACGCGGCCTTCACCATCCTGCGCGAAGGGGAGGAACAGCGGGCGCTCGACGTCCTGGTCACGGCCTTCACTGCAGACCCCGTACTCCGTTGGATGTATCCGGATGCCACGCGATATCTGACGCGGTTCCCGGCGTTCCTTCGAGCGTTCGGCGGCAAGGCGTTCACATCCGGAACGGTGTGGCGGCTGGGTGACTTCGAGGCTGTCGCGCTGTGGTTCCCCCCGAACGTCGGACCCGACGACGACGCCGTCATAGCTGAGATCACCAACAGCGTGAACCCGGATCAGCACGGTGACGTCTTCGCCGTGCTCGAGCAGATGGGCACCGCCCATCCGACGTTCCCGCACTGGTACCTGCCGTGGTTCGGGGTCGACGGTGGCCGGCAGGGCAAGGGCATCGGCAGCGAGTTGCTGCGGAACTGTCTGGCCGTCGTCGATGCGGACCACCTGCCCGCCTATCTCGAGTCTCCGAACCCGCGGAACCTGTCCTTCTACGAACGACACGGCTTCGAGGTGACCGGAGTGTCGCAGGCAGGGGCGTGCCCGCCCGTGTACTCGATGCAGCGATCGTCGCACTAACCGCCGCGGCCATGCACGCGTGAAGTGCGACCCAGTCGGGCCCTGCTGAGTCGATCTTCCGAGAATGATGTCGCCCACAGGTACAAAGGCAGGACCCTCGCCTTTTGACGTGCCAGAAGTCCAGCCGGTCCCGGTGTTGCCCTAACGCACCACCCAAGGACTCGTTATCACAGATGCGGGGTCCCCGTCCCGCAACGACGCCCCGGCATGTGGCCCGTGGGGGGAATGCATGCCGGGGCTTCCTCTTGGGACGCCGGGACGACGGTCACGACGTAGCGGGTAACTGTCGAACGTGCCGTCCGCGGGGAACGTGGGTCGCCGAGCAGCGGCGAACGAGTCCGTCCAAGGACGCGTCGCGGTCGGGGAAAGGGAAGGGGCCCCGACGAGATGAACGGACCGGAGCCGTTCGCGAGCGCTTAGTCCACGTACTGGAGCGGCGTGACCTCGATGTCCAGCAGCTTCACGCCGGTGGCGTGGTTGGGGCAGTAGCCGTTGGGCACCTTGTCCAGATACTGCTGGTGGTAGTCCTCGGCGAAATAGAACTCGGGAGCCGGCGGGCCGACGATCTCGGTCTTGATCTCGCCGTACCCGGCCGCCGACAGGGCCTTCTGATACATCGCCTTCGAGGCCTCCGCGGCCGCGCGCTGCTCGTCATTCCGGACGAAGATCTCGGACCTGTACTGCGTCCCGACGTCGTTGCCCTGACGCATGCTCTGCGTCGGGTCGTGGTTCTCCCAGAAGACCTTGAGGAGATCCTCGTAACTGATCTTCGAGGGATCGAACACGACGCGGACGGACTCGGCGTGCCCGGTGTTGCCCGTGCACGTCTCGCGGTACGTCGGGTTCGGCGTGGACCCGCCCTGGTATCCGACCGCCGTCGTCCATACGCCTGGCCGCTCCCAGAAGGCCTTCTCTTCGCCCCAGAAGCAGCCGAGTGCGAACTCGGCGATCTGGAACCCCTCGGGGTATGGGCCGGCGATCGGGGTCCCGAGGATCGTATGGATCCCTGGCTCCATGATCGGCTCGGCCCGACCAGGCAG
>DASSZA010000021.1:0-21753 GCA_035703005.1 Candidatus Limnocylindrales bacterium | reverse complement strand
GGCGGAAGGTTACGCCGCTCGGGGCTCGGGATGGACCGGTCGATCGTGGTCCCGGGCATAGGGTTTGCGGGCGTCGCTCGTTCCGCGACGTGTTCAGCGACCTGTGTCATAGCTCACGCTCCAGGTTCGAACGTGCGGACGTCAGGGCGACGGTAGGACCCCTCGTACCCATCTTCGAACGAAACAGACGCTGGGGCGACGGCGAGACCCCTCCTGCCATCGGCGACACCCGCCGGCATCGCGCGAGCCAAGGCTCGTGCAGGCACGGCTCGGCCGCAAGTATGCGCGCACCCTGACCTGGGACGAACCGGCGCACCTGACACCGCGAACGCCCCGGCCCCCGATGAGTGGCGGGCGAGCGGCGGATACGTGGCCGTGCAGGGCCCGTTGGTAGGGTCCGGCTGACACCCGCCGGAACGCAGGGTCGGTACCGGAGCATCCGGCCGACCGGGAAGGAGATCCGACCGTGAACAAGGTCTTTCTCACGGGTCGCCTCACGCGCGACCCGGAGATGCGCAGCCTCGCGAGTGGCAAGAATGTCACGACCTTCACCGTCGCGAGCAACGAGCACCTGAGTGGCGGCCGCGAGAAGGCCGAGTACTCGAATGTCGTCACATGGGACCGCCTGGCCGAGATCGCCGGCACCTATCTCGGCAAGGGTCAGCAGGTGGCGGTCGAGGGCCGGCTCCAAACGCGATCGTGGGATGACGAGCGCGGCCAGCGGCACTGGAAGACCGAGGTCGTGGCATCGCACGTCGAGATGCTGTCGGGGCGGCGCAAGAAGGACTATGAGGCACAGCAGGCCGCCGACTCGCTGGTCGCTCAGGCGGAACGGTACGGCGAGGCGCCGCCCACGGAGCCGATCCCAGACGACGCGACCGCTGCCGTCGACGACGGCGAGCTCGAGGACGACGAGACAGAGGGCGCCGCCGCCTGACCGCGACTTCCCTCCTCCCCCGCGGCGGCGACGCGTTCCCCCTCCCGCGTCGTCGCCGCATCATCCAGGCGGCGCGTGTCCTAGGCCGGCTTGCCCACCTCGAAGAACGAGATCGCCAGGATGATGTAGACGAGCGTGAGCAGCGCGCCCTCGAGCCAGTTCGATTCGCCGTCGAGCGCGATCAGAGTGCTGATCCCGACCGCCGCAGCGACTGCGGCGACCTCGAGTGGCGTGAAAACGAGGTCCATCGGCTGGCCGATGATCGCGCCGACGATCACGAGGACCGGCGCGACGAACAGGGCGACCTGAAGGCTCGAGCCGAAGCTCACGGCCATCGCGAACTCCATCTTGTTCTTGGCCGCGAGCTGCACCGCCACGAGATGCTCGGCGAGGTTGCCGATGGTCGGGACGAGGACGACACCGACGAAGAACGCCGACAGCCCGAACGACGCGATGAACGTCTCGATCGAGTCGACGAGGATCTCGGACAGCACCGCGAGCAAGGCGGCTGCCGCGATCAGGACGATGATCGCCGTGCGCATCGTCCACGCCGGGCCGCCGTGCCCTGCCGCTTCGCCGCTGCCGCCAAGCGTCTCGTCCGGATTGGTGAACTGGTATACGAGCGACAAGACGTATCCGGCGATAAGTGCGAACGCCACGACGACCGACTCCTCAGTCAACGTCCCCTGCTCGGGATGGCCGGTCGTGAATGCGAAGACCGCGGGGATGAACAGCCCGATCACAGCGAGCACCAGGAGTGACGCGTTCGAGGCCGCGACGCGCTGGCTGAACGTCTGGATCCCGTGGCGTAGCCCGCCGACGAGGATGCTCGCTCCGAGGACCAGCAGCAGGTTGCCGATGATCGAGCCGGTCAGCGACGCCTTCACGACCTCGATCAATCCGGCCTGCAGCGCGAAGAACGCGATGATCAGCTCGGCGATGTTGCCGAATGTCGCGTTGAGGATCCCGCCGACCCGTGGCCCTGTCAGCGATCCCAGGCGCTCCGTCGAGAGCCCGACGACCCACGCCAACCCGAGGATCGCGATCGCCGACACGATGAAGATCACGTTCTTGTCGGCGTGGACGCCGAAGTCGAGTGCGATCCCGAGCGCGCTCATCAGCAGCGTCGCGATCAGGGCGATCCGACTCGTCGGTGAGAGCTTGCCGAAGACCGGAAGCCCTCGGCCGACCGAGGGCGGGATCGCTGAGCTGTCGGCGGTCATCGCCGCATCCTAGGTCGCTTCCCCTTGCAGAAGGGTGACGGCGGCAGCCCGGTCGGCATACGACGCCTGTGTGCCGCGACGGGTCACGCTATCCGCTGCGGCCGCACAGCCGAGCCGGACCGCGGCGACCGCGGACCGACCGCTCGCGAGACCGACGGCGAAGGCGCCGACGAACGCATCACCGGCGCCCGTGGTATCGACCGCGTCCACCCGCGGAGCAGCAACCCATGAGTGGTCCTCGCCGCGCGGGACGACCAGCGCACCGCGCTCGCCCAGGGTCACGACCAACGAGACCGCCAACCGATCGCCAAACGCCCGGACGGTCTGAACGTCGTCCTCCGCCGACAAGCCGAGTGACGTGCCACAGATGAGCGCGAACTCCGGCGCGTTCGGGACGAGCCAGTCGGTGGCGGCGAGGAGTCCGGGATCGACGGCGGCGGCGGGCGCGGGGTTGAGGATGGTAACGGCGCCGATCCCGCGCGCCGCCCGGAAGCCCGCAGCGGTCGTCGCCTGGGGGATCTCGAACTGGCCGAGCGCGACGTCCGGTCGGAACGTCTCGACGGCCTCGACCGCGACTTCTGGGAGGACGCGCTCGTTGGCGCCCGGCACGACGATGATGCGGTTCGTGCCATACGCGTCCACCCAGATCGGCGCGACGCCGGACGACCCCGGTACACGCCGCATGAAGGTCGTGTCGATCCCTTCCATGGCGAGCTTCTCCAGGTAAGCCGTCCCGTGGTCGTCGTCGCCTACGGCGTTGACCATCGCGACGTCGGCTCCGAACCGCGCCGCCATGACAGCCTGATTGGCGCCCTTGCCACCGAACCCCGTTTCGTAGCTGTTTCCGACGACGGTCTCGCCGTCATCCGGGAGTCGGTCGGCATACGCGATCTGGTCGATCATCGTGCTACCGACGACGACGATCCTGGGCGGGCGCATCGCGGCCATCCTACGAGCCAGACCGTGCCGCTATGGCTTCGAGAAAGGCGCGATCGGTGGGTGTCGACCCGAGACCGAGACGCGCGCCGAGTCGCGCGGGCAACGGCGGTTCGATGAACGTCGAGGCAAGGGTCGGCCACGAGTCCTCCGCGAAGACCTGCGCCGCGGACCCGTCGAGGGCGATCCGTCCCCGCTCCATGACCACGATCCGCCCGAACGTCTCCGCGACGAACCGCATGTCGTGACTGATCGCGATCACGGTCCGACCCGCGTCGATGAGCGTCCCGACAAGCGCCCCGACGCGCCGCATGCCTCGCGCGTCCTGCCCCGTCGTCGGCTCGTCGAGCACGACGACCGGTGTCTCCATCGCGTAGACGGACGCAAGCGCGAGGAGCTTCCGGCGCGAGTAGCCGATGTCGTACGGGTTCTGATCGGCGACATCCGTGAGCCCGACGAGTTCCAACGCCTCACTGACGGAGGCGGCGACGCGTTCCGGCGAGCGGCCGAGGATCCGTGGCCCGAAGGCGACCTCGTCCCGGATCCGTCGGGCGAAGATCTGGCGCCCCGGGTCCTGGAATGCGATCCCGACCACCGACGCCATGGCAGCCGTCCGTCGGCCGGCCGTGTCGAGGCCGTCGTGGAGTACGCGTCCCTCGGTCGGCCGAAGCAGCCCGTTCAGATGCCGCACCAGCGTCGACTTGCCACTCCCGTTCTGGCCGATGATCGCGACTGACGCCCCCGGTTCGACGTCCAGATCGACGCCCTCGAGCGCGCGCGTCCCATCCGGATAGACGAAGCCGACGCGCTCGAGCGACAGGCGGGTCACCAGCGGACGACCTCCGGATCGAGCCCACGCGCGATCAGCGCACGCTCGAGGCGGATCGCGCTCGGCGGCTCGACGCCGTAGCCCTCGAGGGCCGGATCCGCCAGGACATCCCCGGTCGGACCTTCCGCGACGAGTCGACCACGGTCGAGCACGACGACGCGCTCGCACACGTCGGCGAGAAGGTCGGTCTTGTGCTCCGCCACGAGCAGCCCGGTCCCCGTCTCAGCGAGCCGCCGAAGTGCCTCACCGACCAGCCGCGTCCCCTCCGGATCGAGCTGCGCCGTCGGCTCGTCGAGGACGAGGTACGGCGGGCGCATCGCCAGGAGCGCGGCAAGCACCACGAGCTGCCCCTGACCGCCGGACAGCCGGCGCGGCGCTCGCTCGGCGAGCTCCTCGATCCCGAGGGTCGCGAGCGCCGCCTTCGTGCGCGCGACGGTTTCGTGTGCCGGCAAGCCGAGGTCCATCGGCCCGAGTGCGACCTCCTCGAACACCGAGCCGGCGACGGCCGATAGTTGGGTCGCCGGGTTCTGGAACCCGATGCCGACCTCGGTCGCGAGCTCGTGGAGTGGTCGGCCAGTAGTCGGGCGCCCGTCGATGTCGACCGTGCCGCTCGTCAGCTGCCCGCCGATCGATCCCGGCGCGAGGCCCGACGCGACGAGGCACAACGTGGACTTGCCCGACTCGTTCGCGCCGACCACGCCGACGATCTCGCCCGGCGCGAGCTCCAACGTGATGTCGTGTAGGACTGGGTTCGCGTAACCCGGATATCGATAGCTGACCCCCGACAGTCGAAGCATCAGCCGACGACGGGCAGTGAGAGCCCAGCGACACGCGCGACGACCGCGGCCGCGAGTGCCAGGACGAGGACGGCGCGCAGGACACGCTCGCCCGCCGAGTCCGGCATCGACCACAGCAGGTGCCGCCGCCCGGGACGGCTGAACGCGCGTGACTCGAGCGCGAGACTCCGCTCCTCGACGTCGGTGAGCGACGTGATGACGGCGGGACCGACGAGCGGGAGCAGGCCACGCAACCGGGCACGGACGCTCCCTTCCGTATCGAGACCGCGGGCGCGCTGGCTCTCGGCGATCGTCGCGGCGCGTTCGACCAACGTCGGGACCGCCTCGATCGTCGCAAGCGCCACGAACGTGAAGCGCGGCGGGACCCCGCGTCGCTCGAGGTCGAACACGAACGCCCGTGCTTCGGTCGTCAGGATGAACAGGCCGATCGACAGCGAGATGGCGAGCAGACGGACCAGCGTCTGCGCGGCGAAATCGACCCCCTCGACGGTCGCATCGAAGGGCCCGATCGTGAACAGGACCGTCGTTCCCGGCCGCGTGAAGACGCTGACGAGCACGACAGAGATCGCGATCGGGAGGCTCAGCAGGAGGCTTGCGCGAAGGAGCGCACGGGCGACGCCGGCCGCGCTCGCGGCAAGCAGCATCACGACGCTGATGGCGATCGGGCCGATGTACCCGCCAAGGACGAACGCCCCGATCGAGCCGACCGTCGCGATGACCGCCTTGGTCAGGGGGTTCAGCCGGTGGTATGGGGTCGGGGTCGGTGGAACAAGCCGCGCGATGAACGATGCATCGGCCGGGTCGAGATCGTCGGCCAGGTCGGCCCAGACCGACGGAGGGGTGGCTACGCGGCCTCCAGGCTGACCGCCTTCTCACCCTGCGGGAACCGCGCGATGAACCTTCGTGACAGTGTCTGCAGCAACACGAAGACGATGAAGAACGTGACGGTCTTGTCGATGGGGTCCGAGAGCAGCCCCTGCTTGAGCACCGCGGTCTGCAGGTCCGAGCCCGCCTGCTGGAATGCCGCCACGAGGAAGTCGGTCCCCGACCCGGTCACGCCCCCGAAAACGCCCGCCGCGATCGGCGCGGAGATGATCGCCGAGAAGATGCCGCAGACGAGCCCGGCCACGGCCACGAACGCGACGCCGAGATCACGCCGGACGATCAACAGGCCGATGAGCCCGATGATCGACCCGATGACCAGGATCGCGATCACGTACGCGACGATCGTGAACAGCGTGTCGGCCTGCGCGGAAGGGTTGAAGAAGGTGAAGTCCGATCCAGCGTAGAACGGGATGAACCCGTAGAACCCGATCGCGCCGAGCACCAGCAGGACCACGATCGCCGCAAGGATGACGTGGACCCAGTCGGCGTTCGGCCGGCTCCGCATGAACCCCAATTGCGCAACGAGCCCCGAGTAGAAGCCGATGAAGGACGCGGTGATCGCGAACGGAGCGGCGAAGTCATTGTGGAAGGGCGGCGGCACCACGTACGTCCATAACACGTTCGACAGCAGGCCCGTGACGAGCCCTGGGATCGGACCGGCGAGGACGCCGACGAGCACGGTCCCGATCGAGTCGAGATAGATCGGGATCTTCAGCACGGACGCGATGGTCTGGCCGAGGACGATGTTGATCGCGATGGCGATCGGCATGAGGACGAGCGTCCTCGTATCGAACCGGCCCCAGCTGACGCCCATCCCGCGCTCTCCTTGACCTGCCGCCACGCCCGTCGGGACCGTCGGGCGACCTGTCGCCGTAGCGTGCCACACCGGTCATGTCGCGGCGCGGTCGGCCGGTCAGGTGTCGTCCGCGGTACCCAGGCCGGCTCCGTAGAGGCGGCGGCGCGAGATCCCGGTGTCGGCTGCGACTCGCCTTGCCGCCTCACCTCGTGCGATGCCCTCGCTTACGAGCCGTTCGACGGCCGCCCGGGCGGCGTCGACGTCAGCGGCGCGGGCGGCGGGATCAGCCGCGACCTCGCCCGTCCCCACGACGATCACGAACTCGCCGCGCGTCGCGATGGTGCCGTCCGCCAGCGCCACGGCCAGTTCCCCGAGCGTGCCGCGCTCGATCTGCTCATGGACCTTCGTGAGCTCCCGCGCCACGGCACCGGCGCGACCCTCGCCGCATGCCGCCGTCAGGTCCCTGAGCGTCGCTGCCACGCGACCTGGAGCCTCGAACAGCACGGCCCCACGCGTGTCGCCGGCGATCGCTGCGATCCGCTCGCGGCGCTCCCGGCCACTCCGTGGCAGGAACCCTTCGAACGTCCAGCGCGGCCCGGCGACCCCTGACGCCGCGACGGCCGCCAGGACCGCGGACGCGCCCGGGATCGGTACGACGCGGCCACCCTCGGCGGCCCACGCGGCAACAAGGTCGGTGCCCGGATCACTGACGAGGGGTGTCCCGGCGTCGGTCACCAAAGCGAGGTCCGCACCGCCCCGGAGATGCGCCACGAGCTCCTCCCGTCGAGCCGGGGCGCTTCGGGCATGGAAGCTGATCGACCGGGTCTCGATCGAGTGGCGGTCGAGTAGCCGCCGCGTGACCCGCGTGTCCTCCGCGGCGATCAGCGGGACGTCGCGCAACACCTCGATGGCGCGCAACGTGATGTCGCCGAGGTTCCCGATCGGCGTCGCGACGACGTAGAGCGTGCCACCGCGCTCCGTCTGGGGCGGAGGCAATCCGTCAGCTGCGCGCCGACCGGGCGGAGCCCGGCCGTCGGCGGGGATACAGGTAGTCGACACCAGCGGTCCGCGGCCCGAGCTTGGCGATCGGCGGGACCTGTCGCTTGAACTCCGCGCCGGCCACCATGCGGTCGACCCGCTCGACGAGATCGCGCGCGAACCCGAGCGCGACCATCTCATCGATCGAGCGCCGCTTGTCGATCCGCCAGAAGAGCAGGCGATCGAGCGTCGGGTAATCGAAGCCCCCCTCGGTCTCATCGGTCTGCCCCGGCCAGAGGTCCGCCGACGGCGCCTTGCGGATGATGTCGTCCGGTACGCCGATCGACGCAGCGAGCTGGCGGACCTGGCTCTTGTACAGGTCCCCGATCGGGTTGAAGGCGCACGCGTTGTCGCCGAAGACCGTCGTGTAACCGATGAGCGACTCGGTCTTGTTGCCGGTACCGACGACGAGTCCGCCCCACGTCACGGAGCGGTCGTACAGCACCGCCATCCGCTGACGGGCCATGAAGTTGCCTCTGCGAAGTGAGGACGCGTCGCTCTCCTGACCGAAGAAGCCGTCGACCATCGGCGTGATGTCCACGAGCTCCGATGCCGTGCCAAGCCGACGGACGACCTCCTCGGCGTCAGCGCGAGACGCCGGCGACGACGTGCGATACGGCATCAGGACGGACAGGAGGTGGTCGGCGCCGATCGCCTCGGCCACGAGGAACGCAACGAGCGCGGAGTCGATACCGCCCGACAGCCCCAGCACCGCCCGGTCGAACCCCGCCTGGCGCAGCTGGCCGCGGATGAACTCACCGATGATCCGCCGCGCGACATCGGTATCGATCGCCAGCTCCGTCGGAAGCTCGAAGCCCGTCGGTGCGGTCATCCGCCCGAACCGCCACTCGCGCGCCTGAAGCCGATGGGATGCGGCGTCCCGTCACCCGGCGCGACATCCAGACCTGGCTCTGCGTCCGGGTCACTGGTCGAGTCGTGGGCCAGACCGGCGCGCTCCGCGACGATGCGTGAGAGCTCGCGGACCTGGAATTCGGGCCGTTCGTCGCGCAACAGTGGCAGCGCGACACGTTCGCGCCGGATATCCGCCGTCGAGATCTCGGTGATGAACAAGCCTTCGTCATAGAGCGGCGCCGTCATGATCGCTGCGCCGCTCGGCCCTATGACCTCCGAGCCACCCCAGAACGAGATCGACTCATCGACGCCGACCCGGTTGCAGAACACCACGAACGTCGTGGTCAGCTGGGCATATGTCCGCATGAGCGTCCGCCACGAGGTCGCTGTCCCGAGCCCGACCTCGTTGGTCGCCGCGAGATCGCGCCCGGGCGACGACGAGACGTTCACGAGGATCTGCGCCCCGTCGAGCGCGAGGATCTGGGGCACGGTGAGATGCCAGAAGTCCTCGCAGATCGCGATGCCCATCCCGATGCCCAGCCGGGACGGGACCGCGCGGAGGATGTCGCCATGGGCGAAGAACCGCCGCTCATCGAATAGCCCGTAGGTCGGCAGGAACAGCTTGCGGTGGACGTGCCGGATCTCGCGGTCCTCGAGCAGTGCAGCCGCGATGAACAGGCGATGGTCCGCGGACTCCTCGACGAACGACACGATGACCGACAGGTCTTCCGTCTTCGCAGTAAGGTCCGCGAGTCGCGGATCGTCGAGCCGGATCGACACCTCAGCCGCGAGATCCTGGAGCTGATAACCGGTCAGCCCGAGCTCGGGGAAGACGACGAGGTCTGCCTCTTTCGACCGCGCCTCGTCGATCAGCTCGTGGTGCCGCGCGAGATTGGCGTCGAACTGGCCGAGCGACGGCGCGATCTGCGCGAGGGCCACGCGCACGGTCTGCATGCGGCCGAGCATACGCGAACCCGACTGCTAGGCTACGCGCCGATGCCACGACGACCGCGGCCCGGCCGCCTGTTCGCGGCCGGCTTGGTGACGATCAGCGTGATCGTCGGGTGCGGGGGGCCCTCGCCGTCGACGAGTCCCGAGACGTCCCTCCTCCCCGGTCCGAGCGGGAGCTCCTCGTTCCCCACTGCCCCGCCCAGCACGGGCGTCTTCGTGCCGATGAAGTACCCGGCCGAGGGACCCGCACCATGTGAGGAACCGGCGAGCGCCGATCCCGCATACGGCCCATACGCCGGATCACTCCGACGGGTCTTCGCGCGCGATGCGTCGACGGTCGTCTTCGAGCTATGCGACGCGGACGCGGCATTCCTCTCGAAGATCGCCTCGCCCGCGCTGGCGATCGACGACACCGCCTGGCTCCAGAGCCACATCGACCCGACGGCCCAGCAGCAGCCGATCCTTACCCAGGTCAATGGCACGGGCCCGTTCCGCCTCGATGGCTGGGATGGCTCGGGCGACATCACCCTCAGCCGGTCCGACAGCTACTGGGGCACGCCGGCGTTGACGCCGTCGATCATCTTCGTCGGCGAGAAGGACGCCGGCCAGCGGCTTTCGAAGCTGCGCGAGGGTTCGGTCGATGCCGTCGACGAGCTCGCGCCGGGCGACGTCGAGGCGGCGGGGGCGAACCCGGATCTCACCCTCACCCCGCGCGAGGGCCTGAACACCGCATACATCGGGTTCAACAACCGGTTCGCCCCGTTCGACAATGAGACCGTCCGACGCGCGATCGCGATGGGCATCGACCGATCGGCGATCGTCGACGCGGGATTCCCGGCCGGCGCGAAGCTCGCGACGCATTTCCTGCCCTGCGCGATCCCGGCCGGATGTGGCGGCGACCCATGGCCGGAGATGGATCCCGAAGCGGCGCGTGACCTCCTGGCGGACGTCGGGATGGCCGACGGGTTCACGTCCACGATCAGCTTTCCGAACGAGCCACGCGATTACCTGCCCGACCCGACGGCCGCGGCGACCGCCCTGCAGTCGCAGCTGAAGGACCAGCTCGGAATCACCACGACGCTGAACCCGATGCCGCTCGATGACCTCGTGGCAGCCGCGGACTCGGGCAAGCTCGAAGGGTTCTACCTGCTCGGCGCGCGCGCGCGCTATCCCGATGCAGGGCTGCTCCTCGAGAGCCATTTCGGTCCGGCCGCCAGCCTCCAATTCGGCAACCGCTTCGACGACATCGCGCGCTGGCTCGGGCGCGGGCGCTCCGTTGACGCCAAGGCGCGCGCGAAGGGCTACGCCGGCGTCAACGGCCTGATCCGCAAGCACGTGCCGATGATCCCGCTGGCCCACGTCGGGACGGTGGGAGCGTTCCGGACTGACGTGACGGGCAAGCAAGCGAGCGCCACGGCGACCGATCGCTTCGCGACCGTCGTGCCGGGCGACCGCACCCAGTTCGTGTACATGCAGAAGGATCGTCCGGCGAGCCTGTTCTGCGCCGACGAGACCGATGACGTCGCGCTCCGGATCTGCGCCCAGCTCTCCGAGTCGCTCTACCGCCACGACATGCCGGAGCCGGGCTTGTCGCCGTCGCTCGCCAAGGCGTGCACGCCCGATGCCGATCTGACGGTCTGGACCTGCACGTTGCGCGACGGAGTCACGTTCCATGACGGCTCGACGCTCGACGCGAACGACGTCGTCCTGTCGTACGCCATCCGCTGGGATGCGGCCCACCCGCTACACCGAGGGCGGCAGGGGACGTTCCAGGCCTTCGTCGACCGCTTCGGCGGGTTCCTCCACCCGCCCGTGGAGCCCTGACGAGCACAGCTTCGACGCGCCCCGAACCCTCTAGCAAGGTGCGGATACGGGTGCTAAGGTTCCCGCGCACCGTCGCCGGAACGGACACCGGCGTCGATCCATGTCCCCGGTTGGTCGGCTCAGGGAGGATGACGGGCGACCCTCGGGACCCTTAGGAGGAGAACCAGCGCATGACTCGTTCTTCGAGCCTGTCGCGCCGGTTTGCTGCCGTCGTCGGCATCGCAGCGATCGTCGCTGCGTGTACGGGCAGCACACCGTCGGCGAGCACGGCCCCGTCGAGCGCTCCAGCGGCCAGCGAGCCGGGGGCCTCGGCATCCGGAGGGGCATTCACCGGGACCTCGTATCCGGAGTCCGGTGACGCTCCGTGCGGCGTCGCGCCGTACACGGGCACCATCAAGAAGATCACAGCAAAGGACGCCCTGACCGTCGAGTTCCAGCTGTGCGCGCCCGATGTCGCGTTCCTGCCGAAGGCGGCGTTCTCGACCTTCGGGATCCAGGACACCGACTACCTCGCGGCCCACGCGCCCGATAAGTCGTATCTGACGCAGCCCAATGGGACCGGCCCCTACAAGCTCACCCAGTGGGATACCGGCAACCGCATGGACTTCGAAGCGAACCCGGATTACTGGGGCGATGCCCCCAAGGCGCCGAAGGCCGAGCTCCGCTGGAGCGATACCGGCGCCCAGCGACTCGTCGAGCTCCAGTCGGGAACGATCGACGGGATGGACAACCCCGGTAAGGAAGAGATCACCAAGATCAAGGCCGATTCGAATCTCCAGTTCATGGCCCGCCAGGCGATGAACACGATGTACATCGGCATGAATCGCGCAGTGAAGCCGTGGGACGACGAGAACGTCCGCAAGGCCATCGCCATGGGCATCAACCGCCAGCAGGTCGTCGACAACTTCTATCCGGAAGGCTCGGAGGTCGCGACCCACTTCACTCCGTGCCCGCCGCTCGTGCCGTTCGGCTGCGAGGGCGACGCGTGGTACGACTTCGACGCCACCGCGGCGAAGAAGCTCCTGACGGACGCGAACTTCGACTTCTCGAAGACGTATCCGCTGTCGTTCCGCGCGGCGGTCCGACCGTACAACCCGGATCCACCGGTCATCGCGACCGAGATCCAGCAGCAGCTCGAGAAGAATCTCGGGATCAAGACCTCGATCGACCTGCAGGAGTCGGGCGCCTTCACGAAGGCCGTGACCGCCGGTGAGATGACGGGTCTGTTCATCTACGGCTGGGGTGCCGACTATCCCGACGCCACGAACTTCCTCGACTTCCACTTCGGTTCGGGGTCGGGCAAGAAGTTCGGTGGTCCGTTCGATGACATCGCCGCTGCCCTGACGAAGGGTGCGACGTCCGCCTCGGACGCTGACCGCCAGGCGGCCTACAAGGAAGCGAACGACCTGATCAAGCAGCACGTTCCGGTCGTGCCGATCGCGCACGGCGCCACCGGCACCGCCTACAAGGCCGACGTCGAGGGCGGCCAGGCATCGCCGTTGACCACTGAGATCCTCGCCGCCATGAAGCCTGGCGACCGGGACACCATGGTGTTCATGCAGAATGCTGAACCCCTCAGCCTCTATTGCGGCGACGAGTCGGACGGCGAGACGCTGCGCGCGTGCGAGCAGCTGTTCGAGTCGCTGTACGCGTACGAGATCAACGGGACCAAGCCGGTCCCGTCGCTCGCGACGGAATGCACGGCGAACGACGACCAGTCGACATGGACGTGCAAGCTCCGCGATGGTGTGAAGTTCCATGACGGCTCGACGCTCGACGCGAACGACGTCGTCACGACCTACGCCGTCCAGTGGGATGCGAAGCACCCGCTGCACGTCGGCAACTCCGGCGCCTTCGAGTACTGGGGCGGCCTGTTCGGGGGCTTCCTGAACCCACCCGCCTCGTAATCTCAAGGTTCGGTATCGATCGGACAGGGACGCCCTTGCGGCGTCCCTGTCCGCTATCAACGGCAGACTGAAGGGGATCGCGCTCCCCCGATGACCCGCTTCATCCTCCGCCGCCTGGCACTGACGATCCCGGTGCTGTTCGGGATCCTGTTCCTCGTGTTCGCCCTCGCGCGGGTCGTCCCCGGTGATCCCTGCCGGGCCGTCCTGGGCGAGCGTGCGACGGACGCCGTATGCGACGCGTTCGCGAAGCGCAACGGGCTCGACCAACCCATCCCGGTGCAGTTCGCCATCTATCTCGGTCAGGTCGCGAGCGGCGACCTGGGCAACTCGCTCAAGCTTTCCCGACCGGTCGGCCAGATGCTCATCGACCGGCTGCCTACGACCGTCGAGCTGACGCTCCTGGCGATGTTCTTCGCGGTCATCGTCGGCATCCCGCTCGGGCTGTGGTCGGCGGTCCGGCACAACTCCAAGGCGGACGTCGGCACGATGGTCTTCGCCAACCTCGGCGTGTCGATCCCGGTCTTCGTCCTCGGCCTGATGCTCGCCTATCTCTTCGGCGTCGTCCTGAAGGACACGCCGTTCTCGCTACCACCCTCGGGCCGGCTCAGCTCTGGCGTCCGTGTGGAGTCGTTGGTGCAGGTGTGGCATCTCAAGGGGCTCACCGGGCCGTTGAAGGGCTTGCTTGACTTCCTGTCGGGGATCTACATACCCACCGCGATCATCACCGGGCAATGGAACGCCGCTGTCGATGCGTTCCGTCATCTGCTTCTGCCTGCGCTCGCGCTATCGACGATCCCGATGGCGATCATCGCCCGGATCACCCGCTCGAGCCTCCTCGACGTCCTGGGGCGCGACTACGTCCGTACCGCACGCGCGAAGGGCCTCAAGGAACGTTCGGTCGTGCTGCGACACGGTGCGCGGAACGCCCTCCTGCCCGTCGTCACGATCGTCGGACTCCAACTCGGCGCGCTGCTATCGGGCGCGGTCCTCACCGAGACGGTCTTCAACCTGGCCGGCGTCGGTCGAACGCTCTACGAGGCGATCACCGGCCGTGACTACGTGGTGATCCAGGGCTTCACGCTGACGATCGCGATCATCTACGTGATCGTGAACCTGCTCGTCGACCTGTCATACGGCATCCTCGACCCGCGGGTGCGTCAGCAATGAGCGGCGGCGGGCCGATCGCGGGCGGTGTCTCGACGACGGACGGGCTCATCGAGACCGGGAGACCGACGAAACCCGCGAGCCTGTGGCGCGATACCGGGGCGAGCATCCTTCGTCAGCGTTCGGCCGTCGTGGGCCTCATCCTGCTCGTCGCACTCGTGCTGATGGCGGTCTTCGCCCCGCTGATCGCGACGCACGACCCGAACGAGTCCCTCCTAGGCCAACCTGGCGAGCAACGCCGGACGGGGCCATGCATCCACCTCCTCGGGTGCCCCGAGGACCAGGCGCAGCACCTGTTCGGCACGGATGGCAACGCGCGCGATGTGTTCAGCCGGGTCGTCTATGGCGCTCGGACGTCCCTGACCGTCGGCCTCGGCGCGGTAGCGTTCGCGATCATCATCGGCACCGCGATCGGCGCGATCGCCGGGTTCGTGACGGGCTGGGCAGACAACGGGCTGATGCGTCTCATGGACGTCGTCCTCGCGTTCCCGTCACTGCTGCTCGCGATCGCCATCGTGACCGCCGCGGGGCGGAGTCTGTTCAACGCACTCGTTGCGATCGCGATCGTGTCGATCCCGGTCTATGCCCGGATCGCACGTTCCGCGGTGCTGTCGACGCGCGAGCAGGACTTCGTCACCGCCTCGCGCGCACTCGGCGAGTCGTCGATCGGCATCCTGACGCGACGGATCCTCCCGAACTCGTTCACGCCGCTCGTCGTCCAGGGGACGCTCGACATCGGCACCGCGGTCCTCGGGATCGCCGCGCTCGCGTTCATCGGCGTCACGGGCGACCTCTCGAACCCGGAATGGGGCTCGATGATCGGTCTCGAGAAGGACCAGCTGTTCAACGCGCCGCACATCATCCTGGCGCCGGGGATCGCGATCACGATCACGGTGCTGGCGTTCAACCTGCTCGGTGACGGTCTCCGCGACGCGCTCGATCCGAGGCTCAACCGATGACCGACGAGCAGCCGACGACCGGCGCGACCCCGATCGGGCCTGAGCGCACGGACGAGACCGCCCCGCCGATCGACGTCGAGCAGGACACTGGCGGGACGCCGATCCTCGACCCGTCCGTCCAGGGCAACGTCATCGAGGAGCTCGTCCCGGCGTCGCGCCGCCGCCCGAAGCACGAGCGTGGCGAGCGGCCGCTCCTCGAGGTCGAGGGGCTGCGGACGTCGTTCTACACGAGGGACGGCGTCGTCCGCGCCGTCGATGGCATCGATTTCCATGTGGATCGCGGCGAGATCATGGGGCTCGTCGGCGAGTCCGGCTGCGGCAAGAGCGTGACGAGCCTTTCGATCATGCGTCTCGTCGCAAAGCCCGGGCGCAACGAGGGCGGCAGGATCCTGTTCGACGGCCGGGACCTGCTGACCTTGTCCGACGACGAGATGCGCCAGATCCGCGGCGATCGGATCAGCATGATCTTCCAGCAACCACAGTCCTCACTCAACCCGGTCTGGGACGTCGGCAAGCAGATCGCCGAGGTCCTCGAGCTGCACCGCGGCATGAAGAAGGGACCGGCGCGCGACCGGGCGCTCGATCTGCTGCGGATGGTCGGGATCCCCGATCCGAAACGGCGGCTCGACTCGTACCCACACGAGATGTCGGGCGGGATGGCCCAGCGCGTCATGATCGCGATGGCCCTCGCCTGTGAGCCCGAGCTCCTCATCGCGGACGAGCCGACCACGGCGCTCGATGTGACGATCCAGGCCCAGATCCTCGACCTGATGCGCAACCTGCGCGACGAGACCGGGACCGCCATCATCCTCATCACCCACGATCTCGGCGTCGTCGCCGAGATGTGCGACCGCGTCGCGGTGATGTACGCCGGCGAGATCGTCGAGCAGAGCGACGTGACATCGCTCTTCCGACGTCCGAAGCACCCGTATACCCAGGGCCTCATCGCCTCTATCCCCGTGGTCGGGTCCGTCCAGGACGAGCTGAAGGTCATCCCCGGGAGCGTGCCGAACCTCATCGATCTCCCGTCGACGTGCCGATTCGCGCCACGCTGCCTCACGCGGATCGAGAAGAACGTGACGCTGGCGACCGAGCTCCACCCGGAGCTCCGCCCCGTCGCTCCCGGCCACGACGTCCGCTGCTGGGTGTACCACGACGCCGAGGGCAACCTTATCCCGGAGGAGACACCCGCGATCGGAGCCCAGTCGTGACGGGAACCGGACCGTTGGTCGAGGTCCGTGACCTCGTCAAGCACTTCCCGATCGCCGGCGGCGTGCTGCACCGCACGCAGGGCTGGGTCCAGGCGGTCGATGGCGTCAGCTTCGACGTCAAGCGCGGCGAGACCCTCGGACTGGTCGGTGAATCTGGCTGCGGCAAGACGACCGTCGGCCGGCTGCTCCTCCGCCTGATCGAGCCGACCTCGGGCACGATCCGGTTCGACGGTCAGGACATCACGACGCTGAAGGGCTCGGAGCTCAAGCGCTACCGGCGGCGGATCCAGATCATCTTCCAGGACCCGTACGCGAGCCTCGATCCGCGCACCCCGATCGGCGACAGCATCGGTGAGGGACTTCGGATCCACGGGATCGGCACGTCGGCCGAACGCCGCGCCAAGGTCGCCCGGATGATGGACATGGTCGGGCTCCAGCCCTATCACGCCCGACGGTACCCGCACGAGTTCAGCGGTGGCCAACGCCAGCGGATCGGGATCGCACGCGCGCTCGTGCTCGAGCCGGAGCTCGTCGTCTGCGACGAGCCCGTGTCCGCGCTCGACGTGTCCATCCAGGCACAGGTCCTGAACCTGCTCAAGGCGCTCCAGCGCGAGCTCGGGCTGACCTACGTCTTCGTGGCGCACAACATGGGCGTCGTCGAGTACATCAGCGACCGGGTGGCGGTGATGTACCTCGGCCGCATCGCCGAGATCGCCGAGCGGACCGCGCTGTTCCGCCAGCAGGAGCACCCGTACACGGTGGCGCTCATGTCCGCGATCCCGGTACCGGACCCGGAGATCCGCCGGCAGCGCGTCATCCTGACCGGCGACGTGCCCAGCCCGGTGAACCCGCCATCGGGTTGCCGGTTCCATCCGCGCTGCCCGTTGCGCGCGTCGCTCGGCAACCCACAGATCTGTGCGACGGACGAGCCGGAACTCGACGATGTCGGCGGCGACCACCTCGTCGCCTGCCACTTCCGCGGTCAGAGCGCGCCGGCGCAGATCGCCCAGACGTCCACCGCAGAGGCGATCGCCGCCGGTACGTGATCACGCGCCGCGCAACGGCGGCGGCGCGGCCTACTGCAGCGGCGTTTCGGGCGGTTTCGCAGGCCCGTCCGTGCCGGCCACTCCGTCGGTCCCGTCACCATCGTCGGTCGTCGCGTCGCCAGCCGTCGGCGGGCCGCCGATCACGGTCTCGCTGACGTCGACGATGTGTTCGAGCGCCTGCGCACCGGCGAGCTCCGGCCGGATCGCCTTGAGTGCCGCATCCGGCGTCCCGCGCCGGACCGGGCTCATCTCGATGTGACTGACGCCGACATCGGATGCCTGTGCCTGCTCGGCGAAGTGACACGCTGCCGCATGGTCGCCGGTTAGGGTCCGTAGCGGCGGGTCGATCGTGCGGCACTGCTCGGGCTGCCCGAGCCGCTCGTACAACCAGCAGCGGGTGTGGAAGCGGCAGCCCTCGGGCGGGTTCACCGGGCTGGGCACGTCGCCGGTCAGGATGACGCGCTTGCGCTTGCGCTCCATCTCGGGATCCGGGACGGGCACGGCCGAGAGCAGTGCTCGTGAATAGGGATGTCCGGGGTTCGCGTACATGAGGTCCGGTGGGCCGATCTCGACGATCTTGCCGAGATACATGACCGCGACCCGGTCGCTGATGTGCTTCACGACGGACAGGTCGTGCGCGATGAACAGGTACGTCAGGCCGAGCTGCTCCCGCAGGTCGGTGAGCAGGTTCAGGACCTGGGCCTGGATCGACACGTCGAGCGCTGAGATCGGCTCGTCACACACGATGAACTCGGGCTCGACGGCGAGGGCGCGTGCCACGCCGATGCGCTGGCGCTGGCCGCCGCTGAATTCGTGCGGGTAGCGGTTCACGTACTTCGGGTCGAGGCCGACGATCCGCAGCAGGTCCTGGATCCGCTGCTTCTTGGCATCGCCCGACGCCAGGTGATGGACATCGATCGGCTCGGCGATGATCGAACCCACCGTCATCCGCGGATCGAGCGACCCGTACGGGTCCTGGAAGATGATCTGCATCCGGCGGCGCATCTTCCGAAGCGCGTCGGGTTTGAGGGTGTTGAGCTCGATGCCGTCGAAGCGGACGGAACCTGATGTCGAATCCCGGAGCCGGATGAGGGCGCGACCGGTCGTGCTCTTGCCACAGCCGGACTCGCCGACGAGACCCAGCGTCTCGCCCTTGCGGATGTCGAACGTGACGCCGTCGACGGCTTTCACCGTCCCGACTTCGCTCTGGAAGATCCCCTGACGGATCGGGAAATGGACCTTCAGGTCCTCGACCTTGATCAGGTCGGGCTCGCCTGCGGTGGGCGCGAGGCCGGCGTCCGGCATCGTGGCGGTCACGGGATCCATCCATCTGGCTGCGTGGCCCAACAGCGGGCGTAGTGCGCTGCACCGCGCTCGGTCAGCTCGGGCTCGTCCTCCCGGCAGATGTCGCGCGCGAACCGGCAGCGCGGCTCGAATCGGCAGGCGTCGGGCGGCTGGATGAGCAACGGCGGCAGGCCTTCGATCGTGCGCAGCCGATCCCCTCGGACATCGTCGAGCCGCGGCAGTGAATCGAGGAGGCCCCAGGTATAGGGCATCCGGGGCCGCTCGAACAGTTCGTCGACTGTGGCCGTCTCGACGATCCGGCCTGCATACATGACGTTCACCCGGTCGCACATCCCCGCGGCGATGCCGAGGTCATGGGTGATCATCAGGACCGCGGTGTGAAACTCATCGGACAGCCGTTCGATCAGCTCCAGGATCTGCGCCTGGATCGTCACGTCGAGCGCCGTCGTCGGCTCGTCGGCGAGGATGAGCTTCGGGTCGCATGCGAGCGCGATGGCGATCATGACGCGCTGGCGCATCCCGCCCGAGAACTGGTGTGGATAGTCGTTGAGGCGATCCTTCGCCCGCGGGATCCCGACCTTGCCCAGCAGCTCTGCCACCCGGTCCTTCGCGGCGGCGCTCGACAGGCCCATGTGCTCGCGGATCGATTCCGCGATCTGGTAGCCGATCGTCAGCGTCGGGTTCAGGCTCGTGAGCGGGTCCTGGAAGATGAAGCCGATCTCCTTGCCGCGGAGGTGACGCATCTCGTCATCGTTCATCTTCAGGACGTCGATCCCGTCGAAGATGACCTCACCGGCGACGATCCGGCCGGGAGGGTTCGGCACGAGCCGGGCGATCGACAGCGCTGTGACGCTCTTTCCGCAGCCTGACTCCCCGACGAGGCCGAGCGTCTCGCCGTAGCCGAGCTCGAACGACACGTCGTCGACCGCCTGGACGACGCCGTCCGGCGTGAAGAAGTGGGTCGACAGGTTGCGGACCGTCAGGAGTTTGTCGGCCTTTCGGCCCGAGTCGGCTCGTGGCTCCGTCGGCGTCTGGGTCCGCCGGGCGTCATCGGGCGATACCTCGATGATGCTGGGGGCCTCAGGTTCGGTCATGGTGTCGTCGGCCGCGCTCACCTACTGCTTGCCCTTCAACTTCGGATCGAGCGCGTCGCGCAGGCCGTCGCCGAGGAACGTGAAGCCGATGAGCGCCAGCGCGATCGCGATGGCGGGGAAGGTCACGAGGTGTGGTTCGGACCGGATGAACTTCTGGCCTTCGGCGATGAGGCTGCCCCACGACGCACGCGGCGGCTGCACGCCGATCCCGATGTAGGCGAGCGTCGCCTCTGCGAGGATCGCCGCCGGGATCCCGAGCGTGATGGCGACGATGATCGGCCCCATGCCGTTGGGCAACAGGTGCCGGGTCACGATCTTGCGGTCGGACACGCCTATCGCCCGCGCCGCCTCGACGAACTCGGTCTCCTTGAGGGCCAGCATCTGACCCCGGACGAGCCGGGCCACGGTCACCCACGAGGTGATGCCGATCGCGATGAACACGAGGAGCAGGCCGTCGAGGGCCTGGCCGAACACCGTCTCGCGGAATGCCACCGAGAGCAGGATGATGAACAGCAGATCAGGAAACGCGTAGATGATGTCGGTGAACCGCATCAGCACGTTGTCCGTCCGCCCGCCGAACCATCCGGCGATCGCCCCGATCGGGACGCCGATCACGATGATGACGATCTGGACGACGAACGCGACGCTAACGCTGATGCGCGCCCCGTCCAGCAGCCGGCTGAGGAGGTCCCGGCCGAGCTGGTCGGTCCCGAGGATGTGGCCAGGCGAGCCTGGCGGCAGCGGTCCATGACCACCCGCAAGGACCGCCTTCAGGTCCTGCTGTGAGTACGGGTATGGCGCGATGAGCGGCCCGAAGACCCCGAGGAACAGCAGCGTGATCACGAGGAACAGGCCCAGGATGGCGAGCCGGTTCTTGAGGAGACGGCCCCAGGCGTCACGCCACAGCCCGGTCGTGGGCCGCTCACGAACGGCAGCTGCCTGGGCGCTCGCTGCTTGCGTCGTCATCGTGCCACTCCCGTCCTAGCTGTACCGGATCCGTGGGTCGATGTACGCGTACAACACGTCCACGACGACGTTGAGGAAGGCGACGGTGAAGGCGTACAGGATGGTCATCGCCATCAGTAGGCTGTAGTCGCGCTGGCTGATGGCCGAGACATAGAATCGGCCGATCCCCGGGACGCTGAAGATCGTCTCGATGATGAACGAGCCGGTGACCAGGAACGCGAGCGTGGGTCCGAGGATCGTCACCACCGGGATGAGCGCGTTGCGGATCATGTGGCGCGTGACGACGTCACGGCCGCCGATCCCCTTGCTCTGTGCCGTTCGGATGTAGTCCTTGCGCGTCACCTCCAGCATCGAGGCGCGCGTATACCGCGCGATGACCGCGATCGGGAAGCCGGCCAAGGCGACGGTCGGTAGGACCCAGTATTGCGGCCCCTTCCAGCCGCCGGTCGGGAACCAACCTAAGGTGATGCTGAAGATGACGATCAGCAGGATCGCGAGGACGAAACTGGGCGTGGCGATGCCGATGATCGATATCGACGTGGAGAGGTAGTCGGGCCATCGGTTGTGGCCGAGGGCCGCGATTATCCCGAGCGGGATACCCACCAGCACGGACAGCGCGAACGCCATCACGCCAAGCTGGAAGGTGACGCCGATACCGTCGCCGATGATGTCGTTGACCCGCCGGTCGCGCGACCGGTACGACGGGCCGAGATCGCCGGTGACGAACCCGCCAGCCCATTGGATGTACTGCTGGTAGAGCGGCTTGTCCAGCCCGTACTGGGCGTTCAGGCGCGCCTGCACATTAGCCGGCAGTCGCTTCTCGGCGTCCCACGGCCCACCGGGCACTGCATGCATGAGGAAGAACGTGAGGATCGAGACCGCGAACAGCACCGGGATGATCCACAGGATCCGCCGAGCGAGGTAGTTGATCACGGTCTGACCACCTTCGTGTTAGATCCCTATGTGTTCGGTCGATGATGCACGATGGGCCGGCCCCGTGTGGAGCCGGCCCATCGCTTTTGTCGTCGGTGAC
>DASSZA010000182.1:0-17510 GCA_035703005.1 Candidatus Limnocylindrales bacterium | reverse complement strand
GCCCGAGCTCGCGCGAGAGGGAGGTCGAAACGACACCCGGCATCCCGCACGGATCGATCAGCTCGAAATCCCGCAGGTCGACGCTGATGTTCAGCGCGATGCCGTGGTAGCTGATGCCGCGTTCGACCCGCAACCCGAGCGCGCCGATCTTCCGGGGTTCGGCTCCGTTGGCGTGACACCAGCAGCCCGGGTGTCCCTCACGGCGCTGCGCTTCGACACCGAGCGCCCGACACGTATCGACGAGGGCGGCCTCGAGCGCGCGGACGAATGGACGCAGGAGCAGCCCGCGCTCGTGCAATCCGACGATCGGATACGCAACGAGCTGGCCAGGACCGTGGTACGTCACCTCCCCGCCCCGTTCGATCCGCTCGACGGCGATCCCTCGCGCCTCCAGTTCGGCGTCGGTGGCCAGGATGTGGGCGGGATCGGAGTGCTTGCCAAGCGTCAGCACCGCCGGGTGCTCGAGCAGCAGCAGCTGGTCTTCGATGCGCCCCGCTGCGCGCTCGTCGACCAGCCGCTTCTGGATCGCATGCGCGTCCCGATAGTCGATCCTGCCCAACCATCGAGCCTGCAACGGCGCGCCACCCGAAGGCGACGGGCGCACGGGAGCGGCGGCATGGAGCAGGGTGGCCACGACCGCACGATAGCAGGGGACCCCCTTCCGCTCGTCCGCACGACGGGTGGCCCAGTGGTACCGGTCCACCGCCGCCGACCGGGTCGCTGCACATATGTGGCAGGTCGGGTAGCGTACGCCCGCTCACCGTCACGCTTTCGAAGATCGGATCGACATCGCATGTCTGCGTACCTCGTTCGCCCGCGCTCGTCCATCGCCGACCCCGAGCTCGCCCGCGCGGCGACCGTCGACCTCCCCACCGGACGCTCGTTCCGGGACCTGCAGCCACCCCAGGCGCTGCTCGATGCGGTCGCGTCGCTTCGCAAGCCGGCTGAGCCCGAGCTCCCGATCGTCCTCACGCTCGCGCCCGTTCCCGCTCGTTCCCAGCGGTAGGGCTGGCGCTCGACCGGGCGCCGGCGGCCGCGGCGGCGCGGGTGTTGCCTTGGAGTCCACACCAGCGGGTCGAGGACGTTAGAAGGACCCGCTAACAGGCCTGGTGGTGCCTGGGGGTCCACACGAGGTGGTCGAGGACGTCAAAAGGGCTCGCTCAGGGCCCGCTTGTTGTCTGTCAGGCAACAAGACCCGTCGAGGACTGCCGGATCCTGCGCTGAGCCGATGTGTGTTGCCTGCTAGGCACGCTTACGGCCGGATCGTGAGCTGAGCCGTTGTTTGGTGCCTGCCAGGCACGCCTACTAGCCGACCAGCTGGCCGGGTCAGCTCGCCTTGGCGGCCGCGAGTGCCTCCGACGGGATGACCATCCCGTGTGCTCCCTCCATCGCCGTCTCGACGCGGCTGGTCAGAGCCGGATCGTCGAACGAGGCCTCGAGGACGACCATCTGGACGTCACCGTCCTCGCCGACCACGCGCCGGAGCGTGTAGCGGATCTCGGTCGATGTCGTCGCCATGAGACGGACGGCATAGGACGCGTCCCGTTCCTGGGCGAACGCGGCGGCGACGGCAAAGGTCGGCTGTCTCCTGAAGCTCCGCACGTGCGCAGGCTGGGCCAGCAGACCTGGGTATCGCAATGCGACGTTGGATCAGGTCGCGCGAGTCGGAAGGTCATGTGCGTCGCGTCAACACCGCCGGTCCCCGTCAGCTGGCCTCGGTGGAGCGACGTCGGAGCGGCGTCGGGACACGCAACCCCGACGACCGCGCGACGATGACCCCTGCGATACACAGCAGACCGCCCACGATCGCCACGACGGGTGGCGTCTCGCCCAGCAGCAGCCAGCTGATGACGATCGCGGTCGGTGGGATGAGGTAGGTGATCGCGCCCGCGCGACCCGCGCTCATCCGAGCCAGGGCGTACGCCCAGGTCGTGAAGCCTATCGACGTCGGGAAGATGCCGAGGAAGAGCACCCAGGCGAGATTGACGGGCTCCGCGGCGCCGGCCTCCTCGATGAGGCCGGGTGCGAACGGCAGACACGCGATCGCGCCGACGAGACACGCGAGCCACGTGACCTGTAGCGGCGACACGTTCCGTAGGACCGGCTTCTGGAGGGTCACACCCGACGCATACAGGATCGCTGCCAGAAGGCACAGGACCACTCCGAGTGGCGTCGATGTCGTCGCCGTCGCATCCGCGGACGTGCCTACCCCGATCACCACGGCACCTGCGAATGCCACCAGGCAACCGGCGATCAGGCGGCGCGGGAACCCCTCGCCGAGGAAAAGGCCGGCGAACAGCGCGATGAAGATCGGACCGACCGCGACGAGCATCGCCGCCGTGCCTGCATCGACGAGGCGCTCTGCAACGTTGAGGACCACGTTGTATCCGGCGAACCACGCGACGCCGGCGGCGACGATCAGACCGAGGTCCCTCGAACTCGGGCGCGTCCACGGTCGCGTGACGACGAATGCGCCGAGCGCGAGGACGCCGACGAGGAGACGAGCGAACGCGATCGAGCCGGGCGAGAAGTCGACGGCGGCGGCGCGGATCCCGACGAACGCAGACGCCCACAACACGACCGTGACGAGCGCAGCGGCGAGCGCCTTGGTCTCCGATCGGGCAGGCTCCGTCCCGTCCACGCCGTCTCCTCGTCACTCGTTCGGTCTTGTCCGAAAGAACCCGGACCGCGTCCAGATGGTTGCGTCCTGGTCAGAGCCACACAGCCACGACGCTCACGGCGACGAGTCCGCCCAGGATGAGGCTCACCGCTCGACCGGCCTGTTCGCCCGACATCAGCCGGGCCATCGCTCCGCCGGCGAGCGCCCACGCCGCCGCGCACGGAAGGATCACGACCATCATCGTCCCGGCGACGGCGAGACTCCCCGCGATCGCCGCGAACTCGTCCGGACGGAACGTCGTGACGGCCCCGAACGCGAAGATCCAGCCCTTCGGGTTGAGCGTCTGGAAGGCCGAAGCTTCGACGATGCTCATCGGGCGCGCGACCGTCGTCCCGTCGGTCGAGCTGCCTTTGGCGATGCGGTACGCCAGGAGGAGCAGATACGCGGAGCCGACCAGCTTCATCAGGACGGTCAGCCCCGGGATCGAGGTCACGAGTAGACCCACCCCGGCAGCCACAGCGAGCGTCATCGCCCCGATGCCGAGTGCGGTCCCGAGGACATGCGGCAGCGTCCGTCGGAACCCGAAGGTCGCACCCGACGCCCAGAGCAGGACGTTGTTCGGACCGGGCGTACCGGCACTCACGAGCGAGAACCCGATGAGCCCGACAAGCCATGGCATGGCCAGGACCCTAGGCGGCCGCCGCTCCGGGGTCTTGTACGATCCTGCGATGGCAGAAGGTACGGTCGACGTCACCGCCTGGCGGCCACCGATCCCCGGCATCCGCGAGGTCCTCCACGCGTCCCTGGCCCACCCGTACCCGCCGCATACCCACGACACCTGGACCCTGTTCATCGTCGACGACGGCGCGATCCGCTATGACCTCGATCGCCGGTCCGGTGGCGAGGGGCAGACGATGGTGTCCATCCTTCCGCCACACGTCGTCCACGACGGACGGCCCGCGAACTCGGACGGGTATCGCAAGCGGGTCGTCTACCTCGAGGCCGATGTCGTCGGCGAGCACCTCATCGGGGCCGCCGTCGACCGGCCGCAGTTCCCCGACCCGAGGATGCGCGACGACGTGGCACGCCTCCACGATGCGCTCGCGTGCATCGACGACATCCTGGACGCAGAGACGCAGCTCCATTTCCTGGTGGAGCGGATGCGGGTCTCATTCGGTGACATCGCTCCGGTCGAGGAGCCGGTGCCTGACGGGGCCGAGGCGCTGCGGGCGTATCTGGACGCCCACCTGTTCGAGTCCGTCACGCTGACTGCCGCGGCGGACGCGCTCGAAGCCTCGCCGACCCAGGTCGCTCGCGCGTTTGCGGACGCGTTCGGGATCACGCCACATGCCTACGTCGTCGGGCGGCGGCTGGACGCGGCGCGCGCAAGGATCCTCGACGGTCAGCCGTTAGCCGATGTCGCGACCGAGGTCGGTTTCTACGATCAGGCTCACCTCACGCGTCGGTTCAAGCGGTTCCTCAGCGTGACGCCCGGGCGTTTCGCGTCCGGAAAAGCCAAGGGGACCTGACCCCGCGGACCGTCAGCCCAGACAGGTCCCGACGTGTTTCGCGGCAACCACGAGGGGATCGTCGATCGGCACGGTCCGCCGCTTGCCGGCGACCTCGCTCAGTGGCACAGCCATCGTCCGATCCCCGATCGACGCGACCATGCAGCCGAAATCATTGGCGGCGACGAGATCCGCGGCCGCGTTTCCGAGCCGAGTCGCCAGCACTCGATCGACGGCCGACGGCGTCCCACCCCGCTGGACATAACCCAGGATCGAAACCCTCGATTCCAGGCCCGTCAGCTCCTCGAGCTGGTTCGCGAGCCGGAGTGTGTTGTCGGCGTGGCGCGCCTCCAGCGCCCCGAGGTCGGCGGAGGCTGCCTCCTTCTCCGCCGGCGACGACGCTTCGTCGCGGCGACGCTCGGCCACCTCGAAGGCTGCGGCATCCGCCTCGTTCCGTGCGCCTTCAGCGACCGCCACGATGCTGAAATTCGATCCCTGCTTGGTGCGCCTTCGGATGGCGTCGACGACCGTCGCGATCCGATACGGCATCTCCGGGACGAGGATGACGTCGGCGCCGCCCGCAAGACCTGCGGAGAGGGCGAGCCATCCGGCGCGATGCCCCATGACCTCCGCGACGATGATCCGGTGATGGCTATGGGCGGTGCTATGCAGTCGGTCGATCGCCTCGGTCGCGACTTCGAGTGCGGTCGCGAAGCCGATCGTGGCGTCCGTCATCGCGACGTCGCCGTCGATCGTCTTGGGGATGGTGACGATGCTCAACCCCGCATCGGCCAGCCGCAGGGCGTTCTTCTGCGTGCCTCCGCCGCCGATGCAGACCAGCGCATGTAGCCCGTTGCGCTCGTAGTTCCTGACGATGGCCTGGGTCATGTCGACCTGCTGGCCTTCGACCATCATCTTGTGCGGCTTGTCTCGGCTCGTCCCGAGGACAGTGCCGCCGACCGTCAGGATCCCAGCCAGGTTGGCCGATCGAAGGCGGACCTTGTGATCCTCGGCGACGCCCCGGAAACCGTCGCGGAAACCGACGACCTCCATCCCTTGGGAGATCGCGGCCTTGGCGAAGCCACGGATCGCAGCGTTCAGGCCTGGGCTGTCACCCCCCGCCGTCAGGATGCCGACACGCCGGCCCTTGGCCATCGGATGCGCCTAACCGCGCTTCGATGGGTCAGGACGGGGCGCCACGTCCCGAGGATACCGGACGGCGTACTCGCGACGGTGGGCCCCGCGGTCCGGATGGGCGTCTCGAGGCTGGACCGCTCCTCTATGATGGCGGCGCCGTGGGCCGGCGACGCCCGTCACCACCAGCGCCCGACCCCTCGTCACGGCACATACGGGAGGGGACCTCGCGATGAAGAACCCGCCGGTCCTGGTCGCGGTAATCGGCTTCTTCGGCGCCCTCGCGGGCTTCGGCTTCCTCTTCATGGGATTCCGGATGCTCGGATTCGACTGGTTCGGGTTGCTCGGCGACCTGCCTCGGTTCGAAAGCGTCGGCCTGTGGGGGTGGCTCGCGGTCATCACGGGGTTCGCCTGGCTGCTCGCGGCCCTCGGTCTGTGGTCGCTCCAGCCGTGGGCGCGGCTCTTCGCCATGATCATGGCCGGCTTCGGTCTGATCGAGGCGACGGTCGCCTTCTTCCAGTTCCCGGGGACGGGAATCGCCTTTTCGATGGCGATCATGCCGGCCTTGGTCCTCTGGTACTTCTCGACGTCCGAGGTCAAGGCCGCGTTCGGCATCGAGGACGTCGCATACGAGGGAGAGGCGCCCGAGGAGTACGAAACCACCATGCCGCTCGCGGCTGCTGAGGCCGCTCCGAGCGCACCTGCGGCAGCGCCCGCCGCGGCCGCGGCGATGGCCGCCGCGTCGGTGACCGACGAGCCCGAAGCCGCTCCACCCGCCGCACCCGCGGCTGCAGTGGCGGCAAGTGCCGAGCCAGTGCCTCCCTCGACGGCGCCTGCCGCGACGCACGTTGCCATCATCGATGTAGAAGGGATCGGACCGGCCTACGCCGAGAAGCTCGTGGCGATCGGGATCGTCAACACGGACGACCTGCTTTCCGCCGGCTCGTCTCGCAGCGGTCGCGAGCAGCTCGCCGTTTCGAGCGGGATCAGCCCGGACCTGATCCTGGCGTGGGTCAACAGGGTCGACCTGATGCGCATCCCGGGCGTCGGGACGCAGTACAGCGATCTGCTCGAGATGGCCGGCGTCGACTCACCGGCCGAGCTCGCACAGCGCAATCCCGCGAACCTCGCCCAGACGTTCCAGGAAGCCGTCGCCGCTCGTCCGGGAACGGTCAGGCGGATCGCGAGCGAAGCCGAGATCGCCGAGTGGATCGACGCGGCGAAGTCGATGCCGAGGGTCGTCGAGCACTAAGGCCAAGATGCGCCCGGCACCCTGCTAAGCGGTAGCTACCGGAGCGCGGACCGACGGGATCGAAAACGTGGGACCACCGACGAACGGTGATCCCGCGCTTGAACGTTCGCTACTGCGTCGCGGGTCGAGTGCCCAGGACGACGGTCGCCTGGGTGGTCTGCCCGTTCCGCAGGATGTCGAGCTTGACCGACGTCCCCGGCGCGTACTGGCTCATCACCAGATCGAGGGGATGCGTCGCGTCGAGGGCGGTGCCATCGACCGCGGTGACGATGTCACCGGGCTGCACGCCACCCTGGGCTGCCGGCCCGCCGGCCACGACGGACGACTCCGCAGGAAGCTGACGGCCCTGGACGAAGGGGTCCTGACCACCTAGACCGAACGGGTCCTGGTTGTTCGGATCCTGAACGCCGCCGTTGCCTTGACCGTTGCTCTGGTCGACCGCGGTTGCCGAGGGGATCCACGCGCCCTTGTCGACCGGAAGCTGGTTCTCGCTCTGGACGGTCGGGTCGATCGTCTCGAACCGGATGCCGAGGTACGGGCGGGCCAGCGGCTTGCCGGACGTCGCCTGCGCGAGCAACGGCTTCGCGATGTCGATCGGGATGGCGAAGCCGATGTTCTGCGCCTGGCTGGCCGCGGCCGTGTTGATGCCGATGACCTTGCCGCTCGGATCGAGCAGCGGTCCCCCGCTGTTGCCGGGGTTGATCGCCGTATCGGTCTGGATCAGGTTCGACAGGATCGAGCCGTCCTCGACCGGGATGCTGCGGCCAAGAGCCGAGACGATGCCGCTCGTGACCGAGTCGGTGAACGTGCCAAGCGGGCTTCCGATCGCGATGGCCTGCTGGCCGACCTGGATGTTCGACGAGTCGCCGATCGGTGCCGTCGGCAGGCCGGTCGCGTCGACCTTGACGATCGCGAGGTCGGTCAGGGTATCGATGCCGTAGACCCGCGCGTCGAAGGTGCGCCCGTCGTTGAGGTGGACGGTGAGCTTCTGGGGATCACCGGCGACCACGTGATGGTTCGTCAGGATGAGCCCGTTGGGGTCGAAGATGACGCCCGAACCGGTGGCCGTGCCGCTGCCGGTCTGACCCGTGGTCGGGTCGGTCGCGGTGACACCGTCGGCGACGATCGTCACGACCGCCGGACTGACCGCCTTGACGATGTCGACGACCGGAGCCTGGCTGCCGGTGGCAGTGCTTCCCGTGGCGCCGCCGTTGCTCGTGTTCTGGGTGGTCGTCTGCTGGGCCGTCGCCGTCGAAGACGTTGCGGTGGGCGCATGTGACGTCGCGCTCACGAGCGCGAACGTGCCACCGGACGCCAGCAACGACGCCGCAAGGACGGCGCCGACGACGAACATCGGTCCGACCGTTCGCTTCGCCTTCGGCGCCGCCGCGGTGGCGGGGGCGGCGGTGGGTACGGGTGCGGAGAAGGGGTTGGGCGGGACGGCCGGCGGGTCGGTCGATGCTGCGGTCGTCCACACGGGGGCGTCGCTCGGCCGCGCAGGGCCGGACGGTGTCTGTGGTGGGAATGGTTCGTTCATCGGTTCCTCCCGGCCCCGTCGCACCGTTGGTGTGCGCACATTGGAGCGGGGCTCAGGAGTCGATCGTCCAGCCGGTTTCTGAGAGTCGGCTGATAGAAACCCGAGGCTAGCGATTCCTTATCCAGAGCGAAATGTTCTAGCCCGCCGCAAGCCAGTCAGGGCTCGGTCAGCTCCAGCGGCGTAGCCACCCTCCTGACGCGCGCGCGGGAACGGGCGAACGATCCACCCCCACTGGTGGACACGACGATCAGAGGTCGGACGGGGTCGGCGTGCGGGTCGCAAGGTCATCTTGACACCCGTGAACACGAGTGCATACACTCGATTGCACGTCGAGCAGCGCGGAACCGTCGCGGCGTGAGGGGAGTCATGAAGGTCCTGGCGGACCGCGAGGTCTGGTTCGTCACCGGCAGCCAGGCGCTCTACGGCGACGACGCCCTCCGCACGGTCGCGGAGCACTCCATCGAGATCGCTCATGGGTTGGACGATGCGGAGTGCATGCCGGTACGCGTCGTTCCGAAGCCGGTCGTCACGACGTCCGAGGCCATCCGCGAGGTCCTGCTCGGAGCGACCGCGGCCCCCGAGTGTGTCGGCGTCATCGCCTGGATGCATACGTTCTCCCCCAGCCGGATGTGGATACCGGGCCTCACCGCGCTTCAGAAGCCCCTACTTCACCTCCATACCCAGTACAACCGCGACCTCCCATGGGGGGAGATCGACATGGACTTCATGAACCTCAATCAGTCGGCCCATGGTGATCGGGAGTTCGGCTACATCGAGAGTCGGCTGCGTCTGCGCAGGACGACCGTGGTCGGATATTGGCGAGATCCGGACGTCGCCGAGCGCGTCGGTGTCTGGGCAAGAGCCGCCTGCGGGCTGCATGAGCTGCGCCGCCTCCGCTTGGCGAGGTTCGGCGACAACATGCGCCAGGTCGCGGTCACCGAGGGCGACAAGGTCGAAGCCCAGATCCAGCTCGGTGTCCGAGTGGACGGATTCGGTGTCGGGGATCTCGTCGCCGCGGTCGATAGGGCATCAGCCGACGATGTCGACCGGCTTGTCGGCGTGTACGACGAAAGCTACGAACTCGCGCCGGCACTGCGGCCCGACGGGGACCGGCGGACGTCCCTCCGCGACGCGGCGCGGATCGAAGTGGGTCTGCGGTCGTTCCTGGAAGAGGGCGGGTACTGCGCGTTCACGGACACGTTCGAGGATCTTGGCTCGCTCGTCCAGCTGCCGGGTATCGGTGTCCAGCGGCTCATGGCCGACGGCTACGGTTTCGGCGCCGAGGGCGATTGGAAGACCGCTCTGCTCGTCCGGGCGATGAAGGTCATGGCGACGGGCCTGCCGGGCGGGACGTCGTTCATGGAGGACTACACCTACCACCTGTCGCCCGATGGATCGATGGTCCTCGGTGCGCACATGCTGGAGGTCTGTCCGTCGATCGCGGACGGGAGGCCGTCGTGCGAGATCCACCCACTATCGATCGGTGGGCGCTCGGACCCGGTCCGACTCGTCTTCACGGCGCGCCAAGGCCCCGGCATCGTCGTCGGCCTCCTCGATCTCGGCGATCGGTTCCGGCTCGTCCTGGATGAGATCGACATCGTGACGCCACCCCAGGAGATGCCGAGGCTGCCGGTCGCACGCGCCGTCTGGGAACCGCGGCCAGGCCTCCCGGTCGCGGCCGAGGCATGGTTGCTTGCCGGTGGACCGCACCACACGAGCCTCAGCACGGCGTTGACACGCACCCACATCGAGGACTTCGCCGAGATGGCGGGGATCGAACTCGTCGCGATCGGCGAGGGGACGACCGTCTCCGACATCAAGAAGGAGCTGCGCTGGAACTACGCGTATCACCAGCTCGCGCGAGGGCCATAGGTCGCGAGTGAGGACCGCGAGCGGGCGCTCATCCGATCAGGAGCGCGCGCTGGATCGACGACACGATCGGGGGGCGAGCCAGCCCGTTCGAAAACGGGCATCCCGCGAAGGGAGGGTCATGCGACTGGAGGAGATCGGAGACCGGCTAGGCCGAGCACTTTGATCAGGGGTATGGAGGTTCTCGTGATGATGCGACAAGGCGTGCAACGCGGTGCGGCGGCGATCCTCGTGACCGCCATGCTGATCGCGCTGAGCGCGTGCAATGCTTCGACGCCGGCGTCACCCAACGCGAGCGGCGCGGGCGCGTCTGCTGCGCCCGCCGCTGCCGGCGCGCAGTTCTGCTCCGGAGTCAACCTCGTGTTCTTCCCGGGCGGGACACAGGGCGGCGGCTTCGAGACCGTCGTCTATAACGGCGCGAAGGCCGCCGAGGCCGCCTTCGGCCCGAAGATCACGTATCAGTGGTCAGACTGGGACCCGAACAAGATGATCACCCAGTTCGACCAGGCCCTCGCGACCAAGCCGGACGGCATCGCCATCATGGGCCACCCCGGCGACGAGCCGTTCGACCCGCTGATCACGAAGGCCCACGACCAGGGAGTTCTGGTCACGGTGATGAATACGGAACTGCCGAAGGCCGAAGCCACGTATGCGGCATCCGGCCTCGGCTATGTCGGCGCCGTCCTGAAGGACGCCGGCGCCGCCCTCGCCAATGAGGCGATCGCGCGTGGAGGCCTCAAGAGCGGGGATCGTGCCTTCGTTTGGGGCCTGGAAGCCCAGGCCGGACGGGGCGAGCGGACCAAGGGGATCCACGAGGCACTCGAGACGGCGGGTCTGACGGTCGACTACCAGGAGATCGACGACGCGACGAACAAGGACCCTGCCAACGGGACCGCGACCTTCACCGGCTACATCTCCTCGCATCCCGACGTCAAGGCGATCTTCATCGACCACGGCAATCTGACCTCGACGATCCCGACCTACATGAAGGCCGCCAATCTCGACGCGGGAAAGGTCTATGCAGCCGGATTCGATGCTTCTGCCTCGACGGTGCAGGGCATCAAGGACGGGTACATCAGCCTGGTCATCGACCAGCAGCAGTACCTGCAGGGTTTCCTGGCCGTGGAGCAGCTGTGCCTCACGAAGAAGTACGGTTTCAGTGGCTTGTTCGTGAACACGGGCGGCGGCTTCATCGACAAGTCGAATGTCGACGTCATCGCACCCTTGGTAGAGCAGCAGATCCGATAGTGGCCGATCTCCCTCCCATCCCAGGTAGCGAGCAGGCTGGCGGGCGCGAGGGCGCCCGCCAGCCGGACCCGTCCGCCGGGCCCCGCCTTGAGCTGCGAGGCGTCTCGAAATCGTTCGGCGGCGTTCACGTCCTCGACGACGTCGACTTCCGGCTGGGCGCCGGCGAGGTCGTCGGCCTGCTCGGCGATAACGGCGCCGGCAAATCCACGCTGATCAAGATCATCACCGGCGTCCACCAGCCCGACGAGGGCGAGATCCTCTTCGCGGGCCAGCGTATCGATCGGCTGACGGTCCAGAAAGCGCGCGCCCTCGGGGTCGAGACGGTCTTCCAGGAGCGTGCGCTCGCGGAGCAGCTGGCGCTCTGGCGCAACATCTTCATGGGTCGGCCGATCACGACGCGACTCGGCTTCCTGCGCGTCGGCGAGATGCGTCGCGCGACCGCAGAGCTCATGAGCGAGTCGATGGGCTTCACCTCGGCGGCCCTGACTCCGGACACGAGCGTCCAGGGGCTCTCAGGAGGCGAGCGTCAGGGCCTTGCGATCGTCCGGGCCCTGCATTTCCAGGCTGACATCATCATCCTCGACGAACCGACGATGGGGCTGTCACTCAAGGAGACCGAGAAGCTCCTCCACTTCGTCGACGGCATCCGCTCCGCGGGCAAGTCGGCGATCTTCATCGATCACAACATCTTCCATGTCTATTCCGTCGCGGACCGGATCGTGGTCCTCGATCGCGGCCGGGTCGCCGGGGAGTTCCCGACATCCCGGTACTCGCTCGAGGAGCTCATGGGCATCATGCGCGAGGTGGCCTCGACCGGGACCTATACGGAGGCGGAGCGCTACCGCCCGGTCGTGACGACCGAGCCTGCTGGAGGGATGGCGTGAGTGCGGTCCCGCGGACCGTAGCCTCGCGGCGGGACTCCATCGGATCGCGGCTGTCGCCGTGGGCCTCGCAGATCGGGATCGTCACGGCGTTCGTCCTGCTGTGGCTGGCCTTCGTGATCCTGGCGCCGCGGACGTTCCTCAACGCGCCCATCTACCTGTCGTTCGCCCAGACCACGCCCTACTTCGCGATCATCGCGATGGCCCTGACGATGGTGATCGTCGCCGGCGATATCGACCTGTCCTTCCCCGCGACGATGTCGCTCGGCATGGTCGGCTTCGTGTTCGCCTGGCAAGCGACGGGAAACGTGGCGCTCGGTGTCCTCGCCGCGCTCGGCGTCGGCATCCTGTGCGGGCTCTTCAATGGCTTCTTCGTCACGGTGGTCGGCATCCCGGCGCTGGTCGTGACGATCGGGACGCAGTTCCTCTTCCGTGGCGTCGCCCTCGTCCTGGTCGGTGGACGGCAGTACCCGCTCGTCCAGACACAGGACTCGATCGCGTATGAAGCGATGGTCGGGAGGATGTTCGGCATCCCGATGGAGTTCTTCTGGTTCCTCCTTGTGACCGTCGGGACGTGGATCCTGCTCAACCGCCATCGCCTTGGCCAGAACGCCTATGTCACGGGTGACAACGCGCAGGCGGCCGCTCTCATGGGCATCCCGATCCGCCGGACGAGGATCGTCCTGTTCGTCCTGGTCGGGCTGGCAGCCGCATTCGCCGGCGTCCTGAACAGCCTCCAAGTCGTGAACTACTACCCGTCGATGGGCGACGGTTATCTGCTCCCTGCTCTCGCGGCGGTGTTCGTCGGTGGAACGTCCGTGTTCGGCGGGCGAGGGAGCGTCCTCGGCACAGCGCTCGGGGCGTTCATGATCGGGGGTATCCAAGCGGGACTGGTCGCCGTCGGCTTGAGCGACTACTACCCGAGCCTCGTCTACGGCGCCGTCATCCTGATCTCGGTCTCGATCCACGCAATCCTGCGTCGCCGCTTCGAGTACTGATGGATCCCTCCCGTGCGCCAAAGGGCAGCCGCGATCAGGCTGCCGACGACCGCGATGGTGCGAACCGGTCCCCCGTCGGGCGGGACCGGCCCTCGACGATGAAGGACATCGCCCTCGCGACCGGGGTCTCGCGGAGCACGGTCTCCCGGATCCTCAACGACACGCCGCTGACCGTGCCGGTCGCGAAGGAGACTCGGGAGCGCGTCCTCGCTGCGGCGCGCGACCTCGACTATCGGCCGAACCCGCTGGCGCGAGCACTCCGCGGAGCCCCGACGATGCTGCTGGGAGCGATCGTCCGGGATATCACCGACCCGTTCTTCTCGGGCGCGATCGAGGCCGTCTCGAGCGCCGCGCGTGCACGCGGCTACAACATCGTGCTGGGACTCGCACACACCCGCGCGCGCGAGGCGTTCGAGCTCGCCACCGTCCTGGAGGCGAGGCAGTGCGACGGGATCATCCTCCTCGGCGACATGGGCGATCAGCCGCGCCTCCTGGCCGATCTGCGGGGCGCGCATGTGCCCGTCGTCGCGATGTGGCAGGGGACGCGACTCGATCTCATCCCGGGTGTGCAGGTCGACAACAACCTTGGGATCAGGCTCGCGGTCACGCACCTCCGCGAGCTCGGACATCGACGGATCGCGTTCATCGGCGGCCGGATGCTCGGCGACATCCGGGAGCGTCAAGCCGCCTACTCCGAGGCCGTCTCGGAGATCCTCGGCGAGATCCCGCCGGGGTACGTCCAGCACGTCATCAATTCACCCGAGGGCGGGGAGGACGCGTTCGCGGCCCTGCTCCGGACGGAACCTCGGCCGACGGCGGTCGTTGCATCTACCGATGTCCTCGCGATCGGGGTCCTTCGCGCCGCCCTCCTCCACGGCGTGAAGGTCCCCGATCAGCTGTCCGTGGTCGGCTTCGACGATATCCCGATGGCGACGTCGACCGTGCCGGACCTCACGACCGTACGGATGCCGATCGCGGCGATGGCCGCGGAGGCGGTCTCGTTGGCTGTGGGGACCGCGCACGACATGGGCGATGGCACCAGCCACGCGGAAGGGCGGGCGCCCGAGGCGCGCGCGCACGGTCATGCGACCGTCCGGGTCTTCCCGCCGACACTCGTGGTCCGCGGATCGACCGCACGCGCGTCATGACGGCCGAAGCTCTTCGTGAGCAGGTCCGCGAGGCGAACGCGGCGCTGGTCGCTGCCGGTCTCGTCACCCTGTCATTCGGCAACGCGAGCGGGGTCGATCGTGCGGCCGGAGTCATGTTCATCAAGCCGAGCGGTGTCCCGTATGACAGCCTTCGAGCGGGCGACCTCGTCGCCGTCGACCTGCGGACTGGCGCGTCGGAGGATGGCGCGTCGCGGCCATCCTCGGACACTCCGACCCACCTCGCGCTATATCGCCGATATCCCGAGATCGGCGGCGTCGTCCACACCCACTCCCCGTGGGCTTCCGCGTGGGCACAGGCCGGTCGGTCGATCCCATGCTTCGGGACGACCCACGCCGACCACTTCCGCGGCCCGATCCCGGTCACGCGGCCCCTAGGGGAGGCCGAGCTCGGCGCGTCATATGAGGCCGACACGGGGGCGGTGATCATCGAAACGCTCGATGGACTCGCGCTCGCACCGCTCGAGATGACCGCGGTGCTCGTCCGCTCGCATGGGCCATTCACGTTCGGCGCCGACGCGACCGACGCCGTCGCCAACGCCATCGCCCTCGAAGCGGTCGCGGCGACGGCCTACCGGACGCTGACGCTCGAGCCCGAGGCCGGTGCGATCAGCGAGGCGCTTCTCGAACGGCATTTCCGGCGGAAGCACGGTCCTGGAGCGTATTACGGGCAGCCGGATCGCGACGGCTGACGGACCGGTGGACCCGCGACAGGATCCGGCAGCCAGGTTGATCGCCGCCGGCGAGGCCATCCTCGGGATCGAGTTCGGCTCGACCCGGATCAAGGCTTCGCTCGTCGCCCCGGACACGACGCCGCTCGCGGCAGGTGCTCATCTTTGGGAGAACGTCCTAGTGGACGGTGTCTGGACGTACGACATGCGCGACATCTGGCAGGGCCTCGCGGCCTGCTACGCGTCGCTCCGTCAGGACGTCCAGAACCGGTACTCCGTGGAGCTGACGTCCCTGGCGGCGCTGGGCTTCAGCGGCATGATGCACGGCTACATCGCGCTCGATGCGGACGGTCGACCGCTCGTCCCGTTCCGGACCTGGCGGAACACGATCACGGGACCCGCGTGTTCCGAGTTGACGCCGCTATTGGACTTCGCCGTCCCCCAGCGATGGAGCATCGCCCATCTCTACCAGTCCATCCTCGACGGTCAGCCGCACGTCCCGCAGATCGTCCACCTGACGACGCTGGCCGGGTACGTCCACCAGGCCCTGACAGGCGAGCGCGTCGTCGGCATCGGCGAGGCGTCCGGGATGTTCCCGATCGATGCGCGCACGAAGGATTGGGATGCGACCCGGATGGCGTCGTTCGACGACCTCGTGGCGCCGCGGGGCCTTGGGTGGACGCTTCGAGGCATCCTGCCCGGCGTGCTGCCGGCCGGCCGACTCGCCGGCAGGCTCACGGTCGATGGGGCGCGGCTACTCGACCCGACCGGTGACCTCGTACCTGGCGTCCCGCTGTGTGCCCCCGAAGGAGACGCAGGGACAGGGATGGTCGCCACGAACGCCATCCGTCCGCGATCCGGGAACGTGTCCGCGGGCACATCGATGTTCGCGATGATCGTCCTTGAGAAGAGCCTCTCCCGGATCCACGACGGGATCGACATCGTGATGACGCCGGATGGCCTACCGGTGGCCATGGCGCATGCCAACAACGGGTCATCCGACCTGGATGCGTGGATCGAGCTCTTCGGCGAAGTCGGCGAGGCGCTTGGCAGAGAGTCGCGACCTGATGATGTGTACGCACGCCTCGTCCCCCTGGCCGCGACAGCCGACCCCGACGCCGGGGGCCTGCTCTCGATCAACTACGTTTCAGGAGAGCACATCACGGGGTTCCCCGAGGGTCGCCCACTGTTGGTCAGGAAAGAGGACAGTGGGTTCCACCTCGCCAACCTGATGCGAGCGATCTCCTTCGCGTCACTCTGTGCTCTGCGGACCGGGCTGGACATCCTGACCGAAGAGGAGGGCGTCGTCATCGACGGGATCCAGGGCCATGGCGGGTTCTTCAAGAGCGGCCTGACCGCCCAGCGGATGATGGCCGCCGCCCTTGACGTCCCGGTCAGCGTTTCCGCGACTGCAGGCGAGGGCGGAGCCTGGGGGATGGCCGTGCTGGCCGCGTACATGCTCCGGCCCGATGCCACGACCTCGCTCGCGGACTTCCTGGACGAGCGGATCGGTGGCAGCATCGGCGCGCCGGTCTTGCCGGACCCTGCCGACGTCGCCGGCTTCGCCGAGTTCTATGCCCGGCATCAACGCGGACTCGCTGTCGAGCGTGCAGCGATCGAGGCGCTCCCCTGATCGTCGCTTCCTGCCGAGCGGACTTGATCCTAGGGATTCCGTTCGGGCGCAGACTGTAGGTCGTGCAACACCCGATCGAGATCCGCGCGGTTCGCCCCGACGAGCGCGAGGCGTGGGAACCGCTCTGGGCCGGGTACCTGAGGTTCTATGAGACTGCCGTCCCGCGCGAGGTCACGGACACCACGTGGCAGCGTCTGCACGACCCAGCCGAACCGATGCACGTGCTCGGCGCGTTCATCGAGGGTCGTCTGATCGGGATCGTCCACTACCTGTTCCACCGGAGCACGTGGACCATCGGCGACTACTGCTACCTCCAGGACCTGTTCACGGTGCCGGAGGCGCGCGGCCGCGGTGCCGGCCGAGCCTTGATCGACGCCGTCACCGAACGGGCCCGCGCGGCAGGCGCCAGCCGCGTGTACTGGCTGACGCACGAGTCCAACGTCGTCGCGCGGGGCCTGTATGACCGCGTCGCGGATCGCCCTGGCTTCATCCAGTACCGGCGGATCCTCTAGCTCGGGGTCGATAGCGCGCGGCCGACCGCTCAGCCTTCGGTGACCGAGAACAGGAGGTCGAGTCCGCGCGGGTCGACCTCGATGCCGAGTCCGGGGCCGGTCGGCGCCGACCCTCGACCAGCGGCGGATCGCGGGTTGTGGCCCGCGACGTGGCCGTCGGTCCAGTCGTTGAAGAACGACACGTTGAACAGGGCTTCCGGCTGCGTCGTTGCCGCGAGGTGGCTCACCTCGGCGGTGATCACATCGCCGCCCCATGTGTCCTCGAGCGATACAAGGAGTCCGAGGTCCTGTAGCAGATCGCGCATCCGCGCCGCATGCGTGAAGCCACCGACCCGGCTGATCTTCAGATTGACGGCGACTGCTGCGGCTCGATACTTGGCGTCGAAGGCGTCCTTCGGGGTTACGACTGTCTCGTCGAGGACGAGCGGGAGGTCGGTGCCGCGCATCACGGTGGCGCAGTCCTGGGTCTCCCGGCACGGCT
>DASSZA010000176.1:0-4021 GCA_035703005.1 Candidatus Limnocylindrales bacterium | reverse complement strand
AACGTCCACCGGCGACCACACGTGAGCGTCCTCGCGACCGGTGATGAGGTGCGCGGGCGCGGAGCCGAGCTAGGTCCCGCAGGTATCCCGGACGCGAATGGCCCTGCCCTGATGGCGATGGTCGAGGCCGCCGGGGGCTATCCCGACACGCTCGGCATCGCGGCCGACCGGTTCGATGACGTCCGGGCCCGGATCTGCGCGGGGCTCGTCGCGGGCGCGCAGGCGATCATCGTGTCGGGCGGCGTGTCTGTCGGGCCTTATGACGTGGTTCGCGACGCGTTCCGGGAGTTCGGCGAGATCGAGCTCTGGCGCGTCGCCGTCCAGCCCGGCAAACCGTTCGCATTCGGCACCGCGCGTGCACCAGGAGACGACGGGACCGACCCGAGCCGTCCACCGACCTTGCTGTTCGGGCTTCCCGGCAACCCCGTGTCGACGTTCGTGACGTTCGAGCTGTTCGTCCGACCGGCGCTTCGCCGCTTGGGCGGCTTCAAGGACCATGCCATCTATCGACCGATCGATCGCGCCGTCCTCGCCGACGATGTGTCCAAGTCGAGCGGACGACGTGGCTTCGTCCGCGTATTCATCGATCGCGATGAGCGTGGCACGCCCCGACGGGACGATCGGGGTCGCGTCACCGCGCACCTGGCCGGTGGCGCAAGCGGGCAGGGGAGTCACGTGATGTCGGCGCTCGCGACCGCCGAGGCGCTCGCGGTCATCCCCGAGGCGCACGACACGATGCCGTCCGGCTCCGAGGTCGAGTTGTGGTGGCTGGACCGAGCGTGACCGCTATCCTCGAGGCCTGATGGATCCCAAGACGAGTCGCGGGCCTGCCCCGCGCGCCGAACGGCGTCGCTTGACGCATGTCGACAGGACCGGGCGACCGCGGATGGTCGACGTGTCCGACAAGCCCGTGACGGCCCGTCGGGCCGTCGCTGAAGCGTTCGTGTCGATGTCGGACGAGACCCTGAGTCTCGTCATCGATGGTGGCGGCCCGAAGGGCGACGTGCTCGGTGTCGCCGAGCTCGCCGGCGTGATGGGAGGCAAGCGGACGAGCGAGCTCATCCCGCTGTGCCATCCGTTGCCGCTGACCGACTTGAAGGTGACGATCACCCCGGATCGTGCGACGAGCAGCCTCCGGATCCGCGCGGAGGCCGCCACGACGGCACAGACGGGCGTCGAGATGGAGGCGATGACCGCGGTTTCGGTCGCAGCGCTCACCGTCTACGACATGGTGAAGGGCGTCGAGCGCGACGTATCGATCGGTGGCGTCCGGCTCATCGCCAAGAGCGGCGGCAAGAGTGGCGACTGGCTGCGGGACGAACGAAACGACACGCCTCGACCGCCGAAGCGCCCCGGGGCGCGGACGGCGGGCCGGATCAACCGGTCGACTCGGTCGCACCGGCCACCCGGGAATAGGTCGACCTGACCTCGAGACGGATCCAGCCGGGCGCGCCGGGAACGCGACACGGCGACGTGCCCAGAGGAGTACGGTAGGGGCGCCGACGCGCGGGCTCCCGATGACCGTGCCATCGAGGGTTAGGGCGTGCCTAGCGGCACGACCAGGGGTGGGGGACCGCGTCGTCGACGGAAGGGGTGAGCTGTCCCACTCCGACCGACGAGCTCGGGTCCGCTTTGGCATGGCCGCGGTACTGCGCGGCCTGTACGGCGACCGCTGTCCCGCGATCGCGTCCGGCTGAGCCTCGGACTCGTCGTCGCCGTCGGACTCCTCGCGATCGCACCCGCAACGGGACGTCCCGCGATCGCCGCCCCCGACTACATCTGGATCTCGCCGAGCGAGATCGCGGCGTTGCCGACGTCGGGTGCCGCCTGGACACGGCTCTTGACGCAAGCGAACAAGCCGATCACCGCGCCGTTGATCTCGAACCAGGACGATGACTCCGATGTCCTGGCCTTCGCCAAAGCGCTGGTGTTCGTACGGACAGGCGACGAGACGTACCGAGCAGCCGTTCGCACCGCGATCGGTCAGGCTGTCGGCACGGAGGTCGGTGGGCGGACGCTGGCGCTGGGTCGCAATCTGGCTGGCTGGGTCCTCGCGGCAAACCTGATCGGTCTCCCGACGTACGACGCCGCCTTCGACACCGGCGTCTTCCGCCCGTGGTTGCGCACCACCCTGACCGAGGTGCTCGATACCAAGACGCTGCAGTCGACCCACGAGCTGCGACCGAACAACTGGGGCACGGAGGCTGGCGCCTCGCGCATCGCGGTCGCCGAGTACCTCGGCGACGAGGCCGAGCTCGCCCGCTCGGCACTGGTCTTCCGAGGCTGGCTCGGAGAACGGGCCGTGTACGCCGGCTTCAAGTACGGCGAGCTGTGGTGGCAGTGCGATCCGGCGGCACCGGTGGGCATCAACCCGACGGGCTGCATGATCGGTGGCCAGGACGTCGGCGGCGTCCTGCCGGACGACATGCGGCGCGGCGGGGCGTTCGTCTGGCCGCCGATCTACACGAATTACCCGTGGGAGGCGATGCAGGGGGCCGTCGCGCAGGCGTACATGCTTGCCCGCGCCGGATACGACAGCTGGAACTGGAGCGATCGGGCGTTGTTCCGGGCCGCCCGGTTCCTGTACGACCGCGCCGGCTGGATAGCGACCGGCGACGACGCGTGGCAGACGTGGGTCCTGAACCGCGCGTACGGCACGGCGTTCGTTTCGGGGCCGGCGACCGAGCTCGGCGAAAGTGTCGACTTCACCGATTGGATGGTGAGCGGGACGGGTATCCCACCGACGCCGACACCGACGCCGATCCCCACGCCGACGCCTACGCCGACTGCCACGCCGACGCCAACGCCGACACCTGATCCAACGGCGACACCGACCCCTGATCCAACGCCCACGCCGACTCCGGATCCGACCCCGACACCGACCCCTGATCCAACGCCCACGCCGACTCCGGATCCGACCCCGACACCGACCCCTGCGCCAACGCCAACGCCTACGCCGACGCCAACGCCCACGCCGACTCCGACTCCTACTCCGACCCCATCGCCCACGCCGACGCCTGCCCCGACACCCAGTCCGACGCCGGCGCCGACCGCGACGCCGACGCCTGCCCCGACACCCGCTCCGACTCCCGCGCCGACCCCAAGCCCGACGCCGGCGCCTCCACCTACTCCGTCGCCGACGCCTGCGCCGACGCCTGCGCCGACACCGAGCCCGACGCCGGCGCCCACGCCAAGCCCGACACCGGCGCCGCCTCCGACTCCGTCGCCAGCTCCTACCCCCGCACCAACCCCAGCGCCGACACCCGCCCCGACACCGGTCCCGACGCCGAAGCCGATCACGTTCGTCGGTGCGAGCTCGGTGGCCGCGGCGGCCTCGACGTCGATCACCGTTCCCGTTCCGGCGGGTGTCGCGACCGGCGACCTGTTGGTCGCCTCGATCGCCGTCCGGGGCAACCCGACGGTCAACGCCCCCACGGGATGGACGCTCATCAGGTCGGACGCGAACGGGTCGACGATGCGCCTCTCGACCTTCCGCCGTTTCGCGACCGCCAATGAGCCGGCGAGCTACGCGTTCAGCTTCACGAAGTCGAGCACCGCGTCCGCGGCGGGCATCGCCGCCTACCGAGGCGTGAACCCGACGACCCCAGTCGACGTCCACGGCGGCCAAGTGACCACCAAGGCGGGGACCAAGGCCACGGCGCCGTCGATCAACGTCACGGTGGCTGGGGCCACGATGATCGCGGTCTTCGGAAGCGCGATCGACGCCGCGGCGACAGCGCCGACCGGGATGACCGAGCGCTACGACCGCTTCAGCGTGGGTTCATCCAAGGTCGCCGTCACGGGCGACGATCAGACACTCTCGGCGAGTGGTGCGACCGGCGTCCGCACGGCGACCCTCGACAAGTCGACGACCAGCGTCGGCCAGGACATCGCGCTCCGACCCGCTCCGTAGCCGCGGCAAGGCCCCAGAACCAGCCGTTATCATCGCGGCCATGCCGCCGGTCGACGCGCTCACGCTGGCATCGGTGGGGCCTTCTCCTCGATGAGACGTGCACTCGTT
>DASSZA010000128.1:0-5002 GCA_035703005.1 Candidatus Limnocylindrales bacterium | reverse complement strand
GCCGACGAACGAGGTCCGCTCGGGAAGCCAGCCACCCGCCAGGAGCGCGTCGCGCCGTTCATCGGTCGTGACGACGACGATCGACCCGACCGCCCGGCTGGCCGCGAGTGCCAGGACGGCATGCGCGAGCAGCGGTCGATCGCCGATCGGGGCGAGCAGTTTGTCGATGCCTGCCATGCGCGTCGACGCGCCGGCAGCGACGACGATCGCGTCGGCTGGCGTGCCCGTCGGCGGAGCCATCAGCCGGAAGAGTCGAGCCGCGGCTGCGCGAAGATCATCCGGCCGGCGACGGTCTGCAGGACGCGGGTCACAGAGACATCGAGGTCCTTGTCGATGTGCCGCGCGCCACCTTCGACGACGATCATCGTCCCGTCATCGAGGAACCCGACACCCTGACCGGCTTCCTTGCCTTCCTGGATGACGCGGACCCGCAACTCCTCGCCAGGGAGGACAGCGGGCTTCACGGCGTTGGCTAGCGAGTTGATGTTCATGACCCGGACGCCCTGCAGCTCCGCGACCCGATTCAGGTTGAAGTCGTTCGTCAGGATCACCCCGCTGCGCGCGCGCGCGAGTGCGACCAGCTTGGCATCGACCTCCGACTCCGACGGGACCGCATCCTCGACGATCTCGACGGGCGTGCCCGGCTCCTTCTGCATCCGGTTGAGGATCTCGAGGCCGCGACGGCCACGGTTCCGCCGAAGGGTGTCCGAGCTGTCCGCGATGTGCTGGAGCTCATCGAGCACGAACCGCGGCACGACCAGCGTCCCGTAGATGAACCCCGACTCGACGATCTCGGCGATCCGGCCATCGATGATCGCGGAGGTGTCGACGACGATGCGCGGCTCGCCGCTACGCGCCTCGTTGCGCGCGTCGTCGCCGCGCTGCAGGAAACCGACCGCCTGAGCCGCGACGATCAGATCGCGCCGTTTAGCGACCGTGAGCCCGAGCATCCCGAGCCCGAGGAACAGCGACACGCCGAGCGGGAGGACGTCGCCCCACGGCGTCGGAAGGTTGGCGAGCGGGACGCCGAGCAGCAGTCCCATCAGGAGCCCGAGTGTCAGACCGATGACCGCGGTCACGAACTCGGCGGTAGACAGATCTTCCACGCGCGAGATCAGCCACTGCGCCGGGACGAGCGTGAGGTAGGGCAGGATCGCGAACCCGACGACGACCCACGCGACGACCCACGCGGCCAGGAGGAAGCCGGCATAGGCGGCGTCCTGGAAGAGGCCGCCACCCGTTGTGGCGAGCACCAGCCCGACGAGGCCGCCGAGCGCAGCGCCCAAGAGACGGATATAGCGAATCAAACAGCCGACCTCGGTGGATGTTCCCGGTCGTCCACGTGGAGGGTCGTCCGGACGGCTCGTCAGCCTAGCATCGCGGGAACGGCGTCGCTACGACTGCGAGGCCCGTCACCGAGCCCCAGGCTGATCGCATCGCGCAGCGTGGCAGCCTCGACGATGTCGAGTCCCGGGACGGCCGCCGAACGACCGCCGCGCCCCGGCCGGGGCACGATCGCGGTCGAGAAGCCGAGGCGTGCGGCCTCGCGCAATCGCCGCTCGAGACCCGCGACGGAGCGCAGCTCGCCGAGCAGTCCGACCTCGCCGATGGCGACGGCACCGCCGACCACGGGTCGGTCGCGCAGCGACGAGGCCAACGCGAGGGCGACCGGCAGGTCGAGGCCAGGCTCCGCCACCACGAGGCCGCCGGCGAGGTTCGCGTAGACGTCGTGTCCGGCGAGCCCGATCCCGGCGCGTCGCCCGAGCACGGCGACGAGCAGCCCGAGGCGATTGGGATCGATGCCGCTGGCCTTCCGAGCCGGCGTCCCATAGCCGGCGGCCGACACGAGCGCCTGCACCTCGACCAGCAGCGGCCGGCTCCCCTCCATCGTCGGCGCGACGACGCTCCCGGGCGCAGCCTCCGCGTGATCGGCGAGGAACGCGCGCGCGGGATCGGCGACTTCACGAAGTCCGTCGCCGGCCATCTCGAACACCCCGACCTCGTCGGTCGACCCGAAGCGGTTCTTCGTCGAGCGGACGAGGCGAAGCGCGGCGAACCGCTCCCCTTCCAGGGTGACGACCGCGTCGACGAGGTGCTCCATCGTCTTCGGGCCCGCGATCGAGCCCTCCTTGGTCACATGTCCCACGAGGACGACCGCGGTCCCCTCGCCCTTCGCGAACTCCATGAACCGGACGGTCGATTCGCGGACCTGGCCGACGCTTCCGGCGGCCCCGTCGAGCTCGTCGATCGTCGCCGTCTGGATGGAGTCGACCACGAGCAACGCCGGGCGTGCCGAGCGTGCCACCTCGACGATGCGCCCGACATCGCGCTCAGCGAGGACCTCTATGCCCGAGCCTGCCGGGGCATCGAGCAACCCGAGCCGCTCGGCGCGGAGGCGGACCTGCGCCGCGGACTCCTCCCCGGTCGCGTAGAGGACAGGACCGCCGACACCGGCCGCTGCCTGCAGGAGGAGCGTCGACTTGCCGATCCCCGGCTCGCCGCCGACGAGGATCAGCGACCCCGGGACGATCCCGCCACCCAGGACTCGATCGAGCTCGCCGATCGAGGTCGGCAAGCGGGGAACCGAGGCCTCGCCGATGTCTCGCAGCTTGACGGGATCGGCACCCGCAGTCGCGCGCGGACGGCCGTCCGCTGTCGACGCGCTCTTCGCGCGGACGACGGTCTCGACGAGGCTGTTCCAGTCACCGCACGCGCGGCACTGCCCTTCCCAGCGGAGGAAGACTTCGCCGCAGCGCTGACAGACGTACCGACTCGTGGCCTTGGCCACGGGAGGTCAGTGTGCCTCGACCGGCGTCCGGGACTCGGCGGCGTGGATGTCCAGGCCTGCCTCCGGGTCCTTGTCGACGACGATCGTCGTGCCCGGTTCGTAGCGGCCCAGCAGCAGTTGCTCTGCGAGGACGTCCTCGATCATGTTCTGGATGACGCGGCGGAGCGGTCGAGCGCCGTACGCGACGTCGTAACCCAGCTTGATGATGTGCTCCTTGGCCTCCTGGGTGACCTCGAGCGACATCTGCTGCGCGCGGAGCTGATCGCGCACCCGCGCGAGCATCAGGTCGACGATCTGTGCCATCTCGTCGATGGTCAGGGACCGGAAGACGACCGTCGCATCGATGCGGTTGAGGAACTCGGGCCGGAAGCTGTTCTTCAGCTCAGCCGCGACCTTCTCCTTCATGAGCTCGTACGAACTCTCGGCACGCGACGCCTCGTCGGTGCCCTGCGGCCGGAAGCCGAGACTGGAATTCGTCTGGAGCTGCTTCGCCCCAAGGTTCGAGGTCATGATGATGATGCAGTTCCGGAAGTCGACCCGGCGACCCTTGGCGTCCGACAGATGCCCGTCCTCGAGGATCTGGAGAAGGATGTTGAACACCTCGGGGTGCGCCTTCTCGACCTCGTCGAGGAGCACGACCGCGTAGCTCTTGCGCCGGACGGCCTCGGTGAGCTGACCACCCTCGTCGAAGCCCACGTAGCCTGGAGGCGCGCCCACGAGGCGGCTCACGTTGTGGCGCTCCATGAACTCGCTCATATCGATCTTGATGAGCGCGTCCTCGCTGCCGAACATGAACTCGGCCAGGGCCTTCGCGAGCTCGGTCTTTCCGACACCCGTCGGGCCCAGGAAGATGAACGAGCCGATGGGCCGCTTCGGATCCTTGAGACCGGCACGCGCGCGGCGCACGGCCTTCGAGATGATGTCGATGGCTTCCTGCTGCCCGATGACGCGGTTGTGGAGCGCGTCTTCCATGTGGAGCAGCCGCTCGGACTCCTCCTGGGCGATGCGCGTCACGGGGATGCCCGTCCACATCGCGACGACCTGAGCGATCTCCTCATCGCCGACCGTCGGCTGATCCCCGGACATCGTGGACTGCCACTCGCCGCGGAGCATGTCCACGGTTTCCTTGGCGGTCGCCTCGGCCTCGCGCAGCGACGCGGCCTCCTCGTACTCCTGGTTGTTGATCGCCGCGTCCTTCTCCTTGGTGATGCGGTCGAGCTCGCGCTGCGCCTCTCGGAGGGCAGGCGGGGCCGACGCATGCCGCAGCCGGACACGCGACGCAGCCTCGTCGATGAGGTCGATGGCCTTGTCGGGAAGGTGGCGGTCGGTGATGTAGCGGATCGAGAGGTCGGCAGCTGCGCGCACGGCCTCATCGGTGATCGTGACCTTGTGGTGCTGCTCGTAGCGCTCGCGGATGCCGAGCAGGATGTCGACGGTCTGCTCCATCGTCGGCTCCTCGACCATCACCGGCTGGAACCGGCGCTCGAGGGCCGCGTCGCGCTCGATGTACTTGCGGTATTCGTCGAGCGTCGTGGCACCGATGCACTGGAGCTCGCCGCGCGACAGCGGCGGCTTGAGGATGTTGGCGGCGTCGATGGCACCCTCGGCGGCACCTGCCCCGACGAGCGTATGCAGCTCGTCGATGAACAGGACGGCGTCGTTCGTGTTCCGGAGCTCTTCGATGATCTTCTTGAGCCGCTCCTCGAACTCGCCGCGGTACTTCGTCCCGGCGACGAGCGACCCGATGTCGAGCGTCAGCACCCGCTTGTTGAGCAGGATGTCCGGGACGTCGCCGGCGATGATCCGATGGGCGAGGCCCTCGGCGATGGCCGTCTTGCCGACGCCCGGCTCGCCGATCAGGGCAGGGTTGTTCTTCGTCTTGCGACCGAGGATCTGGATGACCCGCTCGATCTCCTTCTCACGACCGATCACGGGATCGAGCTTCCCAGCGCGGGCAGCCTCCGTGAGGTTGATACCGAGCTGATCCACGGTCGGGGTCTTGCTCGCCCGCTTCGTCTCCTGGGCGCTTGGCCCCGCCGACGAGCTCTGCGACAGGACGCGGATCACCTCGTGGCGGACCTTGTCGAGATTGACGCCCAGCGACTCGAGAACGCCGGCCGCGATCCCCTCGCCTTCGCGGACGAGACCGAGGAGCAGATGCTCGGTACCGATGTAGTTGTGCCCGAGCCGGCGCGCTTCGTCGATCGCGAGCTC
>DASSZA010000103.1:0-9353 GCA_035703005.1 Candidatus Limnocylindrales bacterium | reverse complement strand
GGACACTTCGTGGAGGACAGCCGGCGTTGGGTCGGCGATGCCCTGATCTGGAACGACGGCACCGCGACGTACCGCATCGAGAGCTCGCTCGGCCGCGATGCGACGATCGCATTGGCGGAGTCGATCGAGTAGGGCGATCCCGAATCTCAGCCGGCTCTCAGGTATCCCTGAGAATCTCCGGGCTGACGGCGCATGACCGCGCCGCCGACCGGAGGCCCACTCGTGACTCGAACGCGCACCATCGCACTGACGCTCCTCGTCATCGCGGCGATCGCCGTCGGTGGCTACATCGCGTACGACCAGGTGCTCCGCGGCGACGACGTCGCGTCGCTCGCGCTCCCGAGCTCCGCGCCCTCCGCCGACACCGGGGCCGTGGCCCCGACCCTCGCTCCCGCGCCCACCGATCCGGCGGGGACCTCGACCGCACCGTCGAGCGACGGCAGCGTCGACGGTGAGTGGACGATCGGCGCAGGAAGCGTCGCCGGTTACCGCGTACGGGAGCAGCTCGCCAATCTCCCCGCAGAGTCCGATGCGGTCGGTCGGACCGAGGACGTCAGCGGTTCGATCACGGTCGCGACGGATGGCGACGCTGCGAAGCTGACCGCCGGGGCGCTGACCGTCGACACGACCACGATCCAGTCCGACGAGTCGCGGCGGGACAACCGGCTGCGCAAAGAAGGCCTCCAAACGGATCAGTACCCGACTGCGACGTTCACGATCACCCAGGCGGTGGACGTTCCCGCGGCCGCCCTCGCCGGGACGGCCAGCGACGTCACCCTTATCGGCGACCTGACGCTCCACGGCGTCACGAAGTCGGTCCAGATCCCGGCCAAGGCACAGCTCGCCGACGGCAAGATCCAGGTCGCCGGGTCGACGACCTTCCCGCTGTCGGACTTCGGCATCACGCCACCGAACGTCGGCGGATTCATCCTGTCGATCTCGGACGAGGGCACGCTCGAGTTCCTGGTGTCGTTCGAGAAGAGCTGACCGGCGGCGCGGTCGCCCGACGCTACTTCGTATAGACGCCGGCGGGGTCGAGCTCCTCGCGGATCAGCTGCAGCTCCTCCGTCGTCGGAGCCGGCGTCGACGCGAGGTCGTCGGCGACCTTGACCTCCCAGCCGATCGTCGAGCGCACCGCGTCGAGGGTCGCGCCCGGGTGCAACGAGACCAGGCGCATCTCGCCGGTCTCGTCGAAGTCGTAGATGCCGAGGTCCGTCACGACGACCGAGGGGCCACGTCCCAGCCAGCCGCCCTCGCGCCGGATCCGTTCGGCCTCCTCGGCCCCGCCGAGGTTGCCGGGCGAGGTCCGGAAGTCGATCGTCTCGACGAACGACCGCGCCGACTGGCGCATGATCACGAAGACCTGCCGAGCGTTGATGGCGATCTCGCACGCGCCACCGCTCCCCGGCAGGCGCGTCTTCGGGTGGTCGTACGGACCGATGACCGTCGTGTTGATGTTGCCGAACCGGTCGATCTGGGCCGCGCCGAGGAAGCCGACATCGACCAGACCGCCCTGCAGGTAGAAGCCGAACAGCTCGAGCATGCTGACGACAGCCGTCGAGCCGGTGACGATCGTCGGATCGCCGATGCTGAGCGGCAGGCGCTGCGGTCGCGCGCCGAAGACCCCTGCCTCGTACACGAGCTCGAGGCTTGGCGCCACCGTCCGCTGCGCGAGGTTGACGGCGATGTTCGGCAGACCGACGCCGACGAAGCAGACACGCTGACCCTCGAGCGCCCGCGCCGCGGCGACGATCATCATCTCGGACGCGCTGAACGTGCCGTCGGTCACGCGATGTCCTCGACCGATGTGTACACGGTCTTCCCGAGCCGGCGCGCGACTTCGACCATGCGGTCCGCCCCTTCCGACGCACCCCCGATCCGGAGCACGCCGTCGCAGCGTGCCAGCACCCGTTCCGCGACCGGGTGGAAGATCTCGGCGAACGGGTCGCCTCCGGCATCGTCGCGCTCCGCCCGCTCGATCAGCGGCAGCGCGAACCACTCGCCGAGCACCGGCAGGTGGCCCCGCCGGTACAGGTCGAGGGCGACCCGTGTCATCGCCTCGACATTCGCGGCGATCCTCTCGGGGTCGCCACCGGTGCCTGAGCGGTACGGCCCTGCCACGAGGATCATCAGCGGCTCACTCATCGGTACGACCCATAGTCCACCGAGCCTGACGGCGCGCTCTCGCCCGGTCGGAGGGAGGCCATTCGATCCGGCCCGAGCTTCTCGAGGTACGCCGCTCGATCGTCGAGGTCGTAGACCCACTCGCGGAGCCACGCCTGGACCTTCTCCTCGTCCCGGGTGATCGGGTCCCAGTCGAGATAAAAGCGGTTGTCCCGGTCGTAGGCGCCCTGGACGTAGGAGGGATGGGCGCCCCACGGCTCGACGACGACAGCATCGACGATGAGGCCCGGGATGATGGTCCGGTTGGGGTCCGCGCGGATCACGTCCTCGTCGACGAGCTCCTCGACGACGACGATCACCCGATCGGCCGCGAACGCGACTTCCTTCTGGCAGCCGAGCAGCCCCCAGACGTGGGTATCGCCAGCGCCGGAGGCCCGCTGGGCGTGGACGATCGCCACGTCCGGCCTGAGCGGCGGCACCGCGTAGATCGTGCCGTCGCCGTATGGCGACTGGATCGGACGGATCTGCGGGTTTGCGGCAGGCATGTCGGTCTCGAAGTACGACCGCAGTGGGAAGAACGGCAGGTTCATCGCGCCTGCCGTGTAGCGACCCACCATGCCGAAGTGGCTGTATTCCTCGATCGCGAGTGGCTGGTCCGGTATCTCACCCTCGATCCGGCGGCGGATCGCGCCGAGCCCACCCACGCCCGGGTTCCCGAGCCAGCTGAAGACGAGCTTCGACGCGACGCCGCCGGCGATCATCTGGTCGTAGATGAGGTCGGGCGTGAGTCGCGCCAGCGTCAGGTCGCGACGGCGCTGACGGATGATCTCGTGGCCCGCGGCGAAACCGATGAGGTGCGTGAAGCCTTCGATCGCGACCGTGTCGCCATCCCGGACCAGCTCGGCGATGGCGTCGCGCATCGACGCGACCTTCGACGTCATCCGGCGGCTTCCACCTCGTGAAGCGCCCCGGCGTCGATGACCTCCTGGCGCACCTCCGCCTCATGCCCCGCGACCTCTGCCACCGCCTCGGCGAAGAGCCGCAGCGCCGTCGCCATCTGGTCTTCGCTGACGATCAGTGCCGGCGACATCCGCACGCTCGATACGCCGCATTCGAGGACCAGCAGGCCGCGCTCGAAGCACGCCCATTGGACTTCCTCGGCGTGCTCCGCGGTGTCGAACTCGACACCGAGCATCAGTCCCCTGCCGCGAACCTCACGGACGAGCCCGTCGTACCGGTCAGCGAGGGGCTGGAGCTCGCGAACCGCCTGCTCGCCGCGCGCCGCTGCGTTGGCGATGAGCCCGCCCTCGAGAAGGTCGATCGTCGCGAGGGCAGCCGCGCAGGCGACCGGGTTTCCCCCGAATGTCGAGCCGTGGGTGCCTGGCCCCCATGCCTCCATCACGTCGGCGCGGGCGATCATCGCGCCGAGTGGCATGCCGCTGGCGATGCCCTTGGCCGTCAGGATGATGTCCGGGCTAACGCCCCAGTGCTCGATCGCCCACATCTTCCCTGTCCGACCGGCGCCCGACTGGATCTCGTCGGCGATCAGCAAGATGCCGTGCCGGTCGCAGATCTGGCGAAGGCCCTGCAGGAAGCCGTCCTCGGGCACGATGTAGCCGCCCTCGCCCTGGATCGGCTCGACGATGATCGCGGCGACCTCATCCGCCGGCGCGAGCTTGTCGAACAACACCTCGTCGAACCAGCGAAGGTCATCGACCTTGCCGTACGGCGCGTGGAACACCCCCGGCAGCAGCGGCCCGAAGCCCGCGTGGTACTTGGCCTTGCTCGCGGTGAGGCTTACTGCCCCGTACGTGCGGCCGTGGAATGCGCCGAGGAACGCGACGATGTACGGACGCTTCGTGGCGTGGCGGGCGAGCTTCATGGCCGCCTCGACCGCTTCCGCTCCCGAGTTGCCGAGGTAGGCACGGGCCGGTCCATCGATCGGCGCGATCTCGGCCAGTCGCTTGCAGACCTCGGGGTAGATCGGCAGGTAGAAGTCGGCCGCCGAGAAATGGATCAGCTCGGCCGCCTGCTCCTTGATGGCGGCGACGACCTGCGGGTGGCTATGGCCGGTCGAGTTCACCGCGATCCCGGCGGCAAAGTCGAGGAACAGGTTGCCGTCGATGTCCTCGACGGTCAGGCCCTCCCCACGCACCGGCACGATCGGATACGCCCGCGGCAGGCTCGGGGACGTCCACGACTCATCGAACGCGACGTGCGCTTTCGCCTTCGGCCCGGGCAGCGGCGTCACGATGTCAGGGACGGGGCGACCACGATCGATCCAACCTGGCTCGGACACGCTCACCTCTACACGACGGACGGCTCACGACTGCATAAGGCGTATGCAGAGTGGATACTCGCGCCGGAGTATAGCGAGCAGTCAGGCGGGCCGAGGGAGCGGGTTCAGCGCGTGGTGCGTGGTCGCACTCGCGCGGCAAGGAGGCCGATCACGACTCCCGCGAGCCCGGCGAGTGCCACCGGGGCGACCAGGTCGGTGGACACCTGCGCGGATGCTGGTGCACCTTCAGCGGCGACCGCCGAAGCCGTCGGGTCGGCCACCGGCTCCGGCGGTCCCGCCGCACCCTCCCCGGAGCCGACGACGACCGCGCCGATCATCCCCGGATGGAGCGGGCACATGTACGGGAAGGTGCCGGCGTCATCGAACCGCACGCTCCGCTCGTCACCGGGTTCGAGCAGCACTGTGCCCCAGCTGTTCGCCCGCCCGATGACTTGGTGTTGGACGGTCGCGGTATTCAGGAAGCGGATGGTCGTCCCTTCCGGCACCCGTACGACCGTCGGCGCGAAGCTGCAGGTGTCCATCCTGATCACCGTGGCAGGTCCCTCGGTGTAGACACTACCGTCGCCGCCCGCGTGGCAACCGCCACCCGCTCGGACGACGAGGGGCGCGACCGCGCCGAGGATCAGGAGAGACACGGTCATGAGGAGGGCGGGAACGGTGCGTCGGTGCATGCCGCTGATACACCGCATGCACCCGACGGGTTCCCCGTCGAGGAGTTCGCCACGCCGACGACAGGCCCATAAGCCCGTTCTTGGCAAAAGTTGCGCCCGGGGAACGCTATGTCACGCCCGAAGCGCCCGGAGCTCGATTTCAGGCGCTAACGCGTTCCCCCGTGAACGTCTTGCCAAGAACGGCGGTGTTTCGTGGCATAACGGTCTGGGGACGCAACTTCTGCCAGATCCGATGAACGACGCGGCCTCGAGCGCGCTAGATCGACGATCGTCTGGCTCTGCTCGCGCGTGAGTGGCATGACGATCATGCGGCGCGACTACCGCCAGATCCCGTGAAGTAACCGCCCTCGCCCGCCCTAATCGACGATCGTCTGGCTCTGCTCGCGCATGAACTGCGCGACGTAGTACATCGACAGACCGGCCTTGCCCGTCGAACCGCTGCCCTTCCAGCCACCGAACGCCTGGATGCCCGGCCACGCGCCGGTCGTCGCGCCCGCTCGTCGGTTCACGTAGAGGACGCCCGCCTGGATCCGATCCACGAACTGCTGGATCTCGGACTGGTCCTCGCTGTAGACGCCGGCGGTGAGCCCGTACACGGTGTCATTCGCAAGGGTCAGCGCCTCGTCGAGCGACTCGACGGCGTGGACGGCCGTCAGCGGCGCGAAGAACTCGTCACGGAAGACGCGATGGTCCGCTGGTAGACCACCGACGACCGTCGGCTCGACGAAGAACCCACGCGCCTTGTCGCCGTCGCTCAACCGCTCGCCGCCGATCAGGACACGGCCATCGCGTCGAGCCTCACTGACTGCCTGCTGATGGCGGTCGACAGCGCGCTCGTCGATGATCGGACCCAGCCAGTTCTCGCGGATGACCGGGTCGCCGATCGTGATCGTCTCCGTCTTCTCGACCAGCAGTCGGACGAGCTCGTCGTGGACGGGTCGCTCGACGTAGATACGCGAGTTCGCCGAGCACTTCTGGCCGCCGAACCCGAACGCGGAACGCATGATCCCCTCGGCCGCCTCGTCGAGGTCGGCGTTGCGGGTCACGATCGCCGGGTTCTTCCCACCCATCTCGACGATGCACGGCCGCGGCCACGTCTTCGAGAACGAGCGGAATAGCTGCATCCCGACCGCGTACGAACCCGTGAACACGATGCCGTCGATGCCGGGGTGGTCCTGGAGAGCCTGCCCGACGGTCTCGCCGGGACCCATGACCAGGTTGACCACGCCCTGCGGGACACCGGCATCGATGTAAGCCTGCAGCATGTTCTGGGCCGACAGCGGTGAGGCCGACGATGGCTTGATCACGACCGTGTTGCCGGCCATCATCGCCGCCGAGGACGGACCGGTCGCAAGCGCCATCGGGAAGTTGAACGGGCTGACGACGGCGAAGACGCCGTGTGGTCGCAGGATCGACTTCGTGTGGACGGCGGTGTCCCCGAGGTTGCCCATCGGGTGCTCGTAGCCGTCGTTGTCCTCCATCGTCTGTGCGTAATAGCGGATGAGGTCCGCGGACTCCTCGATCTCGCCGAGCGACTCGATGCGGTTCTTGCCGACCTCGTAGCTCTGCGCCGCGGCGTACTCGAACAATCGGTCGCTGATCAGCTCCGCGGCCCGTCGCAGGATCGTGAGGCGCTCCCGCCACGGCGTCGCAGCCCAGGCCGGCTGGGCCCGCCGGGCCGCTGCCACGGCGTCATCGATGTCCGACGGGGTCCCCGTCGCAAACGTTCCGAGCAGGATGTCCGTGTCGATCGGGGAGCGCGCCTCGAACGTCGACACGCCATCGCGCCACGCGCCATCGACGTAGTTCCGGTGGTACGCACCGAGCTCGCCGCGGACCTTGGTCGCGGCCTCCTCGAAGCCGGCGTGCAATCCCTCGTTGTCGGCGCGGAGCGTCGCGTACGTGACCTTGATTCGCGGCTTCGCCTCGGACGTCATCGTGGACCTCGTCTGCTGGGGGTCGATCGTTCGTTCGTGAGGGTCGTCCAGTCTACGTCGAGCCGCCTCGTCGAGACGGTCAACCCGCTGGGGCTGGCTGTGCCTGGGGACCGGTCGGAGCGGGTCGCGGCGGATCGAGCGCCTGGACGGTGAGGTACGACGCCACCGTTGCGAAGACGGCGCCCGCGATCGCGTCGAACCCTGGCGAGCCGACGAGGAGCGCCGCGAACAGCATGGACGTGACGACGAGGCGTGTCTGGGCGGCCATCCCGGCCGCACAGCCGATGGCGATCGCGAACGTCGGTGACGTCCCGAACAGTACGACGGCGAATGCCGCCACGCCGACGCCGAGGAAGACCGCCGGGAAGATGGGGCCACCGCGGAAGCCGCTGGCGAGGCTGACGACGTACGCGGCGGCTTTCGCGACGACGAGGACGACCAACGCGACGAGGGACGATTCGGAGACGAGGGCCGGGATCGAGGCCTGTCCGGAGAAGAGCACGTCCTCAGGCGCCACGCCGAAGGTCGTCGCAAGTTGGGCGAGCAGTCCGACCACGAGGCCGCCGACGAGGAGCGCCACGACCAGACCTGACCGGCGGTCACCGAAACGTCGATCCTGTCGTGCTGCGACACCCGTCGCGGCGCGGTTGACCGCGACGATGAGTGCGGCCGTCAGGACGCCGACGACGATCGCGATCAACAGATCAGGCACGCTCGTCCCCACGTACGCCGGCAGATCGGGGATCTGAAGACCGGGCGCGGGGGCGCCCGTGTAGGGGCCGACGCCGAGGAAGACCAGGTACCCGACCGCCGCGGCGACGAAACCGGGGACCAGCACCGGGAGCAACGCCGGGCCCAAGGCGAGGCCGCCCTCGGTCAGCATCACGCCGGCGACGAGCGGGCCGCCGAACAGGGTCGAGATCGCCGAGAAGATGCCCGCCATCGAGAGGATGCTCTCCTCCTGCGGGTTCGACCGGACCATCGACGTGATGACGAGCCCGACGGCCGAGCCGACCGCCATCACCGGAGCCTCCGGGCCGAGGACGAGCCCGAACCCGAGCGTGCCCAGCGCGGCGACCACGATCCCCGGCACGTACGCCACCGGCGTCGCAGCGTGAGACATCCCGCCCAGCGGGGATCGACCTCCGTCACCGGGAAGGGCGATGCGCGCTGCTGCCACGATCGCCCCGCCGAGGACCGGCAGGAAGACGACGAGGTACCAGGGCGGCGTCGTCTCACCCAGCGCCGTCGGGAGGGCGTGCCAGATGAGCTCCTCCAGGTAGTGGACGGCGGTGAAGAACGCGATGGCCGCCAACGCGGCCGGGATGCCGATGGCGGCGCCGAGGAGCACCAGTCGAAGGACGTTGACGCGGGCTGGCGAACCATGCTCAGTCAAGGGCAGCCACCACTTCGGCCAGATCATGCGCGACTGCGTCGGGGCGGCGACGCCCGCGCTCGCGCGCCGCGATCTCCACTTCATCCAGCCCGTGCTTGCCGGAGAGGACAAGGATGCCGCGCAGTCCGGCTCGCTGCGACGCGCGGACGTCGGTCCGCACGTCGTCACCGACCATGGCGATATCACCGCGGGCAAGGTCGCGGCCGACCTCCTTGCGGAGATCGCGGACAGCCTGCGTGAAGAACGCCGGCGAGGGCTTGCCGATGATCGTCGCGCGTGTCTCGGCAGCGAACTCGAGCCCGACGACGAACGAGCCGGAATCGAGGGTCGGGCCTTCCGGCGTCAGCCACCACGGGTTGCGGTGCATGCCGACGAGCCGCGCACCGCCGCGGACCAGCCGGAACGCACGGTTGAGGTTCTCGAAGCTGGCCTCCTCGGGCGAGTCACCGATGACGACGGCAGCTGCCGTCGCGCCCGGGGCTCCGGCCTCGTCGTGGCTCATCAGCCGCTGGCCGGCGAACTCCGTCTTTGCGTCGTCGGATGCGAGGACGTACAGAGGCTGGTCGGGGAACGTCCGCGCCGTCCACGCCGCTGATGCGGAAAGCGCCGATTCGAACCGTTCCGGCGGGATCTGCGCACCGAGCCCCGCCGACCAGCGCGACAGTGTCGCTCGACTCACGGCCGATGTGTTCGTGACGATCCGGTACGGCATCGACCGTCGCTCGAGCTGGGCGATCGCCTCGGCGCCGCCCGGAACGGCCGTGCCGGCCGCGACGATGACGCCGTCGAGATCGAGCAGGAACGCCCGGACGCCACGCATCGCCGCGTGAAGGTCGGTCGTCGGGTGGGACGCCTGCGGCATGATGGAAGCCTATCGGAAGGGAGGGCGCCGGATGGGTCTGCTCGAGGGCAAGAACGCGCTGGTG
>DASSZA010000228.1:0-11078 GCA_035703005.1 Candidatus Limnocylindrales bacterium | reverse complement strand
GAGCCATTGAGCGTGTGGACGAGCTCGGGCTTCGCACCAGGTTCGGGTCGATAGCGGATCGCCATCCGGCGGGCCTGGAAGTCGCGGAAGTTCGAGCACGAGCTGACCTCCAGCCAGCGCTCGACCCCGGGCGACCACACCTCGAGGTCGTACTTCTTGGCCTGGGTGAACCCCATCTCGCCCGTGCTCATGAGCAGGACGCGGTACGCGAGACCCAGCCGCTGCAGCAGGATCTCGGCGCGCTCGGTCATCCATTCGAGGGCCGCGGCCGAGTCCTCGGGCCGCTCGAACAGCACCATCTCGACCTTATCGAACTGGTGGACGCGGAGGATGCCTCGGGTGTCCTTGCCGGCCGCCCCGGCCTCGCGCCGGAAGCACGGCGTATAGGCGGCGTAGCGGATCGGCAGTTCGGCGGCCTCGAGGATCTCGTCGCGATGGAGATTGGTGACGGGGACCTCGGCGGTGGGCACCAGGTACAGCTCGTCGCGCGTGACGACGTACATCTGGTCTTCCTTGTCCGGGATCTGGCCCGTGCCGGTCGCCGAGGCGGTGTTCACGACCGCGGGAGGCCAGACCTCGGTGAAGCCGTTCTCTTGGGTGTGGGTATCGAGGAACCACGAGATGAGCGCGCGCTGCAGCGCCGATCCCGCGCCCTTGTAGACAGGGAACCCTGAGCCGGCGATCTTGGCACCACGGGGGTTATCGATGATGTCGAGCGCTTCGCCGATGTCCCAGTGCGGTTTGCGCGTCCAGGTGCTCGTCCCGGCGACCGCGTCGGCCCCGACCTCGCCCTCGAGAGGCGAGTCCTTACCAAGGATCTCGCCCCAGGTGCGGACGGTCTGGTTCGCCTCTTCTCCGCCGATCGGCACGTCCGGGTCGGCTGGATTTGGGATCCGCAGGAGGGCGTCCTCGACGGCGGCCTCGACCTCGGCGAGCTCCGCGTCGAGCGCGCTGATGCGCTCCCCGGCAGCGACGGATGCCGCCTTCAGCTCGGCGACCTCGGGACCGTCTGGTGACGCGCCGCCCTTGATGGCCTCGCCGACCCGTTTCGATGCGGCATTCCGCTCGGCCTTGAGCGTCTCGCTCTCGCCAAGCAGTTGCCGCCGCCGCGCATCGAGCTCGAGCGCGCGATCGACGACCGCCGGATCCTCGCGCTTGTCGATGGCACCCTTCCGGATCGCGTCGGCGTCGTCGCGGAGCCGCTGCAGACCGACGCTCATGACACCGCTCCCGCCAGACCACCGGCCTCGGTCGCACGCGTGATGACGAACCCGGGATCGAGGCTCGCCAGCAGCCAGCCTGCCCGCGGACCGTTCGGACGATCGAGGAAGGCGCGGTAGATCGCCTCGAAGGCGCGCTTGCCGGGGACGCCTTCCTCGGTCGCGACGGCGAAGATCAGCGTCTGCCAGGCATCACCAGTGGCCGGCTCCTCGCGTGATGCGCGCTCCGCGAGCTTCCCCAGGAACCGGCGCTGAGCGATGTCGAGATCCGCGACGGACGGAGGGACGGAATCCATCTGGATCGACAGGACAGCCGAATCCGGCGCGTACGTGTCCAACCACGCGCGTGCGGCGACCGCACGGCGGTCGAGCAACGCGCGCTCGTGGTCGGTCAGCGCGCTCCCCTTCTCATGCTCGATCCGCTCGAGGACGTCGACGCCCGGCACCTGGATCAGCATCGCGAGATGCGCGAACGGCGGTCGATACGCTGCCGCCTCCGCCTCGAAGTCAGCTGCCGGATCCACCAGGGAGTAACGGAACGTCGCCGCATAGCCAGGCGGCAGCTCGCCGCGGACCTCGCGCCCAGCCGTCGCTGCCGCGAACTTGTCGAATTCGTCAAACAGCCGCGGGATGGCATCGGTGCCCTCGGGGTCGAAGTCGATCGCGTGATTCGGTCGCGGTCGGAGGAACAGGAAGCGGAGTTGCTCCGGCGGCACGACCTCAGCGATCGTGTGCGCCGCGGCGCCCCGTCCCTTCGAGGTCGACATCTTCTTACCGCCGACGTTCAGGAACTCGTAGGCGATGTTGATGGGCGGTTCACGCTCGAACACCTCCCGGGCGATCGCCTCGGACCGGTCGCGCGAGCCACCGGCCGTCGCGAGGTCCTTGCCGTTCGGCTCGATCGTGACGCCGAACAGCGACCACTGCGCGGCCCATTCGAGATTCCATGGGAGCTTCGCGTTCCCCCCGAAGGGTGAGACCCAACCACTCTCGCCACATCCCCTCGCCCACGTCACGAGATCCGGGCGGCACTCGTAGAAGACCCGCTCGCCGTCCCAATCGGTCACGATCGTCGTCCCGACTTTTCCGCAGTTCGGGCAGATGACGCTGATCGGATGCCACGTGGCAGGGTGCTGGACGTTCGCCACGCGCTTGTAGATGTCGCGCACGAGGGCAGCGCGGTCGAGGGCCGTGCGGATGAACGGATCCATGTCGCCCGCGGCGTAGTGCTCGCTCATCCAGTAGTAGCGGTCAGGGAAGATGCCAAGCCCCGCGAACGTGTCGATGAAGGTCTGGGCGTGGTGGCGCGCGTATGACGGGTGGAGATCGTCGACCTGGTCCGGCACGTGAGCGAGCGGACGGCCCATCTCGTGGTCGACCGCGTCGGGTGTCAGGAGGGCCTGGGCATCCATCGGGTCGAGGTCATCGACCCCATAGAGCAACGTCGTCTCGATGCCATTCGCGCGAAGCGCCCGCGTGATGGCATCGAGGATGACGGGGCCGCGCAGGCTCCCGACGTGGACGGTGCCGGAGGGCGTCTTCGAGTCGTTGACGACCTGCGGGCCCGCGTCACGGACCCGCTGCGCGAGCTCGTCCGCCCAGTCCACAACGTCTCTTAGGTGATGCTCGTGATCTTGTAGGTGAAGTCGCCCGCGGGCACCTTCACGACGACCTTCTCGCCCTTCTTGCGTCCGAGCAGCGAGCGGCCGACCGGGCTCTCGTTCGAGATCCGGCCTTCGGCCGGCTTGGCCTCGGCGGAGCCCACGATCGTGAACGTCTCCTTGCCGTCGTCGCTCTCGACACTGACGGTCGAGCCGATCTGGACGTGGTCGGTCGAGTGGTTCTCGTCGATCAGGACGGCGTTCTTGATGAGCGCCTCGAGCGTCTGGATGCGGCCCTCGACGAAGGCCTGCTCGTTCTTGGCGTCCTCGTATTCCGCGTTCTCGCTGAGGTCGCCGTGCTCCTTGGCGTCGTGGATGCGATCCGCGATCTCCGGACGACGGACGTTGGTCATCTCCTCGAGCTCCGCGCGGAGCTTCTGCAGGCCGTCCTTCGACAGGTAGGTGGGCTTGTTGTTCACGATCGGTCCCCGCTAAAGCGAGGTCGCGCTCACGGGCACGACCGGTGGTCGGTCAGCTGATAACAAAAAGGACTTCAGGCGCGAATCGCGGGTGTTCCGCGCGCCTGAAGGTCCCAGCCGGACGGGAATGGTAGTCGCGTCCCCGGTGGGTGTCAAAAGGGTTCGCGGGCGCTCGAAAGGCTTCCTCAGCTACCCCCGGCAAGGCGGTCCAGGCGGCGCTTCACGCGCTGGAGCGAGGCACGATCCGGGACCGCGACGAACAGCGTGTCGTCCCCGGCGATCGAGCCCGCGACCTCCGGCCAGCGGGCCCGGTCGAGCGCGGCGGCGATGGCATGCGCGGACCCCGGAAGGGTACGCAGCACGAGCAGCAACCCGGCCTCGTGGATCTCGAGGGGAAGGTCGGACAGGAGTTTCTTGAGACGGTCCTCGCCAGACGTCTCCGCCTCGATCAGGCGTGGCGGGAGTGCGTACGCCGTCATGCCATCGCGCGTCACCTTGATCAACCCGAGCTCCGCGACATCGCGGCTGATGGTCGCCTGGGTCGTGCGGAAGCCGCGCTCGCGGAGCGCGGCGGCGAGCTCGAGCTGTGTGCGCACTGGCCGCTGTGCGACGAGGTCGCGGATCTGCCGCTGGCGGAGCTGCTTCATCACCTCCATGGGGCGATGTTCAGCGTGCGAGCCAGACGATCAGCACGACCGCGGCGAGGATGAATCGGTAGAACACGAAGACGTCGAGTGAACGGGTTCGCAGGTAGCCGAGCATGAACCGGATCGCGATCACGCCCGACACCAGCGACGCGACGAGACCGACGATCAGCGGCACGACCTCGACGGCGACCCCCGCCTCGCCGGTGAGCAGCTTGCGGGCCTCGAACACGATCGCTCCGGCGGTGATCGGGGTCGCCATCAGGAAGGCGAACCGGGCCGCCGATTCGCGATCGAGACCGGCGAACCGCCCGGCGGAGATCGAGATGCCCGACCGACTGATGCCCGGGATGAGGGCGATCGTCTGTGCGGCGCCGATGCCGATCGCGAGCGGGAACGTGACGTCATCGACCGTTTTCGTCTGCCGGCCGACGTGGTCCGCGACCCACAGGATCACACCGCCGACGACCAGCGTGAGTGCGACCAGGCCGATCTCCCGGACCTGTGTCTCGAAGAAGTCGCTGAAGAGCGCGCCGACGATGGCCGCCGGGATGGTGGCCGCGACCAGGAGCCAGGCCAGCTTCCGATCAGGATCGTCCTTGAGCGACCGATCGCGGATCGTGGCGAATCCCGCGGGGATCAGCCGGAACCAGTCGTCGCGGAAGTAGAGGAGCAGTGCGATCAGCGTCCCCAGGTGGAGCATCACGCTGAACGCGAGCGAGTTGATGAACGCGTCGTCCCATCCGAAGAGCCACGGGACGATGATCAGGTGACCGGATGATGAGACCGGCAGGAACTCGGTGAGTCCCTGCACGATCCCCATGACCAACGCCTGGATGATGCTGTCCATCAGCGGCTGTCGCGCCTGACGGCCGATGCCTGCGTTGCCGCGTGCGCCCCTCGCTCACGCACTTCGAAGTGCGCTCGCTCGGGTACTCCGCGGACGCCTTGGCCTCGGCGCGTCATCCGCGACGACCGTGCGTTCCCGACCGTCTATCGGATGAAGAGCGGGGCAAGGACGAGGGTGATCGTGGCGAGCAGCTTGACCAGGACGTGGAGTGACGGTCCAGCCGTGTCCTTGAAGGGATCGCCGACGGTGTCGCCCACCACGGCCGCCGCATGCGCGTCAGTCCCCTTGCCGATGACGGCGCCGTCAGGACCCTTGAGGTTGCCCGACTCGATGTACTTCTTCGCGTTGTCCCACGCGCCGCCGCCGTTGTTCAGCGTGGTCGCGAGCATCACGCCCGCGATCGTCCCGACCATCAACAGGCCGGCGACGGCCTGATATCCGAGCAGGAGGCCGACGAGGATCGGCGTCGCGACAGCGACGAGGCCCGGGGCGACCATCTCGCGTAAGGCAGCGCGGGTCGTGATGTCGACCACGCGGGCGTAGTCCGGGCGCTGGGTGTAATCCATGATCCCGGGCATCTCGCGGAACTGGCGTCGGACCTCGACGATGATCGACTGCGCAGTCTTGCCGACCGCGCGGATGGCGAGGCTGCTGAAGAAGTAGGCGAGCATCGCCCCGATGAGCGCCGCGACGAACACGCCGACGTCAGCAAGGTTGACCGCGGTCAGGAGCGGGCCGCCGCGGTTCGTCTGGATGAGGTTGACCTTGTCGATGTAGGCGCTGAACAGCAGGAACGCCGCAAGCGACGCGGACGCGATCGCGTAGCCCTTCGTCAGGGCCTTCGTCGTGTTGCCGACTGCGTCAAGGCGGTCGGTGATCTCGCGGGTGTGCGCCTCCGAGCGGCTGAATTCCGCGACGCCACCGGCGTTGTCGGTGATCGGGCCGAAGGTGTCCATCGCGAGGATGTAGGCCGTCGTCATGAGCATGCCCATCGTCGCCACGGCGGTACCGAAGATGCCGCCGACATCCTTGCCTTCGGCGTTGAGCAGCCCCGCCTGCGACCCGAGCCAGTGCGATGCGATCAGTGCGATACCGATCGTGAGTGCCGTCACCGCGGTCGTCTCGAAGCCGACGGCCGTGCCGCTGATGATGTTGGTCGCAGGACCCGTCCTGGACGCCTCGGCGATCTCACGGACCGGGCGGAACGAGCCGGCGGTGTAGTACTGCGTGATGTAGACGAACACGACCGAGGTCGCGAGGCCGACGACGCCGCAGAAGAAGAAGTAGACCCATGTCGGCAGACCGCCAGCCAGGCCGGTGGCGCCATTGGTCTGCATCATCACGTAGGTCGTGATGCCGAGGCCGACGACCGACAGGAGGGTCGTCACCCAGTAGCCACGGTTGAGGATGTTCATCGGATCCTCGGTCTCGCTGCCGCGGACGAAGAACATCGCGACGATCGTAGCCAGGAGACCGAAGGCTCGGACGACGAGCGGGAAGAAGATCCACGCCTGGGGATTTGGCCAGCCGGCCGACTCGGCGATCGCGAAGGCCGCGACGCCGAGGATCATGGCGCCGATGTTCTCGGCTGCGGTCGATTCGAAGAGGTCGGCACCACGGCCGGCGCAGTCGCCGACGTTGTCGCCGACGAGGTCAGCGATGACGCCCGCGTTGCGCGGATCGTCCTCGGGGATACCCGCCTCGACCTTGCCGACGAGGTCAGACCCTACGTCGGCGGCCTTCGTGTAGATGCCGCCGCCGAGCTGCGCGAACAGCGCCACGAACGACGCGCCGAAGCCGAAGCCGACGATGAGGAACGGCGCCTGGGCGACCCCGATGTCGGCGAAGAGCGACTGATAGATCGTGAAGATGCCCCACACGCCGAGCAGCGACAGCGACACGACGAGGAAGCCCGACACGGCGCCACCCCGCATCGCGACCTGGACGGCCTCGACGAGGCTGCGACGCGCAGCCGAGGCGGTCCGGACGTTGGAGCGGACGCTGATGAACATGCCGATGATGCCGGAGGCCATCGAGCAGATCGCGCCGACGAGGAACGCCACGGCGGTCAGGACGCCGATCGGCAGACCGGCCAGCGACGGGACGTCGGCGACGTCGGGCGTCTCGACGACGGCGATCACGATCCCGATGATCACGGCGCCGACGATCGCAAGCGCAGCGATCGTCGTGTATTGGCGCCTGACGAATGCGTCCGCGCCCTCCCGGATCGTGCCGGCGACCGCCAGCATCTCAGGGGTCCCGGTGTCGCGCGACAGCACGTCGCGGGCAAGGTACAGAGCGAAGAGTACGGCTGCGATCCCGGCGATCGGGATCAGCAGTTGGAGCGCACTCGCATCCATCAGGGTCGTCGGGTCCTCCACTGGGAGATGTGACCGGCACTCGATGCTGGCGCGTGAGCGTGCGCCGTCGCCACCGAGTCCGGGGGAGAGAGGCCGCTGGTCCCGTTCGGCATGCACTGCTGGGTGGGACCTTTCAGGCCGCGGGCGAGTGTAACAAGGCGCTGATCGGCGGGTCAAACTCGCCGGCCGCGTCAGATATGCATCACAGACGTGGGTGGCTGGTCGACGTTGGATGCGGGCCACTTGGGCAAGCCGCCGGCATCGGATGCCGTTTCTCGGACATCGCTTGCACCCGACACAAGCAAACGGGCCTACTCACGTGGGCGCGGCGTCCCAAAGCCATCACCGGATGCCGTTCCCGCGACGGTCGCGGGGAGCGATACGGCATCAGCCGCAACGGATCGACGCGAAACGCCCGCGGATGGAGCGTGTGGGATCCGTTGCTTACGTTCGACGCAAGTCGGACTCGGCCCCAACGCCGCCGTAGGTCGCCGTCCCGACGTGCCCCCCTATACTGCCGGACTTGTGAGTCAAAGACCGGCGCTCGGGTGTCTCTTCGAGATCGTCGAGACGCTCGTCTTGACGCTCCTGATCTTCTTCGTCATCCAGAACTTCGTCGCGCAGCCGTACAAGGTCCAGCAGAAATCGATGCAGCGGACGCTCGAAGAGGACCAATACGTGCTCGTCGACAAGCTCACCCCGCGGTTCGATGCCTACAACCGGGGCGACATCGTCGTCTTCGAGCCACCCGAGGAATGGGGCGAGGCGAACACGCCGTTCATCAAGCGGGTGATCGGCGAGCCTGGGGACACCGTCGAGATCCGCGACGACGGTTTCGTGTACATCAACGGGACCGCGATCCACGAGCCGTACCTCTATGCCGAGGAACCCGGCGGCGACCCTCAGCCGACGACGGCGCCCCTCGAGCAGTCGAAGTGGACCGTCCCCGAGGGCGAACTCTTCCTCATGGGCGATCACCGGGCGAACTCCGCCGACTCACGGACCTTCGGCCCCGTCCCGATCGACCGCGTGATCGGCCGGGCGTGGCTCCGATACTGGCCGCTCAGCGCCTTCGGGATCCTTCAGACACCGACCTACCCGAGTCTCCAACCCGCCGCCCCATGACGCCGTCCGGGACCCGGGCGTGAACCCGATCCTCGCAGCGGTCGCGCTGGTGGTGGTCGCGGGAACGGTGGTCGCCGTCGCGGCTCGGCCGCCTCGGGTCGCGATCCTTGGGCTTGCGATCGTCCTGATCGGTTCGCCCGTCCTCGCCGATCCGCTGCCGGCGCCGCTCGGTCTGGCGTCGCGGTTCGTCGGCGCGATCCTGATGGCGTACCTGCTGTGGATCGCGGCTCGGGACCGCGGACGGATCCGGGGACCAAGCCCGCTGACCGGCGGCTCACGCATCGGTTGGCCGGCAGAGGCCCTCATGGGGGCGTCTGCCCTCGTGGTCGGTTACGCGGCGCACGGACTTGGCGCGCCGGCGCTCGGGTCGGCGCTGTCGAGTGCCGCGGGCTTCGCTGTCGCGGCGCTTGCCGTGTCCGCGACGGTGACGGGCGTCGACGTGCTCCGTGTCGGGATCGGATCCCTGCTCCTGATCGACGGGGCGCTGCTGGTCCGTGCCGGGCTCGGCGGCACGCCCGACCAGCTGGAGCAGCTGGTCACCACCGGCACGCTCGTCGTCGTCGCGGCGGCGATCGCGACGCTCGCTCGTGCTGCGCTCGCCGATGGGTCTGGTGGGTTCGACTTCTCCGCGGATGGTCGCGGGCCCCGCCGTCGCGAACCGGATGCCCATCCGATCGAACCGCGCGTCGGCGACATCCTTCGATGATGCGATGAGCCTGCTCCCGTTCCTCCTGCTGACCGGCCTCGGGGCCATCGCGGTGGTCGCGCTCCGGGCGCGTCCACGGATCGCCACACCGGTCGGTGTCGCGACCTTGTTCCTGGCGGTGGTGGCCGCCGCCCTGATCCGGCCGAATCAATCGATCGCGATCGGAGCATCGGGGATCGCGACGACCGAGTACCTGCGCATCTTCCTCTTGCTCGCCGCGACGGCGACGCTGGTGCTGGCAATCGTCGCCGAGGCGACCGAGGACCGAGGTGATGCGCCGGCCGTGGCGCTCGGGATCCTCGCGACCTGTGGGCTGGCGCTGTCCCTTCCCGACGCCCGCGTGGCCGTCCTTGCAGCGACCGCAGCTGGAGCGTTCGGCGCGCTCGTCACTCTTGTGCCAGACCGCGGCCGCACCGGTGCGACCGTCGGGACCCGCGTCCTCCGAGCGACGGCCGTGTCCGGGACGATGGCGATCGCTGCGGCCGCATGGATCGGGCGCGACTTGAGCGAACTTGCTGCACAGCCGATCGTGTTCGGTCTGGCCTACCTCGCGTTCGCGCTCGCGGTCGCCATCCGGTTCGGGGCCATCCCGGCCCACCAATGGGCCGCGCGCCTCACCGATGCCGTGCCCGAGACGACGCTACCACTCGTCACGGCGATCGCGCCCGCAGCCCTGGCGATCATCGCGCTCGCCTGGGCGGATGCATCCATCGCTCCCCTGGCCCTCGACCTGACCTCGGTCCGGTTCGTGGTCCTCGCCGTCGGGATCGCGTCGATCTTCCTTGCGTCACTCGCCGCGTTCATCCAGGACGACATCGAGCACATCGTCGGGTACGCGATCGTCGGCGATGCCGGGGTCGTGATGCTCGCGGTCGCCGCCCTGGACCCGGCCGCCTGGGCGCCGGCTCGCATCTGGATCCTCGCGTTCGTCGTCGCGCGAAGCGCGTTCGCCGCCTGGGCCGCTGCGACCCGGGCGACGTTCGGGACCGGCCGTGTCGCCGAGCTGCGCGGGTGGCTGTTGCGCGCCCCGATCCTCGGCCTCGTCCTCGGCCTGGTCGTCGTGGCAAGCATCGGGCTGCCGGGGCTCGCGGCAGCGGAGGCGCGCGGCCAGCTCATCACGCTCGTGCTCGCCGGTCCCGTCGCGCTCGTGGTGATGCTTGGGACGCTGAGCCCTCTCCTCTATTACGGACGCCTGTTCGCGGTCGGTGTCGACCGATCGACCGGGGTCGAGCGCGTCGGCTGGCGACCGGTGTTCGAGCGCGTTGACCTGACCGATCTGCGGGTTTCGCTCAGACGTGCCTGGGCCGACAACCGGAACGTGACCGCGACAGCCGGCGCGGCCGTCCTGGCGATCCTTGCGTTGTTCGTGTCCGCCGGTGCGTTCGGCGGTCCGCAGGCGGCGGCTGGGCTACCGCCTGTCGTCGGCGAGAGCACCGAGTCGTTCGGCCCGGGCGAGTCTGGACCACCGGCGGCTTCCGACGCGCCGACCGTCGAGCCGTCAGCTGGCGCCGAGTCCCCTGCTCCGTCCTCCGCTGAACCGCCTGGGCTGTCGCCGGAGCCGTCGGTCGAGCCGGTCCCGACGACGTCCCCGAGCCCCTAGCCTCCGGTCGCTCGGATCACTCCTCGGGAGCGAGCACCCAGCGGTCGATGTCTCGCTCGTACTCGAGCAGCTCGTCGGCGCGGAACCACAGATCGAGCTCGGTCGCCGCGGCCTCCGGGCCGTCCGATGCATGGACGATGTTCTGCGCTGTCTCGAGCGCGAAGTCGCCCCGGATCGTGCCCGGCGCTGCCTCGTGCGGCCGCGTCGCACCGTTGATCGCGCGCACGACGGAGATCGCATTCGGCCCTTCGAGCGCCAGCGCGACGAGTGGCGCGGACGTGATGAAGTCGACGAGTCCCTTGAAGAACGGCTTCTCCCGGTGCGCGGCGTAATGGCGCTCCGCGAGGTCACGGTCGACCTGGACGAGCTTGAGCCCGACGATCTTGAGCCCCCGTTCCTCGTACCGCGCGAGGATGCGACCGGCGAGCTGGCGCTGGACGCCATCCGGCTTGACGAGGACGAGGGTGCGTTCGGTCACGCGGGGTCTCCTTCT
>DASSZA010000115.1:0-25048 GCA_035703005.1 Candidatus Limnocylindrales bacterium | reverse complement strand
TTCGTGGTCTGCGACGGGACCTGCGGAAAGACCTTCCTGCGCTGAGTCCTCGGACTGATGGCTAGCCGGAGCGTCGCCTCAGTCCTCGGAGAGCCACGCGTCAGTTGACCGATCCTGCAGGTGGCCCTTCACCTGAGTCACTCGCCGCCAGTCGCCGGCGTGTCCTCGTGGACGCGATTGGCATCGCCGTTTCGGCGATCGGCTTCGGTTTCGTCTACGGCCTGTCCGCTCGAGAGGCCGGCTTCTCCCCGATCGAAGTCCTGGCGATGAGCGTGCTCGTCTTCGGTGGCGCCTCGCAGTTCGCGGCGGTCGGGTATGTGGCGAGTGGCCTCGCGTGGCCCGGCATCGTCCTGCTGACAGCTCTGCTCAACGCGCGCCACCTGCTCTACTCCGCGGCGCTTGCGCCCTGGCTCTCGAAGGTCCCGTTCGGCCGTCGCGCGGTCATGGCGCACCTGCTGACCGACGAGGCGTTTGCCATCTCGATCGGTCACTTCCGTCGCCTCGGCTACACCGACGCCTGGGGCTACTGGATCGGGGCGATCGTCTCGACCTTCATCCCGTGGACACTGGCGACGCTCGCCGGAGTGATCCTTGGCGGCCAGATCCCGGACCCCGCCCGGCTCGGCATCGATATCATCTTTCCGGCCGCCATGATCGGGCTCTCGGTCGGGCTGCTGACCGGTCGGCGCGAGGTGGTCGCCGCGATCGTCGGCGCGGGTGTCGGGGTCGGGGTGGCGCTTCTCACGAGCCCGGCGGTCGGGATCATCGTCGGGGGCCTGGTCGGGCCAGCGGTCGGGCTGGCGGTCCCGGCACGATCCGCCCGCGAGACGGCGCCGCTCGGAACGATGGCGTCTGCCGAGACGTTCAGCATGCCCGGGACCCACATCGAGCAGCCGCCTGCTGAACGACCGGGAACGAACGCCGAGGGAAGGCGATGAGCACCGACCTCATCCCTCTCGCGTTCCTCATGTTCCTGGTCACCTACCCGAGCCGCGCCCTGGGCCTCCTGACGCCGTGGCTCGACCGACTGCCGCGGGTCGGCTTCGAGTACCTCCAGCTCGTCGGACCGGCCATCCTGGCCGCGCTCGCTGCGGTATCGGTGATGGTCGTCGTGTCGGACGACGGCACCCCGACGTTCCACGTCGGCGTCGAATGGATCGCCGTGCTCGCCTGCCTCGCGGTCACGGCATGGCGAAAGAACCTGCTGATCGGGCTGATCGTGGCGGTCGCGATCGTCGTCATCGCCCGGAACCTCGGCCTTGCGCAGATCCCTGCGTAGTCCGTCGGGCCGACGCACGGCGGTCGTCGCGGATATCAGTCCGGGCGGTACTAACGTCGACGCCGCGCGCCGGTCGAGCCCGAAACGGCTAACGACCATGAGATCCGTCGCGGATATCGCCGTGGCTGGTGTCTGCGACGAGGAGCGTGGCGCCGGTCCGCGTAGTACCGCTGGGGCTGATATTTGCGACGAGTCGGCCTTGCCGCGCCGCCCCGCTACCGCGCGACCTACCGCGCGACCGCGCGATGTGCGTCGACCTCGATCTCGACCAGCAGGCTCGGATGCATCAGCCCTGCGACCGCGACCATCGTCGCCGCCGGTCGGATGTCCCGGAAGACCTCGCCGTGGACCGCCGAGAGCTCGGCAGAGAACGCCATGTCCGTCACGAACATCCGCGTCCGGACGACGTCGAACAGCGTGAAACCACCCTCGATCAGCGCCCGCTCGATGATCTCGAAGATCGCGCGCGCCTGGCCCGAGACATCGTCGGGGTGCAGTGACGCGCCGTCCGGCCCGGCATCGGTCGTGCCGGCGACCCAACAGCTATCCCCGATGACGACCGCCCGGCTGTAGCCCGCGATGGACTCCCACGGCCCGCCGGACGAGATCCGGCGACGAGTCATGCGCCGAACCGCGGGTCGTCCTCGCGCCACGCGAGGACCTGCGGGTCGCGCGCGATCGCGAGCAGCAACCCGGCGAGCAACGTCGTCCGCGGCACGACCGACTCGACGTCCAGGTATTCCGCCGGCGAATGGTCGTTCCCGCCGATCGGCCCGAGACCGTCGAGCGACGGCACGCCCATGCCAGACGTCGTGTTCGCGTCGGACGCCCCGCCGGTCGAGGTGTCGTTCACCTCGAAGCCCAGGCGCGAGGCGATCGCCTTGGCGTGATCGACCAGGCGTCCCGAACGCTCGAGCTTCTCCATCGGCAGCCAACCGACCCGGACCTCCACATCGGCCGTCGTGTCGGGCACCTCGGTGGCTGCGGCGATGTCGCGGACAGCAGCTTCGACTTCGCGCAGGCCGTCGGCCGTGGTCGATCGGACATCGACCTCGAGATCGCAGCGCTCCGCGACGACGTTCGGCCGCGTCCCGCCGCCGATCTTGCCGACGTTCACGGTCACGCCGTCCCAGCGGCCGTTGAGCGCGTGCAGCTCCCGGACGACGCGAGCGGCCTCGAGGATCGCGCTCCTCCCCTTCTCCGGCTCGACCCCGGCGTGGGCCGCCCGGCCGTGGATCGTGATTCGCGTATCGAGGATGCCCTTGCGCGACGAGACGATGTCGCCATTCGCGCGGGCGCATTCGAGGACGAGCGCCGCATCGACATCGGCGGCTGCGGCGCGGATGTGCTCGGACGAGGTTGGCGACCCGATCTCCTCGTCGGGATTGGCGATGAACGTGAGCCGCTCGAACGGGAGCTCGCGGTTCTCGGCCAGGATCGCTCGCAGCGCATACAGCCCGGCGAGCAGACCGGACTTCATGTCGGTCACGCCCGGCCCGTAGGCAACGCCGTCCTCGATGCGGAACGGGCGAGCGGCCGCCGTGCCGGGGTCGAACACGGTGTCCATGTGCCCGATCAGGAGGAGCCGCGGGCCACCTGCCGTCCCATCGAACGTTCCGACGACGGTCGCCCCGTGGCGGCCGGTCGGGTCGGGACGGACGTCGACGTCAGCCCCCATCCCCTCGAGATACGCGCTGACCCAGCGCCCGATCTCGTCGACGCCCGCGGGCGTGTAAGACCCGCAATCGATGTTCACCAGACGCTCGAGGTCGCGAAGATAGGCCGGGAGGTGGCTCGTCACCGACGCCCGAATGGCCTCGAGTTCGATGACCGCGTCGGGACCTGTGGTCTCGGTCGTCACGCCGGCAAGTCTATCGACCCGCACGCATCCGCCGAGCACGAACGGCCGTCGCGTGTTGCTATCCTGCCGGGACCGTGCGCCTGGTCGAGATCCGTTTGTTGGAGGGGCCGAACGTCTACCGGCTCGAGCCGGTGGTCAAGGTGGAGCTGGCGCTCGGTCGGCGCCGCACCTGGTACGGCCAGCGCGACCCCGGCCGCCACGCGATCGTCCGCCTCGGTGCCCCGGTCCCTGCGCATGACTGGCCGGACCCGATCGCTGCGATCGTCGCGTGGGTCCGCCGCCTCCGCGCCGACCATGGCGAAGGGCGCGGCGGGCTCGCCGTCCACCGCTCATCCGACCCCGGTCACTGGATCATCACGTTCCCGTGGGCGGGTGAAGAGCGAGCACGGACCCTGACGGACGCTGCGCTTGCTCTCGCCGAGCGCGACGTCTCCCCGTCGCGGACCGCTCGACTCACCGGCGCGCAGGAGCGCACGCTCGCGCGCTGGAACGAGAGGATCGCGGCGGCCCGGACGACGCCGCCGCCGTGGATCCGAGATGCAGACCGCCGCATCCCAGCCATCTCGATCTCCGGAACGAACGGCAAGTCGACCGTGACGCGGCTGATCACGCACATCCTCATCGGCACCGGCAAGCGCGTCGGAACGACGACGTCGGACGGCGTCCTCATCGACGAGCGTCTGGTCGAACCCGGCGACTGGACGGGGCCCGGCGGCGCGCAGCAGGTGCTGCGCCGCTCCGATATCGATGTCGCGATCCTCGAGACGGCGCGGGGCGGGATCGTGCTGCGTGGGATGGGCTACGAATCGAACGACGCGTCCGTGCTCACGAACGTCTCGTCCGACCACCTCGATCTCCAGGGCATCCACACGCTCCCCGAACTCGCCGAGGTCAAGTCGACGATCTGCCGGGTCACCAAGCCCGATGGCTGGGTCGTCCTCAACGGCGACGACCCTCTCGTGGCGGCGATCGCGCGCCGGGTCCGCGCACAGGTCGCGTTCTTCTCCACGGCCACCCCGACGCCGGCCGTCGTCCGCCGCCACATGGCTTCGGGCGGCCGCGCGTACGTCGTGCGCGACGGAGAACTGACCGAGGTCGAAGGTGACCGTGCGTCGTCGATCGTCGACGTGCGGCGCGTCCCGATCACGATCGGCGGGCTGGCACGCCACAACGTCGCGAACGCCCTCGCGGCGGCCGGCGGCGCGCGGGGTCTCGGCGCGACGCTCGCGCAGGTCCGCGACGGATTGATGGACTTCGCGCCGTCGTCCGATCGGTCGCCTGGGCGACTGAACCTGTTCCGCCTCGGGTCGCGGGTCGTCATCGTCGATTTCGCGCACAACGAGGCAGGCATCTCGGCGGTCATGGATGTGGCCGAGGGGATCGCGGCCGGTGGCGCCGGCCGTACAGCGCCGATCACTGCGATCATCGGGACGGCCGGGGATCGGCCTGATGACACGCTTCGCGGGATCGGCCGCATCGCCGCGGAGCGCGCGCAGCGGGTCGCCATCAAGGAGACGCTCAAGTACCTGCGTGGACGATCCGCGGCAGCGGTCGTCGGGGAGTTGATGGCGGGCGTGAAGGCCGGTGGGATGGCGACGACGGACGTGCCCGTCTACCCGTCGGAGACGGCCGCGCTCAAGGCCGAGTTGAACGGGCCGGCATCGAACGGGCACGGCCGGGGAGCTGACGCTCCCCGCGTCATCGTCCTGATGTGCCACGAGGAACGCGAGGAGGTCTTCGAGCTTCTCCAGACACTCGGCGCTCGACCGGTCGACATCGCCTCGGAGCTGACGACCATCGTCCCTCGGCTCCAGGAGCGACCACGCCGCGCCTGATCGATGGCCGAGGGGCGCCGCGAACAGGCGAACAAGGCAAGGTTTTCACCCGGGGACCGTTATGCCATCTCGCGCGCCAGTTCCTGGCAGAACGTGCGTGGCGTGACGAGTTAGGCGGCGAATAGCTACCTGAGCAGCGGATGAACCGACATTACGGTCTCCCGGTGAAACTTCTGCCAGATCCGGCCTGTGAGGGGCGCTCGGGGCGCCTATCCGTGCGCCGCGGGCCGTGGCCACCAGGCCCGAACGTCGAGCCGGTCGGCGAAGGCGAGATGGACTGGCGGCCCCGTGAGCTCTATCCCGTCGGCCGCCGACAGCGTTTCCACGCGGAACTCGGCCTCGGCGGGTCGGAGCGGCCACGGCGCGTGCCGGATCGACGCCGACGACACACGACCCCCGCCGTCAGCCGCGAACAGCCGCAGGCGGTCCGTCAGCCATCGGTCGAGTGAGCCCGGCGATGCCGGCTGCACCGGCCCGCTCGGGCGGTAACGGACGTCGAGCTCGCCGGGACGCCCACGTCGATCGTGCCGGCTCGAGCGGTAGACCACGGTCTCGCCGTCCCGTTCGATCGACATCCGAGCGTGGAAGTACGGCAGGTGGAAGCCGAGCCGGGCTCCCTCGACCGCGAGTCGGCGACCAGCGTCGAGGCTGAAGAACCACACACCATCCCCATCCCCATGCCGGACGTACGTCCGCACGTTCACCTCGGGGAACGCGCTCAGATACGGGAGCGCCGGGAGTCCGCGCGGTGATACGTCTTCCATCGCGAACGGGATGACGCCGACGTACGCGCGACCTTCGAACGTGTCTATCTCGAGCGAGGGCGGGATCAGCGGGCGGAGTGCCGCCTCGTCGACGACCCAGTGCGCGAACAGCAGGTCGCGCCAACGCATCCGCATGACCCACGGCCGTCGGGCGCGTCCGGGGCGGGTCGATAACGCGCTACTCATGAGTAGCACGATATGCGCCGCTCGCCGGGCGGGTCAAGCGCTGGCTGGGTCCGCGACCAGCAGGCCGTCCTCCACCTTCCAACCGACGCGGACGCGATCGCCCCGCTCGAGCTCGCGGGCGCCGACCTCGCGAGGCTCGCGGATCGATATCCGCTGCCCCCAGGGCAACTCGAGCTGGTACTTGAGGTCGGGGCCCAGATACAGCACCTCGTCGACGGTCGCGTCCGCCGTGTTGAGGCCGTCCGCCGCGGCTCCATCCGTGAGGACACGCATCCGCTCGGGGCGGACCACGAGTGCCGCGGCCGCTCCCGACGCCACATCCGAACGGCTCGCCGAGGCTGCACCGACCCGCCAGCGCGCGTCGTCGTGCGTCATCCATCCCCCGGCGCCGCCATCGACCTCGTATCGACCGCGAAGGATGTTGGATTCTCCGATGAAGTCGGCCACGAACAGCGACGCCGGGCGATCGTAGAGGTCGGCGCCCGACCCAAGCTGCTCGATCCGGCCCATGCTGAAGATCGCGATCCGGTCGCTCATGACGAGCGCTTCTTCCTGGTCGTGCGTGACGTACAGCACAGTCGCACCGAGCTCGCGGGAGACCCGGATGATCTCGAGCTGGAGCGATTCGCGGAGCTTCCGGTCAAGCGCACCGAGCGGCTCGTCCATCAGGAGCAGCCGCGGCTCGAAGACGACGGCGCGAGCCAGTGCGATGCGCTGCTGCTGCCCGCCCGAGAGCTGACGCGGGTACCGGTCGCCGAAGGAACCGAGCTTCACGAGATCCAGTGCTTCGGCGACCCGCTTCTTGATCTCGGCGCCCGGCCGGCGCCGCATCCGCAGCGGGAAGGCGACGTTCTCGGCGGCTGTCATGTGCGGGAACAGTGCGTAGTTCTGGAACACCATCCCGACGTCGCGCCGGTGCGGCGGGACGCGCGTCATGTCCGAGCCATCGATCTCGATCGAGCCCGACGTCGGGGCCATGAAGCCGGCGACCATGCGCAGCGTCGTCGTCTTGCCCGAACCCGACGGGCCGAGGAGGGTCAGGAATTCGCCCGGCCGGACATCGAGGTCGATCCCGTCGACGGCGACGGCAGTGCCGAAGTGCTTCGTCAGCGAGCGGAGCACCAGTGCCGGCCGGTCGCCGGTGGCTGGACGGGTGGCGGACTCGGCTGCGGCCGTCATGCCGGCGCCTGGCGTCTGACGAAGATGAGGAGCAACAACAGTCCGGTCGTGACGACGAGCAGCGTCGTCGATACCGCGGCGACCGTCGGATCGACCACCTGACGGACCTGCTCCCACATCTCGACGGGCAGGGTCCGGAACCGCGCCGTCGTCAGGAAGATGGCGGTCACGACCTCGTCCCATGACGTGATGAACGCGAAGATCGCGCCGGCGACGACGCCCGGCAGGATGATCGGCAGGGTGACGTGCATGAAGCTGCGGCGCGGGTTCGCGCCGAGATTCGCGGCGGCCAGCTCCAGGTTGCGATCCATCGTCTGGAGTGACGTCCCGACGTTGACGACGACGAAGGGCAGCGCGAGCGCCGTATGGGCCAGCACGAGGCCCAGCACCGAGCCGCTGATCTTCCACTGGACGAACAACCCGAACATCCCGATCGCGATCACGACAACGGGGACGATCAAGGGCGAGAGCACCAACCCGTTCACGACCGAGCGTCCGGGAAACCTCCCGCGGCTCAGCCCGAGAGCCGCGAGCGTCCCGAGCACCGTGGCGAGCAGCGCCGTCAGCACGGCGACGATCAGGCTGTTGACGATGCTGGTCGACCACTGCGGGTCGGTCAGCATGTGCTCGTACCACTGGAGGCTGAAGCCCTGGGGCGGGAAGCTCAGGATCTCGGCCTCGGTGAAGCTCATCGGCACGATGACGAGCGTCGGCGCGAGCAGGTAGAAGACCGTCAGCCCACCGAGCGCTGCCATCAGGATGCGGCGCGGCTGGCGCCAGGAATCGCTCACATCAATCCTCGCCGATGCCGCTGCCGAACACGTCCTGCAACCGCACCGCGCGGGAGGCCGCGAAGAGGAACGCGAGCGTGATGGCGACCAGCAGGACGCCCATCGCCGTGCCGAACCCCCAGTCGAGCCGCTGCTGGATCTGCTGGACGATCAGCTGGCTGATCATCTGGTCCTTCAGCCCGCCGAGCAGCGCCGGCGTGATGTAGAACCCGAGCGCCAGAACGAAGACCAGCAGGCAGCCGGCAAGGACGCCGGGCAGGCTGAGTGGCACGAAGACGCGCAGGAATGCTGTCACCGGCGATGCCCCGAGATTCGCCGCAGCTCGGCCGAACTCGGGATCGATCCGGCGCATGACCGCATAGATCGGCAGGACCATGAACGGCAGCAGGATGTGCGACATGCCGAGGATCACGCCAAGTGTCGTGCGGATGAGCGTCAGCGGCTCGGAGATCACCCCGAGGTCGAGTAGGAGACGGTTGATGACGCCCGTGTCGCGCAATAGGACCTGCCACGCGAACGTACGAACGAGCAGGCTCGACCAGAACGGCAGCAGGACCGCGATGAGGAGCAGCCCGGCGACCCGCCCGGGGACGATCGTCATCAGGTACGCGAACGGGTAGCCGACCACGAGGCACGACAGCGTCGCGAGCAGGGCGATCCAGAACGTGTTGGTCAGGACCCGGACATACACGCCCTGGGTGAAGAATTGCTCGTAGTTGGAGAGACCCGCTCCTGGTGGGTCGGTGACACTGCGAAGCGTCATCGCCAGGAGCGGGATCAGGAACACGGCGATCAGGAAGACGATCGCTGGCAGGGCCAGCACCGACCAGCGGTTCACCCGCGGCCGGCCGCCGGCAAGGCTCGGCCAGCTGCGGCTGCGAGCCTCGTCGACGGTCGTCATTTCCCGATCCTAGTGGGCGATCAGCCGCCCTTCCAGGCCTGCCAGGCGGCGTCGATCTCCTTGAAGTGCTCGCCGAGATAGGCGTCGTCGAAGTAGCCCGAGTTCTCATCGGCGTTCGTCACCGAGAGGTCGTTGACCATCGCCGGGTTCGCCGTCGACTTCGTGTTCGTCGGCCCGTACGGGATGTACTGCGACGGTCCCGCGTTGTTCGCCGCGCACGAGGCATAGGCGATGAACTTCATCGCCGCATCCTTGTTGGGCGAGCCCTTCGGGACGACGAAGTAGTCAGCGGTGACCATCTGCTGGTTCCACTGGATCTCGACCGGCTTCTTGTCGAGGTTCTTGGCGCTCCAGCCGCGGCCGTTCCAGATCATCGACATCGCGACCTCGCCGGAACCGATGAGCTCCTGCGACTCCGCGCCCGACTGCCAGAAGACGATGTCGTCCTTGATCGTGTTGAGCTTCTTGGTCGCGCGTTCGAGGTCGAGCGGATAGAGATCCTTGGGCGCGACACCGTCGGCCATCAGGGCGAACTCGAACATGCCGCCCTCGGAGTAGTCCCAGGCTCCGCGCTTGCCCGGGATCTTGGCCGTGTCGAAGTAGTCCGCCCAGCCCGCGGGGACCTTCCCGGCGGTCTTGTCGGTGTTGTAGGCGAGGACGACGCCGTAGGTGATATCCGGCACCCGGTAATCGGTGATGCCGAGATCGGCGTTCATCTCGTCCTTCGGGATCAGCGTGAAATCGAGCGGCTCGAGCAGGTCCTTGTGGACATCGAGACCGAAGTCGTTGCCGACGTCGACGACATCCCAGGTGACCTGTCCGGACTCGACCTGGGACTTGATCGTCGCGTTCGACGAGTTCTCATCCTCGGTGAACTTGACGCCGGTCAGGGCCGTGTACGGCTCGAGCCAGGCCTTGCGCTGCGCCTCCTGGTAGACGCCACCGAACGATGTGAAGCTGAGCGTCACGCCGTCCTGCTTCGGCGGGTTGCACGCCGCAGACGTCGCGGCGCTCGCGCTCCCCGACGCCGCGGCCGATCCGCTGGCGGCCGGCTCACTGGCCGCTGGGGCTGCCGAGCTCGGAGCGGCCGAAGTGCCGCCACCTCCTCCCGAGCTGCAACCGACGACGATCGCGGTGGTCGCGAGGAACGCGAAGATGGTGCGCGAGCGCATGCTCAGACCCTCCTCCTCGGCGAAGTGCGGGCGACCCTGACGAGCTCCTCCACCCGGACCGCTGCATCGTAGACCCCGCGCGCAACGGGAAGAAGATGCGAATCCCGTCCGCCCGGGGTTTCCCCTGATGCGAAGATGGCCCCGATGCGCGGGCTCGTCCTCCTGAATGGACGCGTCTTCACGGCTCGACCCGGTGAGCCGCCGTTCGACGGTGGCGTGGCGATGATCGGCGACCGGATCGTCGCAGTCGGCGGCGATGCCGCGGTGAAGGCGGTCGCGCCTCCCGACGCACACCACATCGACGTCGACGGACGCACGATCCTGCCGGGCTTCATCGACCCGCACAACCATCTCGCCTTCACCGGTGCCGAGTTGGCCTCGGTCGACGTGCGCTATCCCGGGGTCGCCTCGATCGCCGACCTCGTCGCGCGGATCGCCGAGGTCGCCGAGCGCACCCCGGACGGCACCTGGATCCGCGCCGTCGGCGTCAATCCGGAGCAGTTCCCCGACGGCCGACTTCCGACCCGCTGGGATCTCGACGAAGCGACGCGCGTCCATCCGGTGCTCGTCCAGCACATGAGCGGCCATCACGCCCTCGCGAACACGCTCGCGCTCGAGCTGCGAGGCGTCGACGAGGACGTAGCGGATCCGCCCGGTGGACGCCTCGTGAGAGATGACCGGGGGCGCGTGACGGGGTACTGCCTCGATGCAGCGCAGGCACTCGTCGTCCCCATCGACGTCGACATCGGCCACCATGGCCCGGGCTTCCACGACGACGCGCCGCTCGACGAGATCGTCGGCGACATCGACCGAGCGTCCCGGGCCTATCTCGCCGCCGGGATCACGTCGATCGTCGATGCGCAGGTGACGCGACGGGAGCTCGACGCGTATCGCACCGCCCGCGAGCAGGGCGTGCTCGGTGTCCGTGTGACAGCGATGCCGATCTCCTCCCAGCTCGCCGACTACCTCGCGATCGGCATGGGCGGTCGATTCGGCGACGATCGGCTGGCGATCGGGCCGATGAAGTTCTACTCCGACGGCGCCCTGACCGGTGGGACGGCGGCGTTCTCGACACCCTACGGGCCGCACGGCGAATTCACGGGTTCGCTCTACTGGCCGTCCGAGGACGACTTCCGGGATGCGATCTCACGCGCACATGCCGCGGGGTGGCAGATCGGCGTCCATGCGCAGGGTGACCGCGCGATCGACCGCGTGCTCGACGCGTACGAAGCCGCGTTGGACGCCCATCCGCGCGACGACCATCGACACCGGATCGAGCACTGTGGTGGGCCACGGCCCGACCAACTCGAGCGGATGGCGCGGCTCGGCGTGTGGGCGGTCGGGCAGCCGCGCTACTTCTGGGATGCCGGCGACGCATGGCTCGCCTCGCTCGATGCTGCCAGGGTGCATCGTCTGCAGCCCTACCGCGAGATGACCGATGCGGGCGTGCGGTTCGCCCTCTCCAGCGACGCGCCGGTCGCCTCCTACCGCCCGCTCGACACGCTCGTCTCGGCGGTGACCCGGGCGACGGTCGGTGGCGCCGTGATCGGCGAAGACCAGGCACTGAGCGTCGAGGAGGCCCTGCGAGCCTGCACGCACGATGCCGCCGCGGCGTACTTCGCTGAAGATCGCCTCGGGACACTCGAGGTCGGCAAGCTCGCCGACGTCGTCGTCCTCGATGGGGACCCGTTCACGACGGCTGCCGGCCGGCTCGGGGACATCGCCGTCGAGCTGACGTTGCTCGATGGCGAGATCGTCTACGAGGCCGCGCGCCGCACCGCGACGAGCGACAGCATCTCGTAGGCGAGGTTCGCGGCGAGGAACGCCGTCTGGCCGGCCGGGTCGTAGGCCGGGATGACCTCGACCACGTCGAAGCCGACGAAGTCGATGCCGGTCAGCCTGCGGACGATCGCGAGCGCGTCATGCGCGGACAGGCCGCCCGGCTCCGGCGTCCCGGTCCCGGGCGCGAACGCCGGGTCGACCACGTCGATGTCGAAGCTGATGAACGCCGTCGCGTCCCCCACGCGCTCGCGGATCCGATCCGCGGTCGCCTCGGGCCCGATGTCGAGCACCTGCTCGGTCGTCAGGTACTCGAGGCCGAGCTCGTCACGGAGCCCGGTCCAGTCCTCGCTGTCGTAGATCGGCCCGCGCAGCCCGACCTCGATCGAATGCGCGACGTCGACCAGCCCCTCCTCGATCGCGCGGCGCATCCACGTGCCGTGGTTGTACTTCTCGCCGAAGTAGCTGTCCCATGCGTCCGTGTGCGAGTCGAAGTCGATGACCGCGACCGGCCCTTTCGATCGGGTCGCGCGGAGGTGCGGCAGCGTGCAGGCGTGGTCGCCGCCGATGAGCAGCGGGACGACGCCGGCTTCGACGATCGGCGCGACCGCGCGCTCGATGGCCTCGTAGCTCCGCTCGATGTAGCCGGGGACGATCGCGACGTCGCCGTAGTCGACGCAGGACAGGATGTCGAACGGCTTGACCTCGAGGTTCGCATTGTACGGGCGGAGCATCACGCTCGCCGCGCGGACGCCGTTGGGACCGAACCGGCCGCCGGCCCGGTACGTGACGCCGGTGTCGAACGGGACGCCGACGACCGCGAGATCGACGTCCTCGAGCGTCCGGACGTATGGCAACCGCGCGAAGGTCGACGGCCCCGTGAAGCGCGGGCTCTTGAGGGAGTCCTCAGGTACGTAACGCGGCGTCGCACGCGGCTGACCGGGGCCCTGTGCACTCCGGTCGGTCACCCCTCCGGCGCCTCGAGCTCGCCGGGGTCTGCGAAGGCGGTGCCGCCGCGGGAGGCACCCGTCACCGACATCGCCTCGCGATAGACGGCGATCGCGTCGTCGACGCAGCAGACGACGAGGTCGCCAGGCATCGCGCGCCGAAGCGCGGTGCGGACGGCCGTCATCTCGTCGAGTACTTTCTCGGCGCGGGCCGCGCGGGCCGTCCCGTCGGATTTCGCCGAGCGGACGCCCTCGATGACGTGGGACGCAGTCTCCCCGGGCGCTCGGCCACGAAGGTTCTTGTCCTCGCGCACGATGATCTCGTCGAAGGCACCGGCGGCGATCGCGCCGTACTGGCGCTGGTCGTCATCCCGCCGGTCGCCGGGGATACCCAGGACGCCGATCGCTCGGCCGTTGCGGGCTTGCGGGGCGCTCGCACCGATGCGCCCTGCCTTGGTCTGTGGCTCGACCATCATCCGTTGCACGAAGTCGGCCAGCTGGCGCATGCCGTCGACGTTGTGGCAGTAGTCGATCACGACGCGCACGCCACCGACGTCAAGCAGGTTCAGGCGACCCGGCGCCTGGAAGAACGACGTCGAGAACGTCCGCAGCCCCTGCCGGATGTCGTGGAGGTGGGCGCCGGACGCCCAGGCCGCTGCCGCGGCGGCCAAAGCGTTCGCCACGTTCATGCGTGCCCGCCCCCCGAACGTGGCTGGGATCAGGTGTGTGTAGAGGACCGGCATCTTGCGGCTGCCCAGCCGGAGGACGATGAGCTCGCCCTCCTTCGTCGGCTCGAGGCAGAACGCCGCATTGCCACGGGACGTGTGGCCGTCGACGCGGTCGTAGCCGTCCTCGCCCTTCTCCGTGGCCATCGTGAACAGGACGACCCGCCCCGCGCAGTGACGGCCCATCCGATACACGTGCGGATCGTCGGCGTTGAGGACCGCCGTCCCGGAACGGGGAACTGCCTCGACCACGACACCCTTTACGTTCGCGAGCTGCCCGATCGAGTCGATACCGCCCAGCCCGAGGTGGTCGCCGGTCACGTTGGTGACGACCGCGACGTCATTCCGGTCGTAGCCGAGGCCCTCGCGCAGGATCCCGCCTCGAGCGACCTCGAACACCGCCGTGTCGACCTTCGGGTTTTGCAGGACCATCTGGGCCGACTTCGGGCCCGACATGTCGCCCTTCTTGATGAGGCGACCATCGACCACGATGCCGTCCGTCGACGTCATGCCGACGTGGCGGCCCATCAGCTTGAGGATGTGGGCGATCATCCGGACCGTCGTCGTCTTCCCGTTCGTGCCGGTCACGGAGATGATCGGGATGCGCGAAGGACTGCCGGGCGGGAACAGGCCGTCGATCACCGGCCGCGCGACGTACTGCGGCTCGCCCTCGGTCGGATGCGTATGCATACGGAAGCCGGGCGCAGCGTTGACCTCGACGATCGCGCCGCCGGTCTCACGGACGGGCGTGGTGATATCGGGGCAGATGAAGTCGATCCCCGCGACGTCCAGGCCGACGACCTGGGCCGCCGTCTCGGCGATCTCGACGTTGTCCGGATGGGCTTCCATCGTCCGGTCGATCGACGTGCCGCCGGTCGACATGTTCCCCGTCAACGCGAGCTTGATCCAGGTGCCCTTGGGCGGGACGTCATCGAGGCTGAAGCCCTGGTTCCGGACCAGCTCCTCGGCCGCCTCGTCGACCTTGATGCGTGTCAGCACCTTCTCGTGGCCGATGCCCCGGCGCGGGTCCTGGTTCGCGATATCGACAAGCTGGCGAACGGTGTGCTCGCCATCGCCGGTGACGCTGGCCGGGACGCGCTCCGCGATCGCCGCGACTTTCCCGCCGATCACGAGGCAGCGGTAGTCGTTGCCCGCGACGTAGGTTTCGACCACCACATCGCCCGACCGGCTCTGTGACAACGCCCCGGGAAAGGCGGCGCGGACCTGCTCCTCTGACCGGAGGTCCAGGTGGACGCCGCGGCCATGATTACCGTCGAGTGGCTTGACCACGCAGGGGAACCCGAGCCGCTTGGCGACCGCGACGGCCTCGTCCTCTGTCGTGACGACGTCGGCGCGCGGGACCGGGAGGCCGGCGCTGTCGAGCAGTCGATTCGTGAGGCTCTTGTCGGACGCGATGTCGACGCCGATCGCGCTCGTCTTGGACGTCATCGTCGCCCGGATGCGCTGTTGGTGGACGCCGTGGCCGAACTGCACGAGCGAGTGACGGTCGAGGCGGATGAACGGGATGTCGCGGCTGACCGCCTCGTCGATCAGCGCCTGCGTCGATGGGCCGAAGGCCTGACGCTCGGCGAGGCGGATGAGGCGCTCGAGCTCGTTGGCGAAATCGAAGAAATGCGCCTCGTCGTCCGGCGACACGAGGTGGTTGACGAGCGCGACGGCCATCCGCCCGGCTTCGAGCCCGACCGCCTCCTCCTTGTACTCGTAGATGCAGTTGTACTGACCGTGCACGCCCGCCGAGCGGGTCTTGCCGTGACGGACATCGGTGCCGGCGAGGTTCTGGAACTCGAGCGCGATGTGCTCCGCGATATGGCCAGCCCACGTCCCTTCCTGGAGCCGCGTGATGAAGCCACCACGCCGACCGAGCGAGCAGGCGTGATCCTCGAGGGTCGGGAGGAGCGCGACGAGCGCGTCGCTGAAGCCCGGGATCCGGTTCGACGGGAACTCCTCGAGCACGCCGAGGTCGACGAGCATCCGGATGACCGGTTCGCGCGCCCAGTAGTTCGGGCCGCGCAGGACGCGCGTCTCCAGGATCCGAAGCGTGGGCTCCGGCGTGGTCGGTACCGGCGTCGCGGCAGGCGTCGCGGCAGCCTTGGGGTCCGGGCGCTTCGAGCGGGGCTTGGGCTTGGCGGTCGGCTCGGCCGTGTCGGTCACGCTCGCCCTCCTGCTCTCGGGTGGAGGGTCAGTTTACGGCGGATGACTGCGCTCACCTCCCCCATTTGCACGGCATGCACGAACGGTCCACGGATCGGTTGAGCCGGGTCGTTCTTTCGATAGGCGTTGCATCCGGCGCACGATCCGTCGAAGGAAGACTGACGTGCGGTCGATCGTTCGACGGTTCGTTCATGTGGCGCAACAGTGTCGGCCAGCGCCGGGCCCGGGCCGTCCCCATTTGCACGGGATGCACGAACGGTCCAGGGATCGGTCGAGCCCGGTCGTTCCTTCGATCGGCGTTGCATCCGGCGCACGATCCGTCGAAGGAAGACTGACCTGCGGTCGATCGTTCGACCATTCGTTCATGTGGCGCACAGGCGGAGAGGTTGACCAGTGGCGGGCGCGACGCGGATGGCGCGGGGTGACTGAGCTCGGCGCGCCAGGCTTGACTCGGCAGCTCGATCAGGCGACGCGGACGCGTGTCGGCGAGATCCGTAAGGGAACGGAGAAGTCACGCGCAACGTCGGCGACGGCCATCTCCCAATGCGCATGCGGCTCGAGGTACTTCGCGCGGTACGCCTCATGCCGATCTGATGCCGGGACCGTGGGATCGATCGCCATCGTCCCCTCGACGACGAGGTAGTGATCACCGTAGGGATCGGACTGCAGGTTGAACGAGACCTGCGGGTCGTCCTGGATGTTTCGCAACTTGGGCGTGCCGGGCTTGCTGTAGAACAGGATCGTCCCGTCCTCATACAGGAACGAGATCACCGATGTCTGCGGACGCCCGTCGGAGGTAACCGTGGTCAACCAGGCGACGATGTCCGTTTCGATATGGTCGCGGGCCCACGCCGCGTCCTCGCGACGAAGCGCCTCCGCTAGCGGACCATCAGCCATCGACGGCGATCAGCCCGACGCCGCCTCGCCGCCCTTGAGCGCGTGCAGCGTCGGGGCGAGGACGCGCTCGCGGCGCTGGAGATCGAAGCGGTAGCCGGCCGGGAGCGAGTGCAGGACCACGCCGCTGATCATCAGCGGGCGGTGGCCCTTCACCTCCCACGCATCGGTCTCGGAGCGCGCGCCATCGACGACCGTGATCGAGCCGCGGCCGATGACCTCCATCACGTGATCCGGGCCGACGACGCCCGCTGTGTCCTCGTCGACACCGAGCCCGAGCAGCGACGGGTTCTGGGCGATGAGGCTGAGCAGACGGCCGAGGCGGTTCCGCTGCTGGAAGTGCTGATCGATGATCACGCCCGGCAACACCCCGAGACCCGCGGCGATCTGGGCCATCCGGTGCTTGGGCGTCGCGCCCGACGCTCCGAACGCGATCATGTGGCTCGACATCGCAGATGCGCCGGCACTCGTACCGGCGACCACCGCGCCCTTGCGGAACTGCTCGAGGACGGCGTCGGCCAGGCGCGTCCCGCCGATCGTCGATGACAGCCGGAGCTGGTTCCCGCCGGTCATGAACACGCCGGTCGCATCGCGGAGCGCGAGCGAGACCGTGTCGTCGTTGGCCTGGGCGCGCGTGACCGCGTGGATAGCGCGGACCCTGCTCACCCCGAGCTCGCCGAGGACCTGCTTGTAGCGTTCGCCGGCAAGCTCGCCGAGTGACGACGCGGTCGAGATGACCGCGACGGTGGCGTCGCGACCGCCGGCGAGGCTGGCAAAGCGGCTCAGGATGACGCGGTCGCGGACCTTATCTTCCGCACCGCCGATGATGATGACGTGTCCGTCGCTCACGGGCGTAGGCTGGGCTCCCCTCGTTGTCGTTCGCGACAGGATACCCGGCCGGAATGGGTTCGGACGGATGTCACGCCGGGACGCCGTGCGAGAATGCCGGCGCCATGGCCGACGCCCAGCCACCGCCGGAACTGCAACCGGTCCCGGGCACGGCTCGGGGGCGGGGACGGGTGGTCGTCGGCTGGCAAGAGCTGTTCGACCAGCCGACGCGACGCCGAGCCGGTGTCTATCGACGGGCGATCCGGCGCGAGATCTCGCGGCTCCGCGACCCACGCCACTTCGTCGCCATCGTCCTGATCAGCCTCGTCTTCTCGCTGCTCGCGGCGGGGATGATCGGGCGCGGTGACGCCGCCGGTGCCGATGCGCGCGCGTACTGGGCGGGCGTTCGTATCTGGCTCAACGGGGGTGATCCCTACCACCCGACCGGGCCGTTCCTGCCGTACGTCTACGCCCCGTGGATGCTGCCCCTGTTCGCCCCGTGGGCACTGCTGCCGTGGGACGTGGCCTGGGTCGTCTGGAGGGTCGGGACGATCCTGCTGCTGCTCTGGACGGTGGATTGGGCCTATCGGCGTCGACCGCTGACGACTGCGCTGATCATCGTGTTCCTGGCATTTCCCGTCGGGGCCAACCTCGACACCGGGAACATCAACCTCCAGCTGACCCTGATGCTGTGGGCCGCACAGTTCAGCGGGCCGCGGCTTGGCGGGGCGCTGTGGGCCCTCGCCACGTGGATGAAGTGGGTCCCGGCGATCGTCTGGCCGATCCTTCCCCGATCGACGCGTCGTTGGGGTCTGGTCTGGCTCGCCGTGTCGATCGGGCTCAGCATCGTCCTGCTGCCGATGACGATCGTGCAGTTCCAGGCGCTATTCGGGTTCGGCGCCCGCCCGATCCGCCTCGACTACCTGGTCTACCTGTGGGCGTTCATCCCGTGGCTATACCGGTGGCTGGACGCCCGGAGCGCGGCGGCTCCACGACCGGCCGCAGCGTGAGTGCCGCGATCACGTAGTACACGCCTCCGAGCAGATACGCGGCACGCGGCCCGAGCCCGAGGCCGAAGTTGATGTTGATCGTGTCGAGCAGGAGGCCGGCGGTCGCCACCGCGATGACCGTCGATGAGGTCGTCGCCACGTTGGACAGGCCCATGTAGCGACCCGAGGAAGCCTTCGGGATGATGTCGGTCATGAGCGCCCAGTCGACCGCAAGGAAGGTGCCCGCCGACGCGCCGAACAGCGCACCGCCGACGATCGCCAATGGAACGGCCGGGGCGAGGGCGGCGAGCACGATCCCGACGAAGCCGATCACGCAGCTCGCGTAGATCACAGGCTTGCGGCCGACCCGGTCGGAGATCCGTGCCGACGGGATGATCGCGATCACGTTCGCGATGACGATCGTGACCAGCATCACCAGGTTCGTGGAGTTCGCGGCGTCCTCGCCGAGGTGGTGGGTCTGCTTCAGGTACGTGAGGATCAGGTTCACGAGGACCGCGCCACCCATCAGGAAGAAGAAGCGCGAGGCGAGCAGCCAGACGTACGAGCGCTCCTTGAGGACATCGGTGCCCCAGACCTCGCGGGCGATCGTCCCCCACGACTTGCCGTTCCGTGGCTTCGGCGGCTGACCGTCGCCGACGCGCAGGACGACGGCGGCCATCGTGATGAGCTCGACCAGCGCGACGGCGAAGATCGCGATCTCGATCTGGCCCGCCAGCACGGCCACGGTCACCAGCACGAATCCAGTCACATTCCCGAGGATCTGCATCAGACCGACCATCGCGCTGGCCAGACCGACCTGTTGGTCCGGCACGAGGTCCGGGACGTAGCCCTGGAACGGGCCGCGCGCGATATTCGTGCTCACCGAGAGCAGCGCCACGAACGCTCCGAGCATGAGGATCGAGTTCGACGTCGCGATGCCGATGAGGAAGACGACGTCGAGCACCGACCCGATCACGATGTACGGCTTTCGCCGCCCCCAGCGGCTGACCGTGTAGTCGCTGATCGAACCGACCGTCGGCTGGACGATGATCGAGATCACCGCTACCGGGATCGACAGCAGGAACAGGATCCGCCCGACTTCGAGCGGATCGACCGCGAACGGACCGAAATTCACTCGGTTCTGGATGAAGAGGCCGACGGCCCCATCGATGGCGGTGAGACCAAGCCAGTACAGGGAGATCCGGATCAGGTGTGAGAGCGGGAGAGCGAGGGTGGGACGGACGTATGTCTCGTCGAACGTCGCTTCGGCCTGCATCGCGGGTACCTCTTGGGCGAAGGTGACGGGCCCGTTGTCCAGATGCTACGACGCGCCTATCGGGCTCCCGTTACGGTCCAGGGTGACGATGTCGCCGACCCGCATGAGCCGGCGTTCCGTGGCGCCGCTCGCGGCGTACTTGAACACCGAACGGTCGCGCGAATAGATGCCCGTGCTCGCGATGCCGATCTGCCCCAGCCGGAACGTGAAGATGGGGTTTTCGGTGTTGCCGTTGTAGTGGACGGGCGTGCCGTCGTTCGTCAGGACAGCGAGGTTCGCCTGGCCACCGAACGCATCGTGGAGTGCCCGGAGGGTCTGCGGGGCGTCCTCGGACGAGCGCCAAGCATCCTCGAGCCAGCGCGCCCCGACCTCGGTGTCGGCGCGGCCGTGGATCCGACCCTGCGCCTGGTACTTCGGCCGAGCCGAGCGCCACTCGCGCAGGTCGCCGTTGTGGCTGAACGAGAACCGCCCGGCCGGATCGTCGAACGGCTGAGCGTCAGCGACCTGGAGCGTCGAGAGGCGCGACGGTCGCCGGAGATGGACAAGGACGGCCGTGGTCTCTTCACGGCCGACGCGGGCGGCACCGTCCGTGTCATCGCGGAACGCGCGTACGTCGCGATGGCTGCACAACCGGCCGTCGGCGCGGACCCACGCCGCGCCCCAGCCCCAGCCGGCGAGCCCGGTGCGCTCCAGCCGTTCCGTGAACGGCCACAGCTCGTCGATCCGGAACGGCTCAGCGGCGCGGGCGACGTATTGCTCGCACATGGCCGCGATGATACGCGCCGTCTCGGACCGGCCGACGGGCGACGGCCGGTCTACGGTGCAAGCCGGCTCTGGATCTCGTGCTCGTACTCGGGGAAATACCGGCTCACGACCGAGAGATCGAACGCCGAGAGGATCTGCTCCTTCGATTCCCGCTCGAGCAGGAAGTCGAACGTCTCGTACAGCAGGCGCTCGACGTCGCCCTCGGCGCTGGCAGCGGCCAGACGCGTCGCGTCCTCGTCGCTGACGCTCACGTCGTGGGTCGACGTGCTCACCTCGTCGCTGATGGTCACCGTGCAGCGCCACCCGCCCTCGGTCCTGCCGCAGTCCGGCTCGATCTTGGCCATCACGACCCTCCCTGACAGCTGGGACACCAGTACGTCGTCCGCGGCACCTCCCCGGACAACGGCGCGGAGCGGATCGGCGTCCCGCAGCGTGGACACGGACGGCCCGTCCGTCGATATACCTTCGTCGGCGCCCTCCCTGGCGCTACGCCCGCACTCTGCGTCAACAGACGTCGCGCCGTGGTGATCAGGCGGGCGAGCGTCGCGTCATCGAGGTCGCGGACTGCGACGAACGGGTCGACGCGCTCGGCGAACAGCGTCTCGTTTCGCCAGATGTTGCCGATGCCCGCGAGCGCTCGTTGATCGAGCAGAGCCGCACTGATCGACAGCTCGGCCCGCTCCGGCGCGCGCAGGCGCCGAAGGGCTTCCATGGCGTCGAAGTCGGGGTCGAGCAGGTCCGGTCCAAGGCGCGAGAGCGATGGATGGACGACCTCGGCGCGGGTCTCGAACAGCTCGACGACGGGGGCGTCGAAGCAGACCGCGACCGTCCCATCGACCTCGAGGACGAGCCTCGCACGACCGGGCGGGCGACGCCAACGTTCCCCTGGGCGGTAGCGATGCCACGACCCGTTCATCCGGAGATGTGTTCGCAGCTCCAGCCCGCCGTCGAACCGGATCAGGAGGTTCTTGCCCTGCGCCTCGACCGCGTCGACCCGTTTGCCGACGATCCGCTGGACCTGTGGCACCGGTCCCGGCCCCTGTGCCCTGGCTGCGAGCACGTCGCGGCCGACGAGATACGGCCGGAGACCCTGTGCGGTCCGGAAGAGCGTGTCGCCTTCGGGCACGGCCCCGTGCCTAGCGCGCTTGGCGCAGCGTCAGGCCGCGGTATCCAGCGGTGAACCCGGCCTCGAGCAGTCGGTCCCGCCAGGGCGAGTCGGCGACCGCGACAGCATCGACCTTGCGGATGACCATCTCGCGGAAACGGCCGGTCGCGACAAGCGTGGTGAGCCCACGGAGCGCGGCGTCGGCGATGTTCGGGTCGTCCGCCGCCGGGAGCGTCTGGAGCGTCGAGCCGCCGCGCTCGAGGTACAGGGCCGCGACGCCATCGACGACGATGACGTACGCGCCAGCGGCCCGCTGGAACGGACGGCGGTCGTCGTCGCCGCGACGCGGCCAGGGGAGCGCGGCACCGTACGGATTGGCAGGATCCGCGGCGGCGAGCACATGGACGGCCGGAGCAGCCGATCCCTCGTCGCCATCGCGGACCGCACGCAACCGATCCAATGCCCCGGCGAGCGCGAACTGCGCCGCCCCCAGACCGTCGACGAAGTAACCGCGCCGGATCCGGCCGGCCTCCTCGAGCGCGCGGAGGACCGGGTAGACGGCGGAGAAGCCGCCATTCAGGCCTTCGGCCGCCACGGCCTCGCGCGTCAGCACGCCGTGGCGCTCGAGAATCGCGAGCGTCTGGGCGTGGAGTCGCTCGGTCGGGGCGGTGTCCTCCAGCGGCTCGACGAGGGACCAACGACCGGCGGCTTCGGGGGGACCGAGCGCGGTGAGCCGTCCGGGCCGACCGCGGCGGGCGCCTGCACCAGAACCGGAAGGGCGCTTCCAGCGGAGCGCGCGCAGGGGCGCGAACGTGTCATTGGTGACCTCGCCGGCCCACACGAGATCCCACAGCGCGTCGAGCATCTCGCGATCCGATCCACCGCCGGCGGCGGCGTGGATGGCCCGATAGAAGCTCGCGCCCTTGGTCCGCAGGTGCTCCCGGATCTTCTCGTGGCGCGGCCCGGATGGACGCGCGGCGGCGTCATCATTCGCATCGACAGGAGCCTGCGGTCGCAGGATCTCGCGCCCCGGTCGATAGAGGGCGATCCGCCCGTCGTCGCGTCCCAACGCACCTCGGCCGATCCATGCGACCTCGCCCATCGCGCCGAGCTCGTCGAGCAGCCGCGGGGTGTAGCCGGGAAGACGTGACGGGAGCACGTCACGTTCCAGTACAGAGGCGGGGATCGGGACGCCCGCCAGTTGGTCGACGATCTCGGCCAGTCGTTCCAGCGCCGCGGAACCGCGGAAGGACGAGGGATCTGCGCCCGGCCCGGCGACCGGCGCGATGCCGTGCCAGGCAGGAAGGAATCGCCCGAGCGCTGCCGGATCCACCGGCTCGACTTCGCGCCGCAGCCGCGCCAGCGACCGACGCCGGAGCAGCCGCAGGACGTCGGGGTCGCACCACTCGCGTTCCGCGCCGCCGGGTCGGAACTCCCCGCGGAGCAGGCTTCCAGCGGCGAACAGCCGCTCGAGCGCGGCCTCGACGATGCCGACCGGGAGGCCCCAGCGGGCGGCGGGCTCGGGGGTGAGGAACGGGCCGTGGGTCCGTGCGTACCGTGCCAACAGGCCGTCCAGGGCCGAGGCTGCGGGCGCAAGGAATGCCTCCGGGACGCCCACCGGAGCCGTGACCCCGACACCATCGCGGTAGCGCGCGACGTCCTCGATGGCGATCCAGCGCTCGTCCCTTGCGATCCGGACCTTCACCGCTCGGCGGCCGGACTCGAGCTCGTGGAGCCACATCTTCGCGGTCTTCGCGCCCCCGACGACGCGTGCGCCGACCTCGTCGGTGGACAGGTCGCCGAGCCGACGCAGCAGGTCGTGGACCTGGTCGACGGTCGTCGCCTGCCGCTCCTCGGTCAGCGCCTGGAGCGACAGCTCCAGATCGGCGAGCGCCTCCGGATCCAACAGCTCGCGCAGCTCTTCCTGGCCCAGCAGCTCGCGGAGCAGGTCGCGGTCGAGCGTCAGCGCCCCCGCTCGGCGCTCCGCGAGCGGAGCGTCGCCCTCGTACATGTATGCGGCGACGTAATCGAAGAGGAGGCTGCTCGCGAACGGGCTGGCGCGCGGCGTCTCGACGGCGTGGACGGCGATCGTGCGGCTCGCGACGCCGCCGAGCACGTCACGGAGGGCATCGAGGTCGAAGACGTCCGACAGGCACTCGCGGTACGTCTCGACGAGGATCGGGAAGCTGCCGTAGCGACTGGCCACGGCGAGCAGATCGGCGGCGCGCTGGCCCTGCTGCCACAGCGGCGTTCTGGTTCCGGGGCGGCGCCTCGGCAGAAGGAGCGCCCGTGCCGCGTTCTCTCGGAAGCGGCTCGCGAAGAGCGCCGAGTTGGCGACCTGCCCGACGACGAGGTCCTCGATGTCCTCCGCGGCCGGGAAGAGCAGGTCCTCGACACCGTCGACGCTCCCCTCCCCCTCCGGAAGGCGGATCGCGATGCCATCGTCGGACCAGATCGTCTGGACCTCGAGGCCGAGGCGATCGGCGAGGCGGGCTTCGATCGCCAGCGACCACGGAGCGTGGACACGACCACCGAACGGGGTCAGCAGCGTCAGCCGCCAATCGCCGAGCTCGTCCTTGAAGCGCTCGACGACGATCCGCTTGTCGGTCGGCAGTGCGCCGGTCGCGTCGCGTTCGTCCTCGAGGTAGGCAAGCAGGTTGTCGACCGCGCGGTCGTCGAGATCGTGGTGCTCCTGGAGCCGCTCGCGAGCCTGCGTCCGGCCCGCCGAACCGCGCTGGAGATCGTCCTCGATCTCGGCCACGAAGGCCCCGAGAGCCCGACCCAACTCGATCGGCCGCCCGACGGCGTCACCCTTCCAGAACGGGAGCTTGCCCGGAACGCCGGGCGCGGGAGTGACGGTGACCCGGTCGTGGCTGATGTCCTGGACGCGCCAGGAACTCGCACCGAGGATCACGACATCGCCGTGCATGCCGGCTCGGAGCTCGTAGACCATCTCCTCGTCGAGCTCGCCGACACGTCTCCCGGGTGTGCCTGCCTCGCCCTCCATGAAGACACCGAACAGCCCGCGGTCCGGGATCGTACCGCCGCTCGTCACGGCGACGACTCGTGCGTCACGGCGGCCCTGGATCGTGTCGGTCACGCGGTCCCAGACGAGCCGTGGCTTGAGCTCCGCGAATTCGTCGGAGGGATAGGCGCCTGCGAGCATCCCGAGGACGCCGTCGAGGACGTCCCGAGTCAGCGTCTCGTATGGCGCGGCCCTGGTGACGGTCCGGAACAGGTCATCGCCGGTCCACTGATCCATCACGCTCATCGCGACGATCTGCTGGGCAAGGACGTCGAGCGGGTTGCGCGGGATGCGCGTCTGCTCGATCTCGCCTTCGTGCATGCGCTTGGTCACGACCGCGACCTCGAGCAGGTCACCGCGGTACTTCGGGAAGATGATGCCCTTGCTCGGCGCCCCGACCTGGTGGCCGGCACGACCGACGCGCTGCAGGCCCCGTGCGACGCTCGTCGGGCTCTCGACCTGGATGACGAGGTCGACGGCGCCCATGTCGATGCCGAGCTCGAGGCTGCTCGTCGCCACGATGGCGCGCAGGTCGCCGCGCTTGAGCTCGTCCTCGACGATGACGCGCTGCTCGC
>DASSZA010000243.1:0-2070 GCA_035703005.1 Candidatus Limnocylindrales bacterium | reverse complement strand
GCCGACTACCTTGCGACGGGCGCTTCGACGAACGGGCAGTTCGGGCTATACCGCTGGAACATGTCGCCGGTCCGCAGCGGGCCCGACCCGCACTTCCATCGGTCGATCTCGGAGTCGTTCTTCGTGATCTCGGGGTCGATCAAGCTGTTCGACGGGCGCGAGTGGATCGATGGACGGCCCGGCGACTTCCTCTTCGTCCCCGAGGGCGGCATCCACGGGTTCCGGAATGAGTCCGGCGAGGACGCGTCGATGCTCATCCTGTTCGCGCCGGGCGCGCCACGCGATGACTATTTCGAGACGCTCGCCCGCGTGTCGATGGGTGAGTCGATGACCGACGACGAGCGGACCGCGTTCATGCTCCGCCACGACACGTTCTGGGTCTGACCGATGGCATCGATCACCCCGTTCGACGAGCTCGAGCCGACCGAGCACTCGCACGAGTTCGTCGGCGCCGAGCACGCCGACGTTCCGTTCAGCGTGATCCTGGTCCACTCGCAGCCGGGTGTCGGGCCGAAGGTCCATCGCCATCCCTATCCCGAGGTGTTCATCGTCGAGTCCGGTCAAGCAACGTTCCGGATCGGCGGTCAGTCGATGGTGGTCGAGGGCGGGAACGTCGTCGTCAGCCCGGCCGGCGAAGCGCACGGGTTCGTGAACAGCGGGACAGGCGAGCTGCGGCTGACCGCGATCCACGGTGCGGGTCGGTTCACGACGGAATGGCTCGAGGGCGACGATCCGACCTGGGCCTCGAAGCGCCGCTGACGCCGGCATCCTGGGAGGCGTCGGGCCTTCGGCCCGTGCCAGATATTCGTGCTGCGAGTAGTAGGCACCAGCGTGAGCAAGGCCGCGGGCGTTCCATGCAGTTCTACGCACCGCCCCACCCTTTGCGGCCGCGTGGTCGGGGAGGGATCGTGCCAAGCATTCTCGGGGTGAATAGCTGGCACACACGGGTCGCGTCTCCGTCTCGACGGTCACTTGCGGCCCGCAAGCGACCGGCGTATGTTGTTGCACATGCAACAAACAACCGATGCGCGCTCCGCGCGCGACACCGCCGAGACCGACGCGATCCGTCGCTTCCTGTCCCGCGGCGGTCTGATCGACATCACCACGACCGGCCGACGGAGCGGTCAGCCTCGGCGGATCGAGATCGTCTTCCATAACATCGACGGCCGGCTGATCATCACCGGGCAACCGCGCCATCAGAAGCGAGCCTGGCTCATCAACCTAGAGTCGGACCCCCGGATGACGTTCCACATCAAGGGCCCGCTGGCCGCGGACCTGCCGGCAACGGCGCGGGTCATCACCGACGCTGCTGAACGTCGCGCGACGGCGGACTGGGTCGTCAGGAATGCCTGGCACAACCAGAACGTCGACGCGATGACGGCGTACTCGCCGATGATCGAGGTCACCCTCGACCAGTCCATCTGAGTCGCCGAGCGGCGACGGTGAGAAACCGCTGATCCCGGTCGAACGCCGCGGGAGGTTCCGGGCTCCCAGCAGCTAGGTGGTCCTCCCGAGCGCTGTTGTTTGGCGGCCCGGGTAGCATGGGCGGTCCGAGTCGATGACGATGGGCCGAGTCAGCCACCGATCCCAGGCCGCCTGATGACCGGCGAAGCACGTTTCTGCCCCCAGTGCGGAACGAAGCGCGTCGGCTTCTTCCGATTCTGTCCGACCGACGGCTTCGACTACGACGAGCTGCTCGCACCCGAGCAGCGCCGTCCGGCCGATCCGAAGGCGCCGGCGCCGACGAGGTCATCCGTCGTCACCGCGGCGGACCTTCGGCAGGCCGTCGCGCGACCGGCGACCACGCCGCCCTCGACGACGCCGCTCCCAGGGGCCGCTCGTCCAGCGGGCGCGGATCGGGTCGAGCCCGGTGGACCTCGACGGGCTGCGGTGCCGCCCCCGGCGTCGCCGTCGCCGCCCGCCCCGACCGCGCCGACCGCTCCCACGCGCGCGAACGCTCCTGCCGCGGCTGCAGCCGCGGCCGCGGCCGTGGCGACGGCCGCTCCACCGGCGACGCGCCCAAGCGCTGCGCCGGCGGGCCCTGCGCCGATGCAGCCGGGCACCGCGCCG
>DASSZA010000202.1:0-2230 GCA_035703005.1 Candidatus Limnocylindrales bacterium | reverse complement strand
GTCCGTATCACGACACCGCACATCCCACTGCCGTCGGCTGCGGCACTCGAGGACATGGCGATCCCATCGGTCCAGCGGATCGTCGAGACCGTCACCCGCCGCCTCGACGAGGCTCGCTGAGATCGCGATGACGAGGGTCGGGATCGTCGGCACGGGCCGCATGGGCAGCGCGATCGCGCGCGCGATCCGCTCGGGCGGCTTCGACGTGATGCTGTGGAACAGGACGCGGGCGCCGTGCGACGCGCTTGCCGCGGAGCTCGGATGCCGGTCGGTCGAGACCCCCGCCGAGGTGGCCGCGGTCAGTGACGTGACGATCTCGATGTTGTCGGACGCCGCTGCCGTCGACGCCGTCTACGGCGCGTCCGACGGCGTCATCGCTGGGATGCGACCGGGGAGCGTGCTCGTTGACAGCTCGACCGTCCCGCCGGCCGTCATCCGACGCCACGAGAGGGCGATCCGGGATCGCGGCGCAGGCGTCATCGACGCGCCAGTCTCCGGGAGCGTGGCCCTTGCCGAGAGTGGGCGGCTCACGCTGATGGTCGGCGGAGAGCTCAGTGACGTCGAGCGAGCTCGACCGGTCCTCGAGGCCTACGGCGACCGGCTCTTCCACCTCGGGCCGCTCGGGACCGGCGCCGCGATGAAGCTCGCGGTCAACACGGTGATCTTCGGGCTCAACCAGGCCCTGTCGGAAGGCCTCGTGCTCGCCGAGCGCGCGGGGATCCGGCGCGAGTGGGCGTACGACGTCCTCGCCGCGAGCGCCGTCGGTGCGCCATACGTCGGCTACAAGCGGGCGGCCTTCCTCGAGCCTGACACCACGCCGGTCGCGTTCTCAGCCGAGCTGGCGGCCAAGGACCTCCGCCTGATCGAGTCGCTGGCGGCCGATCTGGACCTGGAGTTGCCCCAGTCGAAGGTGGATCTTGCCGTCATGGATGCACTCCTGTCCGCTGGACAGGGCGAAAAGGACTTCTCGGCGGTCGCGGCGTACCTGCGAGATGAGCGCACGGCAGGGGAGGGCGCGACTGGCTGATCGACGGGGACCGACGACCGAACGCGCACCATCGACCGACATGAGGCTGCGAAGGAGGACAGGCACGTGGGCAACCGGACGCTGATCAAGGGAGGCATCGTCCTCACCCAGGACGACGAGCTCGGCGAGCTTCCGAACGCCGACATCCTCATCGAGGACGACCGGATCGCACAGATCGGCCCGAACCTCGCGGCCGAGGGTGCGACCGTCATCGACGCGACCGGCGACATCGTGATCCCGGGGTTCGTCGACACCCACCGCCATACCTGGGAGACATCGATCCGGACCTCCGCCCCGGACTACACGCTTGGCGCCTACTTCGGCGGGATCCTCGACAAGTTCGCGCCGCAGTACCGGCCCGACGACGTGTACGCCGGCAACCTGTGGGGGGCGCTCGAGTGCGCCAACGCCGGCATCACGACGCTCGTCGACTGGTCGCACATCATGAACACGCCCGAGCACGCCGACGAGGCGATCCGCGGGCTGCGGGAGTCCGGCATCCGATCAGTCTTCGCCTTCGGCTTCCCCAACACGTCGCTCCAGGACTGGTGGTTCGGCCCCGACTACGCCGGCAGCGTCCTCGAGATCGACGGCGACCTCGCCCGCCGCATCCGAGCGCAGTACTTCAACTCCGACGACGGCCTGATCACGATGGCCCTCGCGACGCGCGGCACGAACTTCTGCCGCGAGGAAGTCGTGCGCAACGAATGGGGCCTCGCGAAGGAGCTCGGCCTCAACATCACGGTTCACGTGGCGATGTACCGGTTCGGCTACACGAAGATGCAGCTTTCGAAGCTGAAGGAGATGGACCTCCTCTTCCCGAACACGACCTACATCCACTCTTCGCACTTGCTCGACGACGAGTGGGCGATGGTCCGCGACTCCGGGAGCAACGTCTCGTACGCGCCTCAGATCGAGCTTCAGATGGGCCACGGCTGGGCGCAGGCGGTGACCGCCCGCGACTACGGCGTCCCGATCGGCCTCTCGTCCGACGTCGCAACGACCGCATCGTCAGATCAATTCACCCAGATGCACGCGATCTTCGCCTCCGAGCGGGCGCGGCGGTACGAGATCGCCTGGGACGAGAACCTCGAGTGGAACGAGCCCGAGAGCAAGCTGATCACCTCCCGGGACGTCCTCGCGATGGCGACCATCGGCGGCGCCCAGGTCGCCGGTATCGCCGACCGGACGGGCTCGCTGACG
>DASSZA010000261.1:0-9918 GCA_035703005.1 Candidatus Limnocylindrales bacterium | reverse complement strand
GGCGTTCGCGATGGCCCTATTGGTGCACGCGATGATCCTGCTCGTCACGTCCGTCGGTGGGGCGATCTCTGCGTTCCGTCTCGGCGTCGGCCTCTCGACGGGCAGCGACGAGGACGACGCCGCGACCGCGCCCGATCCGTCGACGTCGACGGGCTAGGTCCTAGGCGGCCTTCGGCGCCCCGGGATCGATGACCGGTCGGTCGTAGGGCTCGAACCGGAGCGGCAGCCCAGGCTGGCCGGTGACGCGCACGAACTCGAGCGAGTAGCGCTCGTACATCTCGTCGAGCACGGAGACCGCGGTCACGTGGTCGGGACGGCCGGCCGCGGCACGCGCCTCGGCCCGCGAGGTCCACATGCAGAATGAGAGGCAGCTCCGATCGGTCGACAGGGGACCCTTGTAGTAGAAGACGAATCCGGGCGCCGACGCGGCTTCGAGATGCGCACGCTCGTCCAGCTCGGACAGTCGGTTCTCATCGCAGCCGGTCTTCCGCATGGAGCGGAATGCGACGAGATACCACTCGCCGGGGCCGAGCTGCCGGGCGACCTCAGACCAGTCGAACGCCTCGCCCACGGGCACGTGGGCATACGCCTCTGAGACCGGCGTGAGGGCCTCGAATGCGTCCACGTCGCGCAGCATCGACTTCGACGCTGCGATTGTCAAATCGCGGGAAGTCCTGATGCCACATCACGATAAGTACTTGTCGTGTCAGTCGCGTGCCGGTGCCCCCAGCGATGCCTCGATCTCGGAGGCAGCACGGCGCAACGCACCGCGCGTCCGTGCCTGCCATCGACGGCCGGCGCGCTCCGCCGGGGCGGCCACGGAGATCGCCGCGACGATGCCGTCGGCGCGGATGATCGGGACGGAGACGGTCGTGACGCCGAGGAAGGTGTCGCCTGTGTCGGTCGCGATCGCTTCACCGGCCACGGTCGCCAGCGCCTGGCGGACCGTCGACCCGCCCGGGAAGTCCGCGAGCGCTGCGTCCTGGACCTCCGGCGGGGCGAATGCGAGGAGGACCGCGCCGACCGCGCCGACGTGCAGCGGGCCGGCCTGATCTGGCTCCAGCACGACCCGCAGCGCCTGGGCTGAGGCCACCTGTGCCAGACACACGGCGGCGACGCCGATCCGCCGGGAGATGAAAGCGGTCTCGCCGGTCGCCTCGGTCAGGGTCACGAGGACCGGGTCGGCGGCCCGGATCAGTTCCTCCGCCGAGACGGCAGGCCCGGCGCCGAGGACGTGGAGGCGCGATCCCAGGCGGTACCCCGAACCCTGTCGCTCCACGAAGCCGAACTCGGTGAGCGTGCGCAGGTAGCGGTAGATCGTCGAAAGGGGCGTGTCGAGGAGCGTGCTGAGCTCGTCGGCGCGGATCTCGCCTCGATCTGCGATGGTCAGGAACACGCGCAAGCCGCGCGCGAACGACGTGTCCTCGGCAGCTTCTTCGGGCGGGCGGTCGAGCGCCGTCGTCACGGGTTCCTCCGGCGGTGCGGGCGGTCAGGGTACCGCTTGCCTCCTGATACGGCCGGGATCGCCCGAGGGATGAAGCGACGAGACCGATACGTCGGCGATACTGGGGCCGTGAGGATCGGCGCCATCCGTCTCCAGCGCCTCCGCGTGCCCCTCGACCCGCCCTTCCCGGCGGCGTGGGATCCCGTGCCGCGAACGTCGTTCGCGGTGACGATCGTGCGCGTCGAGACCGACGAGGGGCTCGTCGGTATCGGCTCCGGCGACACGATGGACGGCTTCGAGGCGTTCGAGCATCTCTTCGTCGGTCAGGATCCGCTCGCGATCGCTCGGCACGTCCGCGTACTCGAGACCATCGACTTCCACGCCGGGCGCTACTGGCCGCTCGAGGCGGCGCTGTGGGACATCTGTGGCCAGGTCGCAGGGTTGCCCGTGGCGACGCTGTTCGGCGGTGCGACCGATGCGCTTCCCGCCTATGCATCGTGCGGGATGCTGCTGCCCGCGCCCGAGCGCGCCGAATCCGCGCTGCGTCTCCGCGAGGAAGGATTCCGCGCGCTGAAGATCCGCGTCGACCCGCGCCGGCTCGAGGAAGGGCTCGCCGCGGTGACCGCAACGCGCGCGGCGATCGGCGATTCGATGGCGATCATGGTCGACCTGAACCAGGGCTGGCGGATGGCCGGCGATACGTCCCCGTCGATCGACCTGCAGACCGCGCGGAACATCGCTGCCAGGCTCGCCGACGAGGGTGTGCTCTGGATGGAGGAGCCGCTCGCCGGCACGGATCTGCGAGGGCTGGCGGCGTTGCGGGCCGGTTCGCCGGGCGTCCGCATCGCCGGCGGCGAGATGGCGCGGACCTTCCACGACTCGCTCGCAGCGCTCGACGCCGACGCGTTCGACGTCTATCAGCCCGACGTCGTGCTTGCCGGCGGGATGCTGCGGACGCGGACCATCGCGGACATCGCGCTCGCGCGAAACCGCTGGTTCACGCCACATACCTGGACGAACGGGCTCGGGCTGCTCGCGAACCTGCATGTCGTCGCCGGGGTCGGCGGTGGCCCGTTCGTCGAGTTCCCGTACGATCCCCCGGGCTGGACGCCCGAACGCCGTGACGCCTTCCTCGCCGAGCCGATCCGGCCTGACACTGACGGTCTGCTGCACGTCCCGCAGCGACCCGGCCTTGGCGCGATGCTCGACGAGGTCTCGATCAAGAGGTACGCCGCATGACCGCCACCGTCGCACCGGACTGGATCGGCCGGGCCGGGTCGCTCCAGCCACGGAACGAGGCGTTCATCGACGGGCGGTTCGTCCCCGCGGCATCCGGCGAGACGTACGACGACGTCACCGGTCGTGATGGCAGCGTCATCACGCAGGTCGCCCAAGGCGGGATCGAAGACATCGATCGTGCGGTGTCGGCGGCGCGCGCGTCGTTCGAGGACCGCCGCTGGGCGGACATGTCTCCCACGAAGCGCAAGCTCATCCTGCTGAAGCTGGCCGAAGCGATGCGCGCGAACCGCGACGAGCTCGCGCTGCTCGAGTCGCTCGATGTCGGGAAGCCGATCCGCGACACGCTGTCGGTCGACGTGCCATCGGCGGCCAAGACGATCCAGTGGTATGCCGAGACGATCGACAAGGTCTACGGCGAGGTCGGCCCGACCGGGCCCGATGCGCTATCGCTGGTGACGCGCGAGCCGATCGGCGTCGTCGGCGCGATCGTGCCGTGGAACTACCCGCTGATCGTCACGGCCTGGAAGCTCGGTGCGGCGCTCGCGACCGGCAACTCCGTCGTCCTGAAGCCCGCGTCGGCGTCGCCGCTGTCCGCGCTCCGCCTCGCCGAACTCGCTGCGGAGGCGGGCATCCCGGACGGCGTGCTGAATGTCGTCCCAGGGCCGGGTGCCGTCCTCGGCGAGGCCCTGGCTCGCCATCCGGGCGTCGACAAGATCGCGTTCACCGGCTCCACGGAGGTCGGCAAGTCGCTGTTACGGGCGATCGGCGAGACGGACGTGAAGGCGATCTCGCTCGAGCTCGGGGGCAAGAGCCCGCAACTCGTGCTCGGCGACGTCGCCGACGTCCAGAAGGCAGCCGAGGGCATCGGCTGGGGGATCTTCTACAACAGCGGTCAGACGTGTAACGCTGGGTCCCGGCTCGTCGTCCACCGCTCGGTTCGCGAGGAGCTCGTCGAGCGCATCGCCGAGATGGGTCGCGGCATCCCGCCCGGTGATCCGCTCGACCCGGACACGCGCCTCGGCTCGATGGTGGACGCGCGTCAGCTGGACAAGGTGCTCCAATACGTCGAGCTGGGGCAACGCGAGGGTGCGCGCGTCGTGGCCGGTGGTGAGCGCGTCCGCGCAGATACCGGAGGCTGCTACGTCCCAGCGACGATCCTCGACGGCGTCGACAACGACTGGCGCGTGGCGCGCGAGGAGATCTTCGGTCCGGTGCTGACCGTGACCGAGTTCGACGACGACGCCGACGCCATCCGGATCGCGAACGACTCGCCGTACGGGCTCGCGGCCGGCGTCTGGACGCGCGATATCACCAAGGCGCATCGTCTCGCCAGGTCGCTGCGCGTCGGAACGGTCTACATCAACACGTTCGATACGGCCGATATCACGGTCCCCTTCGGTGGGTACAAGCAGTCGGGCTTCGGGCGCGACAAGTCACTCCACGCGCTGGAGGGGTACACGCAGCTCAAGACCACCTGGATCGATCTGACATGACGGACCTGGACACCCCGGCCGGCGAAGCGCTGGTCGGGCGACGGCGAGCGGGCGGGCGGGCTGCGCACGAGCGATCGCGGCTGCCCCAGCAGCGACCCTTCAGTCAGCCGCGGATGCCCTACGAGCCTACCCGCGCGATCTCCGACGACGAGCTCGAATCGATCCATCAGGCGTCGTTGCGCGTCCTCGCCGAGACCGGCATGGACTTCCTCGACCCGGACGCCCGCGAGCACCTGCAGCGCGCCGGCGCGACGATCGAGCCGGGCGGGCAGCGGGTCCGGTTCGAGCCGGCGATGGTCGAGGAGGTCATCAAGACCGTCCCCGCCGAATTCACGCTCCATGCCCGGAACCCGGAACGGCATCTTCGACTCGGTGGGCCGTGGATGGCGTTCGGGACCGTGGGTTCTCCGCCCAACGTCGCCGACCTCGACCGCGGCCGGCGGATCGGCAACCGGGAGGACTACCAGAACCTGCTGCGGCTCGCCCAATCCCTCAACAGCGTGCATTTCCTCGCCGGCTACCCGGTCGAACCCGTGGATGTGCATCACGGCGTGCGCTATCTGCATGCCACGCACGACGCGCTCACCCTCATGGACAAGGCGATCCACTGCTATTCGCTGGGACGGCAGCGAAACCTCGACGTGCTCGAGATGGTGCGGATCGCCCGCGGGGTCGACGACGCGACGCTCGACGAACAGCCGTCGGTGTTCACCGTCGTCAATACCAGTTCACCGCTCCGCCTCGACACCCCGATGTCCCAGGGCGTCATCGCCTTCGCCGAACGCAACCAGATCGTGTGCATCACCCCGTTCACGCTGAGTGGCGCCATGGCGCCGATCACGCTGGCGGGTGCGCTGGTCGAGCAGAACGCCGAGGCCCTCGCGGGCATCGTTCTGACCCAGGTCGTCCGGCCTGGAGCGCCCGTCATCTACGGCGGGTTCACCTCGAACGTGGACATGCAGTCGGGGGCGCCGGCGTTCGGGACACCCGAGGCGATGCGGACGTCGCTGATCGGCGGCCAGTTGGCGCGCCGCTACCGCGTGCCATATCGGTCCTCCAACGTGAACGCCGCGAACGCGCTCGACGCACAGGCTGCCTACGAGTCCGTGTTCTCGTTGTGGGGCGCGATCATGGGTCGCGTCAATCTGCTCATGCATGGCGCCGGCTGGATGGAGGGCGGGCTCCACGCGAGCTACGAGAAGATGGTCCTCGACGCGGAGCTGCTCGGGATGGTCGAGGCATTCCTCGAGCCGGTGGCCGTCGACGACGACAGCCTCGCGCTCTCGGCGATCGCGGAGGTGGGCCCGGGCGGCCACTTCTTCGGCGCCGAGCACACCCAGTCGCGCTTCAAGACCGCGTTCCATAAGCCGATGCTGTCGGACTGGCGGAATTACGAGACCTGGCAGGAGGCCGGATCACCGGAGCTGCCGTCGAAGGCGAACAGGATCTGGAAAGAGCTCCTTGCCGCCTACGAGCCGCCGCCGATGGACCCGGCCATCCGCGAGGAGCTCGACGCGTTCGTCGAGCGGCGCGTCGCCGAGGGCGGCGTCCCGACAGACTATTGACCGTACCGTCACAGAGAGGGTTCGAGGGGATCGCGTGAAGCAAGAGACACAGGTCGTCGTCATCGGTGGCGGCGTCGTGGGCGCGAGCGTGCTGTACCACCTGACGAAGGCGGGCTGGACCGACGTGATGCTGCTGGAGCGACGTGAGCTCACGGCCGGCTCGACCTGGCATGCCGCCGGCGGGATGCACACCCTCAACGGCGATCCGAACGTCGCCCGCCTCCAGCAGTACACGATCCAGCTGTACGAGGAGATCGAGCGTCAGTCCGGCCAGGACTGCTCGATCCATCTGCCAGGCGGCCTGATGCTGGCCGACACCGAGGTCCGGATGGACTTCCTGCGGATGGCCCAGGCGCGCGGCCGCTATCTCGACATGGAGCTCGAGCTCATCACGCCCAAGGAAGCGGCCGACCTGTTCCCACTCATGGATCCGCAGTACTTCGTGGGGGCCCTGTACGACCCGGTCGAAGGGCACGTCGACCCGACCGGCGTCACGCGCGCGTACGTGAAGTGCGCCCAGCAGCTGGGGGCAGAGGTCCATCAGCACACGCCGGTCGTCGGCCTGTCGCAGCGAGCCGACGGCACCTGGGACGTGCGCCTCGAGAACGGCGAGTCGATCCACACGGAGCACGTGGTCAACGCTGGCGGGCTGTGGGCGCGCGAGGTCGGCCGGATGGTCGGCATCGAGCTGCCCGTCCTTGCGATGGAGCACCACTACCTCATCACGGAGGACATGAAGGAGGTCGCGGACCACGTCGCGAAGACCGGCCACGAGATGCCGATGGCGCTCGACTTCGCGGGCGAGATCTACATCCGTCAGGAAGGCGGCGCGATGCTGATGGGCACGTACGAGCAGGCGTGCGTGCCATGGTCGCCGCGTGAGACCCCGTGGGACTTCGGGTCGCAGCTGCTCAAGAACGACATGGACCGGATCACGCCCGAGCTGTCCGTCGCGTTCAAGCACTACCCGCCGATGCAGACGATCGGGTTGCGCCGGATCGTGAATGGGCCGTTCACGTTCTCGCCTGACGGCAACCCGCTCGTCGGGCCGATCCGCGGGCTGCGCGGCTACTGGGTCGCGTGCGCCGTCATGGCGGGTCTGTCCCAGGGCGGCGGTGTCGGGCTGGCGCTCGCCAACTGGATGACGGCCGGCGATGACGGCGACTCCGGGATGGATATCTGGGCGATGGACGTCGCGCGGTACGGCGACTACGCCACGCTCGGTTACACGAACGCCAAGGTCCAGGAGAACTACCGGCGCCGGTTCCGGATCACGTTCCCGAACGAAGAGCTGCCCGCCGGCCGCCCGCTCCTGACGACGCCGATCTACGACCGCCTGACTGAGGCGAACGCGGTGTGGGGCGCGACCTTCGGGCTGGAGCACGCGCTCTGGTTCCAGAAGGCCGGCCTCGAGCCCAAGGAGGACGTGACCTTCCGCCGGTCGAACGCCTGGGAGTGTGTCGCCGAGGAGGTCCACGCCGTTCGCGAGCGTGTCGGCATGACCGAGATCTCGAACTACGCGAAGTACCGCGTCACGGGTCCCGGCGCGGAGGCGTGGCTGTCATCGTTGCTCACGCAGCGGATGCCGAAGCCGGGCCGGATCACCCTGACCGGGATGCTCAACGAAGGTGGCCGGATCGTCGGCGAGTTCACGGTCGCGCGCGCGAGCGAAACTGATGAGTTCTACCTGTTCGGATCGTTGCCCGCCGAGGTCCACCACTCGAGGTGGTTCCGCCATCACCTTCCGGACGACGGCTCCGTCCGCTTCGACGTCCTGGGTCTCGGCCTGACAGGACTCTCCGTGACCGGACCGCGAGCACGCGACGTCCTTTCTTCCGTCGCCCCGGACCTCGATCTGTCGACCGAGGCCTTCCCATTCATGACGTTCCGCGAGGTCGACCTGGGGATGGTCCCGGCGCACCTCGCACGGATCAACTACTCGGGCGATCTCGGCTACGAGCTGTGGGTCCAGCCGCAGTACCAGCGTGCGCTGTTCGATCGGATCGTCGACGCCGGCCAACCGCACGGGTTGCGTCTCTTCGGGATGCGGGCGCTGATGTCGCTCCGGCTCGAGAAGAGCTACGGGACGTGGTTCCGCGAGTACCGGCCGATCTACACGGCGCTAGAGGGTGGCATCACCCACTACATCAAGCTCGACCACGAGTTCATCGGGCGCGCCGCGCACGAGAAGGAACTCGCCGACGGCGGGCCGAAGCGCCGGCTCGTGACCTTCGTGGTCGACCCGGATCCGGACGACCCCGCCGACGTGATCGGCGACGAGCCGGTCTGGCACGACGGCACGGTCGTCGGCTGGATCACCTCCGGCGGCTACGGGCACAGCGTCAAGCAGTCGATCGCGCTCGGCTACGTGCCGACGGAGCTCGCCACGCCCGATGGGCCCGGCGGCGAAGGCTTCGAGATCGAGATCATCGGCCGTCGTCGGCCGGCGCGGCTCCAGCCCGAGCCCCTGTTCGACCCCGCCGGGTCGAGGATGCGCCAGTGACCGAACGGCCCGGATCGGCGAGGTTCGTCGAAGCGGGACGGATCATCGTCGATGGCCGACCGGTCCCGTTCGCGGCGGGCGATTCGGTCGCCATCGCGCTGCTCCGCTCCGGGTCCTCACCGTCGGGACCCGGGACGCTCTGCCTGACCGGCGACTGCGGCAACTGTCTCGCCCAGGTCGATGGGATCGCGTACATCCGCACGTGCCAGCAGCGCGCACTCCCCGGTCTCTCGGTCGAGCGGCCCGAGGTCGACGGGCTTCCGCCGCTTCCGGCGGTGACGGGGCCTGATCTCACGACCTCGCCCGAAGGCCCCGACATCGAGGTCCTCCGCGCGCATGTCGACGTCGCCGTGATCGGCGGCGGCGACAGCGGGAGCGAGGCCGCCGCGACCGCGGAGAAGGCCGGCAAGCGCGTCCTCGTGCTTGACGCCGAGCAAGGGGACGAGGTCGTCGGCATCTACCCAGGACCGCTGATCGTCGTTCGGACACCGACGCTGATGCTCCACGTCTACCCGGCCGAGATCGTCGTCGCGACGGGCGCTGCCGAGATCCATCCAGCCGTTCCGGGCAACGATCTCGAGGGCGTGGTCACGAGCCGCGCGGCACAGCGGATGCACAAGGCGGGCATCGAGCTCGGGGCAGCGGTCGCCATCGGCACGCCTCCGCCCGGCGTACCGTGCATCCCCGTCGCCGGGCAGCTCATCCGCATCGAGGGCGATGAGCACGGCCACGTCCGGGGCGTCGTGACGGCCGACGACTGGATCGGGGCGGAGACGACGACCCCATGCGACACGCTGATCGTCGGGCTCGGGTTCGCGCCACGCGACGTGCTGGTGCGGATGGCGGGCGACGTGCCCATCACGGTCGTCGGGCCCGCCGCTGAAGCGGGCATGCTCCCACCGCCGCCGGTGGCCGGCATCGTCTGTGCCTGCAACGGGACGACCGTCGAGGACCTCCAGATCGCCTGGGACCGCGGCTTCCAGGAGATCGAGCTGCTGAAGCGCTCGAGCCTTGCGTGCCTCGGGACGTGTCAGGGGGCGGCGTGCTTGCCGCAGGTCCGCGCGTTCATCGCGGCACGGACCGGCGACGTGCCTCCGCCGTTCACGGCGCGGCCGGCGTCGCGCCAGATCACGCTCGCCGAGGCCGCGGCGGACACCTATGTCGATGTGTTCCGCCGGACGCCGCTCCATGAGGAGCACCTCGCGCTCGGTGGCCGGATGGACCGCTTCGGCAACTGGTGGCGTCCGTGGCACTACGGGGATGCGGTCGCCGAGTACTGGGCGGTGCGCGAGGGCGTGTCGATCGGCGACGTGAGCACGCTCGGGAAGATGGTGGTCTCCGGACCCGATGCCGTCGACTTCCTCGAACGGCTCTACCCGTGCCGCGTCGCCGACATCAAGCCCGGCCGCTCACGCTATGCGCTGTTGCTGAACGAACGCGGCCACATCATGGACGACGGGATGATCCTCCGCGAGAGCGACAACCGGTTCGTCCTGACGTTCACCTCCGGTGGCGCTGCGAACGCCGAGATGTGGGTCCGCGACTGGGCGGAGACGTGGCGGATGCGGGTCCACATCATGGATCGGACGATGTCGCTCGCAGCGATCAATGTCACTGGGCCACGGGCACGCGAACTCCTGCAGCGCGCTGGCGTGGAGGACCCGCCCAAGTTCC
>DASSZA010000063.1:0-7680 GCA_035703005.1 Candidatus Limnocylindrales bacterium | reverse complement strand
CGGAGCGCAGGCTTCGGTCGCGGAGTAACCAGATGCCCGCGCCGACTCCCGCTAGGTAGAACGCGAGCGCTCCACCGCGCGCGTCGAGAAACGCTGGGCCATTCGGTGGCGAGACGAAGATCGGATACAGACGAATGATCGCGATGGCTGCTAGGACGTAGAGAAGACCGGAGGCCGCCAGGCTGTACGGATGCCGCCGACGGACGGCGACCCAAGCGAGCGCGACCGCTTCGGCGGTCCACGCGACCGGGACAGCCGGCGCCCCCAGTTGGATAGGCATTGCCATCGTCAATGCGGCGAGTCCGGTCCCGATGGTGAGCAGCCCGAACAGGTCGTCATCGCCGTCGCGTGCCGCGAACCACATGCCGACGAACAGATGCGCGACCGAAACGGCAAGGAGGAAGAGGCCGCGATAGGTGGCGAGTTCGCCGTCGAGGATGACGAAGCCAGACCACACCAGGAATGCCGCGTTCCCAAGGAGCAGCGTCGAAGACGAAGGACTCAGGTCGTGACGGTGACGACGGAACTCCTCGCCGCCGGAAGCCACGAGATTCAAGGTCCAATAGGCACCGATCCCGATGAGGGCCATCGTCGTCGGCGGTTGACCGAGGATCCACGAGGCGGCCTGCGGGGCGGTCAAGAGAAAGGCCACCGGCGGAAGCCACGACCACGACCGCCAGAGGGCGACACAGGTCGTGCCCACAAGGGTGATCCCGATGAAGGCAAGAGTCGTCGCGTCAGGGCTTGCACCAAGGATCGGCGGTGCGACCAGTACGGATACAAGTCCGAATAGCGCCACAAGCTGTGAGTCGTTCCTCACGGCGATGATCGCCACGGCGATGGCACTGACGAGCGCCCCGAGGAGACCGATCTCGACGGGGACGAGGTGATACAGCCGGGTCGCACCGACGAGGCTTATCGAGATGATGGCCAACCCGACGGGCGTCAGGACGTTGCCGATCAAGTCGTTCCGCCGCTCGAGGAACGCTGCTCCTCCGGCGACAGCACCCATACCCGCTGCTAGCCCGATGAGGATCCGGAGCTCAGGGCCGATCCATCCTCGACTGAAGGCAAGGCTCAGGAAGAAGAGGGCACCGAGGATCAGTGCGATACCGCCAACGACCGCCAGCGCTCGGCCGGCGAGTCGTTCCTCGAGATCGCCGATCACTGACGAGAATGGGGCTCCCGCCGAGGACTTCGGAACAAGCGGCTGTCGGAAGTCGACTGCTTGACCCTTGGGCAGCAGGGTCTGCCAATAGGACACATCCGGTGGCGGGACCGGCGGCTGAGGTGAGGGCACGATAGGCGTCGTGGGCATGCTCGGCGCCGAAGCCGCCATCGGGGGTGCGGCTACCGGCGGCACCGCCGCTGCCTGCGACAGCGTGAGGGCCTTCAGCTCTTCGAGCGCCGCAACGCGCGCTTCGAGCTCTGCGAGTCGTGACTCGAAGTCTTCGGCGCTCATCTCGGTCCCCTTCGTCGCATCTGATGCGATCCCGACGCCGCCGGGACGATACCCCGGTGGTGTCGCGATCCTGCGTTCGAGGGATGACGCCCAGGATGCGATCAGCGTTACGTGGCCGGATATCCGCGCCCGGCCGTTGACCCGCGAGGCGTCTCCGGCCCCTCTATGTCCGCAACGGATCACGACACCGAGGAGCACCGAGATGCACGCCACAACTCAGCAGCGCCACCTCATCGACACCAGGACCGCCCGGGCCTTTCTGATCGCGACGGCGATCTTCATCGCGGGCGCAGCGCTCGGCGCGAGCGCTGCCGTCGTCGCGGCCCCGGCCGCGCGCGACCAGACCGTCATCGTGGCCGGCGACCGTAGCTACGACGCGATCGAGGATGCCCGCGCGGGTGGGCTGGTGGTCGGCGACCGCCGTTACGACGCTATCGAGGACGCGCGCGTCGGTGCATTTGGGCTGGGCGCGGCGGACCATCGATACGACGCGATCGAGGACGCGCGCGGGGCGCGTTGACGGACTACGTGCCAGATATTCCCGTCACGACTATTAGGCACGTTCTAGGCCCGATTCCCACCGAGCGGGCCCCGATCCGTGCGTGGCGACGTCGCTAGGCAGGCCGGAGGGTCACGAATCGCTGCCTATCATCCGCCGGGGGAATATCTGGCAGTCACTCGAGGGCAGTCACTCGAGGGCGGCCACTCGAGTCGGGGCCTCGGCAACCGACGCAGTTCGGCGTCATGCACCCACTGCGTGACGCCGTAGCGCTCCTGGGGATCAGCGGCCCGACGAGGACGCCTTCAGGCGGTCTTTCGCTTCCGAGCGGCCGGCTTCGCCTTGTCTTCCTCGTCCGATGCCTTGGCGCGCGCCTTGGACGCCGCGGGCTTGCGGGCGGCCTTCTTCTCGCGTGCCTCGGCCACGGAGACGGGCTTCTCGGCGCCGGATTCGCGCGCCGCCTTGGCCGCGGAGACCGATGCCTCCAAAGCAGCCATCAGGTCGACCAGCTTGCCGGTCTCCTCGGGCTCCTCGACCTCGACGGTCTCGCGGCCTTCGATCTTGGCTTCGATGATCTTCTCGAGCGCGTCGCGGTACTCGTCCTTGTACTGCGTGGGATCGAACTCGCCGGTCATCGCAGACACGAGCTGCTTGGCCATCTGCAGCTCGGCCGGCTTGAAGTCGAAGTCCTCCTCCGGGAGATCGAGCTCCTTCGTCGAGCGGATCTCATCAGGCCAATGGAGCGTGGTGAGGAGCAGCGTCTCGGCGAACGGATCGAGCGCAGCGAGGGCCTCGCGGTCCTTGATCACGACCTTGCAGATCGCCGTGAGTCCCTCGTCCTCGAGCACCGACTTGAGGAGGTAGAACGCTTTGCGGCCGATCTTGTCTGGCTCGACGTAATAGGCGGACTTCACGAAGCGGACGGCGTTGTCGTCACGTTCGGCTTTGGTGAACTGCTCGATCTCGACATTGCGAACGGTCTTGAGCGGCACCTTCTCGAGGTCTTCGTCGGTGATAACGACGTACTCGCCCGGGGCGTACTCGTAGCCCTTCACGGTGTCGGAGCGCGAGATGGGCTCATCCTCGACCGGACACCAGACCTTCATCTGGATCCGGGACAGATCCTCCTTGTGGAGCATGTGGAAGCTGATGCCCTTGGAGTCGGTCGCGAGATAGAGCTTGATCGGGATGGTGACCAGGCCGAACTGGATGGCCCCCTTCCACATGGCTCGAGCCACGGCGTCGGACCTCATGTAGCGCGCCGGTTCTCCGGCCCGGCGCATCGGCAGCACCATAGCGCACCCAAGCAACACGCCGGGTTAACGGGTGCCCCCTCCAGGCTGCGTGAGCCTGACGGTCAGCTCAGGACGAGGAAGCCGTCGAGCGAGACTGTCGGTCGACCCGATGTGCCGCTCACGCGAACCTCGATCGTGTGCGTTCCGGCGACCGACCAGTTGCGGACGTACACGACCTTCTTGTACGCGGCGGAGGATGAGTAGAAGTCGACGGTCGCCTGATAGACGCCGTCGATGTAGATCGATGCCTTCCCGCGGGTCGAATTGGTCGGCGCGAGGACCGCGACCGTCCGACCGGTGAACCGGTACCGAGCGCGGGCGCCCGTCTGGCTCGAGCTCGTGACCCAGCCATCGGTCGACGTCGCGCTCGCATACCGGAGCCAGGTCCCGCTGTAGGTGACGAGGCTCGAGCGATCGCTGACGATCGAGGGTGTGAGCGACGCCCCAGCCACGGCCCAGTTGCTCCACGACCCATCGCTGTCCTGGGCACGGACGCGGAACCGATGCGCGGCACCGACCGCCAGCCCGGAGAACGTCGCCCCGCGAGTGGAGGCGCTCGTCCCTACAGTCCAGCCGTACGCGCCGCCGTCGACGCTCCGTTCGACCTCGTAGCCCACGATCGTGTCGGACGGGTCGGTGGCCGCGGCCCAGGTGGCACGCATCGAGACCGTCGTCACGCCCGTCGAGGTGCGACCGAGCGTGCTCGACTTGAGGACCGTCGCGATCGGTGCGCGGGCGGTCGGGATGTCGGCGGCGACGTTGACCGCGAGGGTGGTCGACTTGGTACGACCCCAGTTGGTCCCCGTGACCGTGACGTGAAACGTGCCAGGTTTGACGGTCCGTGGCGCCGTCAGCCGGAGTGTCCCACTCGTGGCCGTCCAGCCGAAGAGGCTCGGCGCCGGGAACGATGCCGTCCAGCCGCTCGGCACGCCCGAGACGCTGAGTTGCACCCGCTCGAAGAAGGTCGAGCTGCGGGACACCTTGAACGGCGCGAGCACCGATCCACCCTTCGAGGAGATCGTGGCCGTCGTCCCGGGCGACAGCGTGAACGTGCCGAGCGACCCGATCCGGGAAACGTTGAGCATCGGCTCGTGGTACGGGTCGGGGTCGGTGTTGGTGAACCAGTTGAGGTTGCCGAGATAGCGCAGCGACTCGCGGACCTGGGACGGCGTCGCGCGCGGACGAGAGGCTTTGTAGAGCGCGACAGCCCCGGTCACGTGCGGTGCCGCCATCGACGTCCCGGATGAATAGCCATACGTGGGTCCGGGCTTCGTGGAGAGGATGCACTTGCCCGGCGCGATCAAGTCGATGTCCGACCCGTAGTTGCTGAAGTCGGCGAACGTGTCGTCGCGGTCATACGTGCCCCATGAGTAGCACTTGTTGCCCCCACCGCCGCCCGGTCTGCCGTTCGTGTCGGCGAGGGCCGACACCGTGATGACCTGGTTGTACGCCGCTGGGACGAAACCGGCCGCGCTCTTACTCGCGTTGGCCGCCGCGGCGACGACCGTGATCCCGGCGGCGTACAACCGGCAGATCGCCTGGTGAAGGACGTCGTTGTTGGAACGGCCGCAGTTCGCGTCGTCAGACCCGGTCTTCGCGACGCTCATGTTCACGGCCTCGATCAGCGGGCGCGACGAGTCGTTCGGGTCGCGCTGGGCGAGGATCCAATCGAGCCCGCAGACGTACCACGACAACAGGCCCGCGCCGCTCGAGTTGAGGATCCGGACCGCCCACAGCCGGACGCCCGGCGCGACCCCGACGACACCCCAGGTGTTGTCCTTGGCACCGACGGTTCCTGCCACATGCGTCCCGTGGCCGTTCTCGTCGTACCAGCGCGTCCGGTCGGAGGTGCTGCAGTTGTAGCCGCCGGCGATGTTCAGATCCGAATGCGGACCGATTCCGGTATCCACGATCGCGACGTCGGCATCGACCCGTTCGTCGAGCCCGTCGATCTTCGATAGGGGCGAGGTCGGCGTCCCGATGCGCGAGATGCCGGTCGGGATCGACTGCGCCTCGATCTCGACGACTTCGTCCGGCACGACCGCCGCGACCTTCGGGTCGGCGAGGAGCGCCGCACGCTGCGCCTTGTCGAGCTTCGCCGCGAAGCCGCGGAAGGCGTGGCGGAAAGCGCGATCGGCGACGGTCCCCTCCCGCTTCCGGTGGGTGCTCGCGACGGCGGTCGGATCCGCGTTGCCCTTCAGGATCACGAGGTAGCGCCCGGTAGCGATCGGGCGGCCGCGCGTATCAACGGCAACGGATGTCGCCTTCACCGGTGCGTTCGGCCGGGCCGTCCGAGCGGGCGTCGGAGACGCCAAGGGAGGAGCGGCATGCGTGGGATCTGGTGACGGAGACGTCGTCGCTTCAGGTTGCGGCGATGGCGTCGCGGACGGCGCCACCTCGGCGGAAGGAGACGGGTCAAGGCTCGCGACAGGATCAGCCACCGGCGAAGGGTCGGCGGCCGCGACCACAGAGACGCCGGAAAGCGAGATCAGTGCGGCAAGGACAAGGGCGCAGATTCGGCGCAATCGGATCTCCGGACTCGATGCGTCCCCGGTTGGAGCCACTCACCCGAGGTTGAGGTCGAGCGACTCGTCCCTATCTTCCCGCAAATGCCAAGCCGCGGGCAGCGTCCGGTGGTCCCGGTCCCGTGTAGCCCTCGTGGGCCTATGTCTGTGCGGTCCGGATCTCCGCTTCGGCCTCTGCCACACGGGTCAGGATGCCGGCACGCATCTCGTCGAGCCCCGTCGACACGTTCTTCGTCGCCGAGGAGATCGACGTGAGCTGGGACTTCATCTGGCGGACCAGTTCGAGCTGCTCGCGGATCCCCACGAGTGCCGCGCCGATGGCCGCCGGGTCGACCGTCACATCACGCTCGGCGAGCGTGGCCAGGGCGAGCAGCCGTGCGAGGCGGATCGCGGCTTCGAGCGTGGCGGGCTCTGGCGCCTCCGGGTCGATGACGCAGTAGATATCGCCACCCGCGATCGTGAATGGCGCGATGCCCTTCGGCGCGTGGGCCGGCGTGAAGACCGCGACCGCGACGGCTGCGCCGCGGTTTTCGCGCGCCTCTCGCAGTTCCTCCCGCATCTGGCGAGTGGACATCGGGCGGTCCTTGGCCTCGATGACGACCCGCAGGTCGCACCCCCGAGCGACGGTCGGATCGACCGTCAGGACGAAGTCGCCCTTCTTGGAGCGCATGAGCGTGCCAGCCTCGAGGGTCGTCCGGTCGACCATGTCACCCGACCCGCGAGCGATGTCACCGAGCATCCCGTCGAGCAGGTCCTCGAAGTCGATGCCCTTGACGGCCGACCGGGCTCGTTCGGCGCCGCGGGCCGCTGCGGCCGCCTCGATGGCGACGAGCCGCTCCTCGATGCCCTTGAAACCGGCCGCGATCTCCTGGCGGAACTGGTGCATCGGCGAGTTGAGGCGTGTCGGGTCGAGCAGGTGGGCGAGCTTGGACGCGTCGCCGTCGAAGTAGCGCTCGAGCATCGTCCCGATGCGACCGATCGCGCTGTCGCGCTTCTTCTCATCGAACAGCTCGTCCACCATCGAGCGGAGAGCACCGCGGTCCCCCAGGAACCGCTCCAGGGTCCGTGGTAGCCGGCCGTCGCCATCCGCGAAGTTGGCTCGAAGCGTCTGTTCGAGCGCGGTCGCGGCTCGCTCGTTGACCTGCTCGGCCTGGCGCATCATCCGCTCGAATTCGGTCCGGACGGCGTCGACGTTGACCGTCACACCGACGTCCTGCAACGCGAGCAGACCGATCCGCAGGGCACGCTCGGTGATGGCCTCCCGTTCCGCTGCCTGGCGCTCCCCGAGGAACGCGGCAAGGGCCGGGTCCGAGATCGACAAGCCTTCGATGACGATCCGATCGCCCTCGAGACGAACGGTCGGGTGTAGCGGGATGACGTGCGCTTCCATGACCCGACCGTAGGACCCACCCGTGACATCTAGGGTGTCACGCCCGCACGACCGACCGTCGTACGATGGCCCCAGATGCGTCATACCCGTCACGCGCTCCTGGTCTTGGTCGTGCTCGCGACGGGCCTCGCCGCTCCCACCGGATCGCTCGCGGCGGATCCCTCTTCGCCGGCGCCGACACGCGACGACATCCTCGTGCGGTTCCGCCCGAACACCTCTCCGACCGCCCGAAAGGCCGTCGCACGGGACCGGAACCTCTCGCTCGTACGCGAGAGCCGCAGCGGCCGCACCGCGATCCTGCGCGGGAAGGGGATCTCGCCGGCCACCGTCCGGCGTGAGCTCGCGAGCGACCCTCGGATCAGCGCCGTCGGTCAGAACTATCGCCGCGAGATTGCCGCCGATCCCACGTCCGAGCAGTATTTCAAGAGCGAATGGGGCCTGAACAACACAGGCCAGACGATCTCGGGCATCGAGCCCCAGACCGGTGTCCCTGACGTCGATATCGACGG
>DASSZA010000205.1:0-2119 GCA_035703005.1 Candidatus Limnocylindrales bacterium | reverse complement strand
GAAGGGAAGGTGAAGCCTCATGTCGTCGACCAAGGTCACCGTGCAGCCGACGAATCGAGCGCCGAAGACGCGTGAACCGCTCGACCGAGACGTTGATCGCTATCGGGCCGTAAGGCAGTACTCGCTCGCCCAGATCCTCGGCGTGTGGGCGGCCGCGGCCCTCCCAATGGGTGTGCTTGCGTGGATCGTCGCGCCGCTCCTGAAGGACCAGTTCAGTGGTCCCGAACCGCTCATCCAATCCCTGCTGGTCTGCCTTACCGCCGGGCTCGTCTGGCAGTTCCTCCTGGTCCTGATCCTCGTCAGGCGCGAGATCGGGTCACTGCAATGGCCGCGGGTCCGCGACGCCTTGTGGTTGCGTCCTCCCCGCGATCCGAAGACGGGACAGGTGGGCGGGAAGCTCTGGTGGTGGGCACTGCTGTTCCTGCTTCTCTTCGCCGTCTGGGGGGCGATGCCCGAAATCCCGTCGCCCTCGGACAGGGACTTCCAGTCATTCCTCGGATCGGACACCGGTCAGGACTTCTTCAGCGGCGCGTGGGGCTGGTTCGCCGTCGTCGTCGCGATGCTCCTATTCAACACGGTGCTCGGTGAGGAGCTCCTCTTCCGCGGCCTGCTGCTGCCGCGCATGCAAGCCGTCTTCGGCAGGCGCGACTGGGTCGCCAATGGCGTGCTGTTCACGCTCTACCACCTACACATGCCGTGGTTGATGCCGTTGACCGTCGTCGACGGCATCTTCCTCGACGCCTATCCGTCACGCCGGTTCCAAAGCGCGTGGATGGGGATCATCGTGCACTCGGGACAGACCCTGCTGTTCACCGGACTACTGCTCGCGCTCGTGCTGACCTAGGAGCCGGCGCGATGTCGACGACCAACGTCACCCTGCAACCGGCGCCTCCGCCCACGGGTCGGGCCTCGACATTGGGCAAGCCGTCCAGGCGCCGGGCGCGAGTCCATGCATGGATGACATCGGCGCTGCGCGACCTCGTCTATGCCGGTGCGGTCTTCGTGTGGAGCATCGCCGCCTTCACGGTTCTGGTCACCGGCGTGTCGGTGACCGCCTCGCTGCTTGCCTTCGTCGTAGGCGTCTTCGTCTGGGTCGGCTTCGTGTATGTCGTGCGCTGGACGACCCGGGTCGACCGCCGGCTCGCCGGATGGCAGCGCCACGAGCGCCTGGACGCGGCCTATCGCCGTCCGTCCGCGAGCGGGTTCCTGCCGCTGCTGAGGACGGTCAGCTCGGATCCGCAGACGTGGAGGGATCTGGCTTGGCTCGGGGTGACCTCGATCGCCGGCCTCACGCTCGGGCTCGCCGCAGTGACCGCCGTCGGGATCGGCGTCGCCTACGTGTCGATGCCGATCTGGTACTGGGCGATCCCCGATCCTCGCGGTCAGTACGGGCTGACCAACCTCGGCCTGGTCACCGTCGACACGCCCGGAGAGGCCCTGGCCATGACCGCGGTCGGCCTCGCGCTCGTCCCCGCCGCCCTACTGCTCGCGCGTGGCTACGCGATCGCGCACGCGGCGCTCGCCGCGCGACTCCTGAGTCCGGCGCCGAGGCACGTGCCCCGGCGCGATGACGTCGTTCCCACATCTGACCGAATCGAGGATGCCATGGCCATCACGGGCGAGGCAGTTCAAGGATCCGAAATCACGACGAAGCCGGTCCTGATCGAGCTCTCCGGCGTTCACAAGGTCTACCGCACCGGCAAGCTCGAGTATCCAGCGCTGCGCGGGGTCGATCTCGCGATCGAGGACGGCGACATGGTCGCGATCGTCGGCCCGTCGGGCAGCGGCAAGTCGACGATCATGAACATGATCACCGGCATCGACCGCGCGACGTCCGGCACGGTCACGGTCGACGGGCAGCGCATTGATCAGATGAGCGAGGAGGAGCTCGCGGTGTGGCGCGGCCGGCGGGTGGGTGTCGTGTTCCAGTTCTTCCAACTGTTGCCGACGCTGACCGCGGTCGAGAACGCGATGCTCCCGCTCGATTTCTCACGTCGCGTACCCAAACGCGAGCGCGCGCCGCTGGCGCTGCACAATCTCGAGCAGGTCGGCCTCGCCGATAAGGCGGACCACCTCCCGTCGGAGCTGTCGGGCGGCGAGCAGCAGCGTGTGGCGATCG
>DASSZA010000195.1:0-2652 GCA_035703005.1 Candidatus Limnocylindrales bacterium | reverse complement strand
GTCGGGGTGATCGCCAGGTACACGCCGGTGCGCGCGTCGCCGGCGGGCTTCCGCCGGAGCTTCATCACGAGCCGGTAGATGGGCAGGATCAGGATCCTGTCGACGCGGTACTTCTCCGCCATCAGCCGGTCGATCCGGGCGTGCTCGGCGGCGGGCAGGAAGTCGACTCGAACGGGAATCGAATCGCCCTTCAGCGCTCCCCGCGCCGTACACGGCGCGACCATGGCCACGGGGTTTCGCCGCAGCCGCTTCGCCTTGTAGGACTCGGCCCCCGTCGTCACGAACAGGCGCCCGTCCTCCTCGACGAACCAGACCGGCGTCGAGACGGGCGAGCCGTCCCGTCGGTAGGTCGTCAGGCTCAGGTACTTCCCGGGGATGTTGGGCGCCGAGCTCCCACGAGACGGCTGCGTCTCGGGTTGGGTGACGGTCATCTGGCACCTCCTTGGTCCAGCGCGACTCGACTGGGACGCAACCAGCCTCGCTGAGCGAGCGGCTGCTGCAATCGGTACAGGGACCCGATCCGCCTGCCGCGAACTACTGATGCTCCACAGCCGGCGGGCTCCGGCGGGGAGCGTCGCCTCAGTGCGCCGTGCGCGGCCGACGCGCTTGACGCCGACGGTAGAGGGAGCTCGCCAGCTTCCAGGCCCGGCGGGCGAGCCACATCAGGATGATCGTCCGAAGTCTCAGCACTGCTGTCTCCTTTGGTTGGCGGCACGTCGGAGTGGTGTGCGTCCCGACCTTGCGTACAACGCGAGGCCGTGGCTTTGGGGTTCGCCGACGACGCTCAGCCACGCGGGCTTGCGCCCTCCGACCGGAGCGAAGTCAGAACCGAACCCTTGTGGCCGGCAGCCCGCAACGTCCAAGAGAGGGTTGGGCGAGGGACATGTGTCAGGGTTGCTTACTTGCCAAAAGGCAGTCACAATGGGTTGCGTGAAGGAACCGCCGCCGCGGTGGTCCGGTAGAAGGACGGGCCTTGTAGCCATGTACGCCTGCGCATTGCCGCTGGTCGGCCTGGTGCTCGGCGGCTGGTGGATTGCGGTCGCGATGGTCGGGGCCGTGTCGGGACTGTTCGCGATTCGTACGATCCCCTAGCGCGGCGTCGCGTCGCGCTGTTCGCGTTCACGCTCGACGAGCGGGCCGCCCTGCTCGCCGACCAATAAGTGGAGGCGTCGTGACGGGATCGACTGACCTCTCTCGGGCGCTCCTCGTTCTGAAGAGGCGTTGCGGACTGGTAATAACCCGTAACGGCACTACGTAGCCGCCCCAATCGCCGCACGTGGCTGAAGGGTGATCCAGTTGGCTGCGCGGTCTGCGCGCGCTCGTTCTCGGAAAGGGGAACATCATGAGACGGTTGTCCGTGCTGGCAGCGTCGCTGCTTGTTGCACTCACTGCGGCCACCTCAGCTGCGGCGAACGCCCCCGCGGTTCAAGCGTTCCGCATGGACTTCGACTACGTCGACACGTGGACGTGCGGATTCCCGATTGCCGTCGACGGTTGGCTGGAAGTGACGACAAGAACCTTCGTCGATGCCGACGGAGCACCAATCCGCTCCGCCACGCGGAACACAGCGGTGTTCACCTGGGTCGGTCCGACCGGGTTCGTGGTGTCGAACCACCAGGGCTGGAACTCAAGCGTCGATCTCATCGCGGGGACGCAAACGATCACCGGTGTGCTCACACGCGTCGTCGGCCCGAGTGTCGGCTTGCTCTTGAACGACGTGGGTCGGCTGGTTCTGCAGGTTGGCGGTCCGCCAGGTCCGCCGGTCGTGCTGTTCGACAAGGGTGGTCAGGACTCGATTTTTGAGCCTGGCGTATGGGATCCTGTCTGCGCATACCTCGCGGGTTAGACGCGGCCGAAGGACTCGCACAGCGTCGGGCCGTGCTCCTGGGTGAGCATGAGACGAGCGTCCTGAACTCTTCTCCGACGACCGGCCGACCACGACGCGGGTCTCGAGGGACGGAACGCGGCTCGTGAATGTCGAGCGACGGCTCGACCGCCGGGCCTGATTCGACCCGGCGGCTCGTCGGGTTCGGGCTACCCGGTTCGTCCGGTGTAGAGATCGAGGGCCTGACCGCCGATGGTGACGCCCTCGCCGGTCCCGAAGCCGGACAGGTCTGCGTATGCGCCGGTTCCGTTGGTGATCAGCCAGCGGAAGTTGTTGGTGAACTGACCGTTGACCAGCTTGAGTCGGACGAAGAGGAGCATGTCGAAGCCGCCGCTGCCGTCGTCGCAGACGAAGGTCTTGTTGACGTCGAGGTCGATGCTGCCGTCAGGAAATGTCCGAGCCAGAGCGGCGAACGGGGTCGACGCTTGCCCCGAGGGACAGACACCGTGGCCCGTGGCAGTGAACGGTCCGTCCGGGACGCTCGTGATCGAGATCCTGAACGGCGTCGGCGGCTCGGCCGGCCCGGCTGAGGCTGTATTGGTCGCGAGAGCGAGCGTGACGGCGAGGACGAGAAGACTGAGCAGGCGCATGGTGCCTCTCTTTCTTCGAACGTGACCCCGCTTTGGGAAGCCTGATGAGTGGGCCTCATCGGCGGCTCATCCGGCACTCACACAACCTGTCACCCAGTTGCAGGTAAAGCCAGCCGCTCCGGTGTCATTCGCGAACATTCGTCGCCGGCTTGAGCGTTTGGGTACCCAGCGCGTACT
>DASSZA010000266.1:0-7699 GCA_035703005.1 Candidatus Limnocylindrales bacterium | reverse complement strand
CAGGCTGAGTGACGGCGATGCGCCTGGACCATTTCGTCCTGACCGTTCGGTCCATCGACGACACGGTCGACTTCTACCGGCGCGCGCTCGGGCTCGAGGTCGTCACATTCGGCGATGGGCGCCGTGCGCTCCAGGTCGGCGAGCAGAAGGTGAACCTGCATCAAGCCGGTCGTGAGTTCGAGCCGAAGGCGCGCCACCCGACGCCCGGATCAGGCGACTTCTGCATCGTCATCGACCAGCCGCTCGACGAGGTGATCGACCGGCTGCGGCGGCTCGGGATCCCGATCGAGGAGGGCCCGGTCGCCCGGACGGGGGCGGTCGGGCCTCTGTTGTCCATCTACGTCCGCGATCCCGACCAGAACCTCGTCGAGATCGCCAACGCGCGCTGAGCTCCTTACGCGGCCGAGATCGACCCTGGACGCGTCAGCCGGTGCCCACCACGAGGACGCCGTTCACGGCCGGGTATCTCGAGAAGTAGCGCTTCGACCAGTGGAGCTTGCCGTGGTCGTAGATCGACACGGTGACCCACACCCGGGCGCCGTCCGCCGGTGCGTTGTTGCGGTACCGGTAACCGACGGGCTTGCTCGGATCCCGCACGACCGTGTCGATCGCGCGCGGGCCGTGCTGGATGACCGTGTTCGTGACCTTCGCGACGCGGCCGTTCGGGACGCTCCAGATCTTGAACGTGAGCCAGCGCTTGTTGCCGGCGTGGGTGACGGTCCGCGTGATCAGGATCGGGTACTTCGTGTCGTTCCTGAAGCTCATCGTCTGCTTGGTATTGCCCACGATCCAGACGGTCGCATCGAGGCCAGGCGGATAGCGGGTGATGAACTCGTTGTGGTTCTGCCGAGCCATCGGCACCATGCCGGCACGGAACGCCGCGTTGAACAGCGTCGTCGACGTCGTGCAGATGCCGCCGCCGAACGCGCCGGTGACGGTGATCTTGCCGCCTTCGATCGCGTTGCCCGGGCCGACGCCCGGCGCATTGCGCAGATTGCCGACGACCTTCCAGAAGTCGAAGACGGTTCCCGCGGGTACGACCGTTCCGTTGATCACGGTCGCCGGCCCCTCGATGTTGCCGCCCCAGTGGTTATTGATGATCACCCAGTAGTAGACGCTGTATGAGCTGATCATCTTCATCCTGCCGGCGTACGCCTTGGCGTCCTCGATGGTCAGCTTCGGTTTGACGGCCTTGACGGCGGCCGCGACCTTCTGCGCGGGCGCGCCGCCCTGGCGGGCGGCGATCTCGGCGAGGAGGGCGGTCCGCATGCCGGCTGCCTTGAGCGTCCGGCCCTCGTGGCTGCTGCCGGTAGCCACCACGCGTCCGTTGACCAGCCGGAGACCGGCGTTCTGGGCGCTCCGGTTGACCTGCTTGGCGAGCTTCGTGAGAAGCGGGTCGAGGCCCTTCTGGTCGAGGACCGGGGTGATCGTGCCGTCGGGCGCGGTCTGGAACGAGACGAGCGACGCCAGGCTCTTACCGCTGACGGTCCAGCTGTCCGTCTTTCGAGTGACGACGATATCGGCAGCCATCCGGTCGGCTGCCGCCTTGGCCGCCTCGGCCGACGCGGTGGGGACGGTCGGCGGCAGCGCCACCATCGGGACGGCCATCGTGATCGATGAAGGGCTCTCGAGCGGCATGAGCTGCTGGTCGAGCGAGGTCAGCAGCGCTGCCTTGTCGACGGCGCGACCGTCCTTCGCTGGCGACACGGTGTACGTCCCGCCGGGCGCCGGCGATACCGTCGCGTCGGTGGGCGTCTGATCCAGGGACGTCGCGAGCGACTCGACGGCTGCCACCAGCTTCTCGCGGTCGTAGGTGACCGCCGAGTCGAGCGTCACGCCGTTGATCGCGGCCTGTGGCCCGCGGATGAGATTCGTGAGTGGATCGTCGTGGCGGCCTGCCGCGAGGGCTGCGTCGACCAACCGCGTCGTGTCCGGCCCGCGGCCGACCTCGGTAAAGCTGATGATCGACATCTGGCCGTCCGGCCCGTTGAGCGTGATCTCGCCGGTGCCAAGGGACGCAAACGCGCTGGCGAGCGTTGACGCCGCCTCCTCACGTGTGAGTCCGCCGAGGTACGTGCTGCCGACGCTGACCCCGGGAAGGATCCGGCCGTCGTACTCGCGACCCCATGCGTACAAGACACCGCCGCCGATGCCGGCCATCAGCGCGAAGCCCACCACGAACGCGACAACGAAGCGGAGTGCGAGCGAGCGGCGCCGTCGGGGACGTGGCCCCGTAGCCTCAGTGACTGAGGCCGCGAGGGGCTCCATCGGCACGACTGCACCGTCGGGCTCCGTCAGCGACGTCGTCGCTGTCGCGTCGTCGGTCGCCTCGGTCGCCTCGGTCGGCGCAGGGAGTTCCGTGAGCTCGGTGGCGTCGGCCCCCGTCTCGGGTTCGGTTGCGTTGGCATCCCCGTCGGACGCCCGGTTGGGCAGGTCGGTCATCAGACGCTCATGTGCGGTGGCTGGCGGCCCGGCCGTATCCCTGGGCGCGCGACATCTTCGCTTGTAGATCCGAGTTTGTCACGCGACATTCGGGTGGGTGGCCGGTGGGACTTGGGACGCGCGAGACCCCTCAGACGTTGCGCGGACTCACATACCGCGCATCAGTTCAGCGACGGCTTGATCGCCCGGACTCCCGGCACTCAGGCCCTCGATGGTGCCTTCGATATCGGCTTCGCTGCGGTTTTGGCTGAGCTTGGCTTTGGCTTCGAGACGGGCGATCCGTAGCTCGAGACCGACGATCGCGCGCGCCTGTGTCCGCACGTAGTCGTCCGGTGCGTCGCCGAGCGCCCAGGGATCCGAGCGACCGGCTTCGTGCCGTTCGACGAGCCGCGCCACGTGCGGGATCAACCACTCGGGATCATGGATCGTCGAGATCGTGCCGTGCGCCTGGACCGTGACGTAGTTCCAGGTCGGCACGACCTTTCCGGTCAGGCGCTTCTCCTCGTACCACGCTGGCGAGACGTAGGCATCCGGACCATCGAAGATCGCGAGCGCCTCCCCCGCGCGGTCGCGACGGCCCTCGACCGACGCCTCGATCTCGCGCCATTGGGGATTGCCCCGTGCCAGATGGCCGCGCAGAAAGCCGTGCTCGCCATCGTCAGGGTCGAACAGCATCGGGAGGATGGAGGCGCGGAAGCCGTCCGGTCCGTGCGTGACGAGCGTCGCCGGGACGACGGCAGACAGCTCCGCGAGGTACGACGCGGCGTCCTTGACCTCGAACTTGCCGTGCGCCGGCTGGTACATGGCCGCACGTTACCGTCTTCCCACCGGCCACGGTAGCGACGTCGCCGATCAGTCGACCACCTGATCGAGGGTCGCCATGTCGAAGTCGGCGGCCGCCGATGCGTAGTCGGCGTGGAAGTATTTCTCCGATAACCCAGCCAGCGTGCCGTCCTGCTGCCGCGCGGCGACGATCTGGTTGATCCGGTCGTAGAAGGCTGTCATCGCCAGCGAGGATGACCGGTCGAGGGCGCCGGCGGGATACGCGGCATAGGCCGCCGGTTCTATCGCACGCAGGCCGAGCCCTTCTGCGATCGCTTGCTGGCCGGCCGTGTCCTGACACAGGAAGGCATCGAGTCTGCCCGCAGCGACGTCCTCGAGCCCTGCTCGTTCGACCCCATACCCAACGATGACTGGGTCGTCGACGCGGTAGTCGACCGTAGCTCCCGGGAGGTCGAGCTTGCGCTGGAGATAGAGGTCGGCGAAGCATCCGCTGCATACGCCGATCCTTTGCCCGCTCAAGTCCTCGGGCGCGCGGGCCGGCGAGGCGGTACTCACGAAGAAGCTCTCGGGAGTCGCGTAGTACGGACGCGTGAAGAACAGCTCATCCATCCGGCCGCGGGTGATCCCGATCGATGTGAAGGCGACGTCATAGCGATCCGCCCAATGGCCGGCCAGCTGGCTGTTCCAGGGAGGCGTGACGAAACAGGGTTCCACGCCAAGAGCGTCGGCGATCAGTTTGCCCGTCGCAACGTCATATCCGTCGACCTCCGGACCCGTCATCTCGTCGGAGGGACACCTCGTCGTGCCAGCACGTCTCGCGCCGACGACCGAGAACGAAGCGGGCGGATACGCAGGGTCAGTGGGAAGGATGAGCGTCCCACGGCCGAGCACCTGGGCGAGTTTGTCGCGAGCCGGATCGTCACCGGCCGAGGACGACGGGGACCGGGCTGGCGTGGTCGAACAGCCTGCGATCAATGTGATCGCAGCTCCTGCCAACACCGCCGATCGGCCACGCGTGCGCCACCCCACGGGCCCGAGTCTAGACGTCGCGCGTCTCTTCCCAGGCTCGTTCTCCCCGCGAAACCCGTAGCCGCGCCGAGCGAGCTCGCTGGGTCTTTCAGTTGGTCACGGCGACAGGCTGACGAGAGCCCTCGGTGACCTCGCCCTTGTGAGCAGCGAAGGCGGCAAGGACCTCGGCCTTCTCGCGCTCAGGGACATCGAACTCGTCGAGTGTCCTGGCGAGGATCCCGGCGACGGCGTCGAATTCCTCGGGCGCGATGTGGAGATCCCGGTGCGCCTCCTCGAGGCTCAGCGTGTCGTGTCCGGGGCGCGTACCGGCGTATCCCTGCGGGCCGCCGGCCACGCTGCACACCCACAAGGTTCGCATGAATTTGAGCCCTGGCAGGCGTGCCAGTTCGTTCGTGTGCCACTCGTGAAGCGCAGGGTTGTCGGAACCGTCACCGGCGATCCGGTCGTGGATGATCGCATCGCTGAACCGGTCCACCACCGCTGCGATGGCGAATGCCCCTCCCAGGCGGTCGTACAGGCTGCTTTCTGCCATCGGTCCGTCCTCCTGTCCCTGTGTGGACGGGAGACCCGCGGCGCTTGGGTGGTGCGGGTGCTCCTTGGAGGACGGTTCGCCAAACCCGGCAGGGTGGATTGCGCTAGCGGCGACTATTTCTAGACTTCTGCAGCCGCACGCATGCCAGGCGATCCGTCGGACATCACCGGCGAGATCAACCCGAAGATGTTGTTGTCGGGGTCCAGGAGGTAACCGCCTCGTCCGATACCCGGCCAGTCGGTCGCCGGGAGCGCTTCAGTCGCGCCGAGCTCGATGCCGCGTTGCATCAGCCCGTCGACGTCGTCGACGCCGACCACGATGTTGCAGCCGGTGACCGGCGCGCCGACCTCGGGGCGCGGCCCCATCCGCTGCGTCAGCCCGCCGTTGATGCCCATACCGGGCTGGCCGGCGACGTTGCCGATGGCCCCCTCCCCTGTCTCGATGACCCAATACGGCTGGTCACCGCCGCCGTAGTCCTGGAACTTCCAGCCGAACAGGTTCGAGTAGAACTCGATCAGCTTCTGCGGCTCCGATGCGTGGATCTCGAAATGGACGACGAGATTGGCCATGTCAGTCTCCTTCGCGAACGGGGCTCGGGACCCCTATTCCATGATGTTGACGTCGGGGTCAGCGAGGTCGTAGAGGATCGCGATGTGGTCGCCTGGCTTCAGAGGCCGGTCGCGTCGGCCGAGGGTCGCATGGCCGTGACGCCGTCGTCCCTTCACGTCGTAGCGGTAACGGACACCCTGGCCGATGATCCCCGGCCCAAGGGGTGCGGTAACCGAGGAAACGACGGCACCAGCGCGCATCCCGCCCTGGCGCAGCCTGCGTTTCGCGGCGCGCCGTCGCATCCACATCCAAGCAAGCGACACGCCGATCAGGGCGAGCAGCACCGTTCCCCACCCGACCCCGACGGGTCCATCAGCGCGGCCGAACTCGAGCCCGTTCGCGGCGCCGATCCAAAGCACGACAAGGAACACGATGACGCGCGTCGTCGTGATCCCAGGTCCGTTGATCGATCGGTCGACCCGGGCTGGGTCTGTGGTCGCGCGAGCCGTGCCCCATTCGGCCGGTACCGGGGCCGAAGGCTGTGCCGGCGACGTCGCGCCAGGCGCCGTGCTATTCGGCGCTGTCCAGGGGGCTACCGACCGCAGGAGGCGAACCGCCGCTGAGGCCTGGTCCTCCCCTCCGACTGGCGTACCAGCGTCGCCCATCGGTCGATGGTACGCCGCAGGCGTTCCACCGGCGGCCTACCGGATCGGTCGATCGCCCCCTCGGACGGCGCCTTGCTCGGCGACGACCTGGACGAGGTGAACGAGCATCTCGGTCGTCTTCTCGAGGCCGTGGCGCGAGTTGAACTCCTGCTTGCTGTGGAAGTTGTAACCACCCGTGAACAGGTCGGGCGTCGGTAGACCGCGGGACGTGAGCGAGGTGCCGTCGGTGCCGCCGCGTGTCGACTCGACGGTCGGCGTCAGGCTGGCTCGTCGGATCGCCTCGAGCGCGTTGTCGACGACGAACGGATGCTCCTTGAGGACGTCCCGGATATTCCGGTATGACTCCTCCACCTCGATCGTGATGCCGACGTCGGGGAACTCGGCCTGGGTCTCCGCCAAGACGCGACGAAGCGTGCGTTCCTGCTCATCGAGCCCGCTCGTTTCGAAGTCGCGCAGGCCGATCACGAGCACCGATTCGGCGACATCGATCGAGCCTCGTGCCGGGTGGACGAAGCCCTCCCGGCCTTCGGTCGTCTCCGGGAGCATGTCCTTCGGCAGCCGCGCGACGTAGTCGGCGAGCGCGAACAACGAGTTCACCAGGATGCCCTTGGCATTGCCGGCATGGGTGATCCGTCCGGTGAACGTGACCTTCCCACTTCGCGCGTTCCACGTCTCGTCGTAGATGACGCCCATCCCTTCGCCGTCGACCGTGTAGGCGAAGGCAGCGCCGAAACGCTCGATATCGAACGTGTCGATGCCGGATCCTGGCTCCTCGTCGGGCGTGAACGCGACCGCGATCGTCCCGTGCGGGATCTCCGGGTTCTGGCGCAGGGTGTCGATCATCGTCAGGATCGCGGCGATCCCAGCCTTGTCGTCGGAGCCGAGGAGCGTCGTCCCGTCGCTCGTGATGATGTCGTCGCCGATCATCCCCTCGAGGACCGGGTTGGCTGCGACCGTGATCACCTCGGTCGGGTCACCTGGCAGCGCGATGTCGCCGCCCTGGTAGTCGGCGTGGATGGTCACCTTGACATTCGCCCCGGTGACCTGGGGCGTCGTGTCGATGTGGGCGATGAGGCCGACGACGGGAACTGCCGCCGGATCGTCGAGGTTCGCGGGGACCTTTCCGTAGACGACGCACGTGTCGCTCAACCACACGTCCTCGACCTCGAGCTCACGCAGCTCATCGACCAGCAGCCGCGCCAGATCCCACTGCCCGGGCGTGCTCGGGACGGTGTCGACGTCCTCGGCCGACTCCGTGTCGACCTCCGCGTAGCGGACGAAGCGTGCCAGCGCGGATTCCATCGGCAGCCGCAGCGCAAGGGCTCGCATCATCGAAGCCTCTCGATCGGACACGGTCGTCGGCCAACATCATGACGCGCCCGCGTACGGATACTCTCGCTGGATGGAAGCGTTCGGGAATCTCACGCACCGGTTGATCGATCTCGCCGCCCGCATCGGAGCCGATCCAGCGGACAGCGATGAGGTGCGCCTTCGGAAGACGCTGCTCGTCCTGGTCTCGGTCCTGATCCTGCCGATCTCCCTGCTTTGGGGCGCGATCTACCTTGCCCTCGGCGCTTGGGCCGGGCTGATCGCGTGGCTGTACCTCGTGATCTCCGTCGTCGCGATCATCGTGTTCTCGCGTACGCGGGACACGGAGATGTTCCTTCGCGTTGAGCTCGTCGACATCCTTGTGGCTCCG
>DASSZA010000184.1:0-4785 GCA_035703005.1 Candidatus Limnocylindrales bacterium | reverse complement strand
GGGCCGGTGCACTTCGCAACAGTGTCACCGACGAGGAACGGATCACTCGTGTCGGTGTTCGTGACGACCACGCTGTCAGCGTCCAGCGTGTATGGGCCCGGTTTGTTGACCTTGAGGTTCGAGAACGTCGCGGTGCCATTCGACGCAGACTCGGAGGCGCCGGACAGGGTGCCTCCGGATGGGTTCGTGTTTGTCGAGAGCGTGACTGTCGCGTTCGTCTCGACCACGCCGTCGGTCGCCGGATCGAAGATCTCGACCTTGAGCTCCGGGGCCGTGCTGTTGTAGCCGTTCTTGATGACGTTGTTGGTCTTGGTCGTGTTCGGCTGATTGGCGAACCTGATCTGACACGACGTCGCGTTTCTCGTCGTGCTGGGCGTAGACCCCGTGAGGGTGAAGTCGTCCGACTCGCTGAAGTCGCTGCTCGAGCGCGCTGCCGTCGTCCACGCGACAGCCGTCGTGTTCGGCAGACATGGCGTCCTGATGTCCATCGGGACGTCGGCCGATTGGCCGGCGTCAAGACCTAGGTTCGGCACCACGATGCTGTCCCCGAAGACCTCGGTGTCGGTCAGCACGTAGTCAGATGGGAGTGTGATGCGCGCTGACCCGAGGGTAACGGTGCTCGTGGAGTCGTTCGTGATGCGAAGGGTGTCCGATGTGGTGCCCCCGGGAAGGTCGACCGTGCTTGCCGTCGTCTCGCTATCGACCAACCACGTCGCACTGTAGATCCGGACCGGCTCATCGGCGCTGACCGGGATCGCGGCGTTCGCCGCGAGCACAAGCGCCGGAAGCAGCGCGATCCAGCGCGAATGGGAGCGTGAAGCGAACGGACGTCTGAACATCGTTCCCCCTCCGGATCCCGCCTCCAAGGCGGGATGGCTGTCAAGACGCGTATCGGGCGGATAGTACCTCGTACTACCCGCCCGATGTATCAGTGGCGATCAGCGGTAGCCGGGGTCCCCACCTGGGGTGAGGAACGTCCCGGTCCGGGTTCCGGCAGCATCGCCGGTCCAGCCCACCATGCATGGCACCGGCGGAGTCTTCTTGGAACCGCAGTCGGGCAGTAGTCCGACGTACCAGTCTTCTCCTCCGAAGAAGTCGCTTACCGCCTTGTTTCTCGGGGCCATCTGACCGCCGCCGCGGTTATCGAGGAAATCGACTGGCGACGCGTAGCAGACCCGATACTTCGACGCTCCGTTCTCCGGCGTCTGCTGGACCCAGTCCTTGTCGATGACGATGACGTTGGTCTTGTAATTCGTCGTGTCCGAGTCGGTGTACGTGAACCACACCGCGTTCGGCTGTCGGTCATCTGGATAGTTGTACGGCGCGCCGGCGCAGGAGATGTTCAGTCCGGGCAAGTTAAGCGACGACACGAAGCTCGCGCCAGCGGTGATCTTCTTCGGCGTCGTCGTGAATGAGGCGTTCTGGCCCGACTGCTGGAACGTGCAGTCCGCGGTCGTACACGGCTCGATCTTGCTCGCGACCATGAACGCGTCAGAGTCCGGCGTGTTCGAGGCGGCCGGGCTGCTCGCCTCCAGGACGTAGCGCATCTCCTTGTTTAGCTTCAGCGTCGAGAAGGTCGCGAGGCCGGCGCTCGCGGCGGTGCTTCCGCCCGTCAGCGTCGCTCCGTTGTCAGGGATCTGGGTCAGCGAGACGTTCGCGTTCGACGCCACGCGCAAGTTGGTGCTCGGATCGTAGATCTCGACCTGGATCGCGGAGCCCGTGCTGTCGAAGCCGCTCTTGATGACGTTTCCGACGAGCGTCGTGTTCGGCTGCGTGAGGAATCGTAGCTTGCACGTCGACGTGCCGGAAACGGTGGTCGTCGGCGCTGGTCCTGAGTTGACGAAGTCGTTGCCGGGGGGGCCGCTGAAGTTGTTCGCCTGCTTGACGATCACGCCCCAGGTTCCGGCGGCGCCGCCAGCCAGGCACGGCGTCGTAACGCTGATCGTGACATCGGCCGTGGCGTTGGGGGCGAGGTTGAGGTTGCGTACCTGAAGCGTGTTGCCCACCTTGGTCGCCGAGCCGCCGGTCACATTCACCGAGCCGCTTGTGAGGGTGTATCCGGTGGGAACCGTGATGTTCGCGGATCCGAGCGACTGCGGATTGGCAAGATTCTTGATGAATAGGTGAGCCGTGGCCGACCCGGCGGCGATCGTCGTGCTGGACGACGTGCCGTCCCACAGGGCGCTGTACGGCTTGGTATCGGTCGCAGCACTGACGGTCAGGCTCGACCCGACCACCATCACGAGACCCGCCAGCAATGCGATCGATCGGATCGGACGCCGACGCGGACCACGCGCGCTAGTCCACGCGGAGCTAAACATGTACTCCTCCGGGCCCCCGCTTTGCTTAGGTGCAGTTCGTGATAGTAGACGGTAGAGCGGGATACTACCGTCACGCCGTCTTCGTCGACTGTCAGCCAGCCGACGTTCTTGGTATCTGGTGCGAGGGCGCACCGAATTCGAACGGGCGGCCAGCGGCGCTCGCCGCGTACGATTGAGGTCATGGTCGGGACCACAACCTCGTCCGATGCGTCGCGGCAGGCGCTCCGTGCCTGCCGGCTGTTCGCGGACCTCGACGAGGTCTCACTCGGGCTGTGCGCGGCTGCCCTTCGGCCGCGCCGCTTCCGGAAGGGAGAGACGATCTTCCACACGGGCGATCCTGGCGACTCGCTCTTTCTCGTGAGCAGCGGCGCCGTGAAGATCACGATCCCGCCCGACGACGGCTCCGAGCCAGCCATCCTCACCACCATCGGGCCGGGTGGTTTCTTCGGGGAGTTGTCGCTCCTCGACGGCGCCGCTCGGTCCGCGACGGCCGTCGCGCTCGAGTCGACCGAGACACAGATCCTTCGCCGCGATGCATTCGACACGCTCGTCGACAGCCAGGCCGCGATCCGCCACAACCTGCTCGTCACCCTTGCTGGTGAGATACGACGGCTCACGGCCCAGGTCGAAGACCTGCATTTCCTGGACCTTCCGGGCAGGCTCGCCCGTCATCTCCTTCGGACGATCGTGATCCGCGAGGGCCTCGATCCCGCGACCGCTGATGAGCTGACTGGCGAGCACCGGCTCCCATGGCCGTACACGCAGTCGGAGCTCGCGGGGATGATCGGGGGGTCACGGCAATCGGTGAACCGGCTGCTCGCGGACCTCGTCGATGAGGGCCTCGTCCGCTTCGAGGCCGACGACCTCGTCATCCCTGACGCCGCGCGCCTGGCGCTCGCGGCGCGCCGATGACACTCGAGCCAGAACGTACCGACGCGGTCCTCGCCGCGATCGCCCGCCGCATCGCGGCCGCCGATCACCTCACGCCGGAGACCGAAGACGACCTACTGATCGCCCTCTCCCGTGTGGCGGTCGCCGCACTCGAGTCCCAGGCAGCGTCCATCGCGCTGTTCGACGCACCCAGCCATCGACTGGTCTTCCGCGCTGCCGCGGGCCCTGCCGCCGGCGACATCGTCGGCGTCTCGATCGATCCCGAGACCGGCCTCGCGGGGTACGCGTTCACGACCGGCCAACCGCTTGCAGTCGCGGATGTCTCGACCGACCCTCGGTTCGAACGGGCCGTAGCAGAGGCCTCGGGCTACGTGCCGTCGTCGTTGTTGGCGGTGCCGATCGTCGGGCCGGTCGAGACGATCGGCGTCCTGGAAGCGCTCGATGGCCGGCGAGGCGCGTTCTCGCTCCACGACATCGATATCGCGACCGCGATCGCGTCCGCCGTGGCCGCCGCGGTTGCCAGACAGCAGCTGGCGCACGACGCTTCGACCGTCCTTGCGGCATCACTGCGGGATCTTGCGACGGGCGCCGCTGACGACGGATCGATCGACGACCTCGTCGCCAGGGCGACAGCGGACGTCGCGAGCGATGACGACCCGACGTGGGCCCTCGCCGAACGGATCGCTCGGCTTCGCGACGTCGATCCCGACGCCGTCGCGCTCGCGATCGACTGGCTCGACGCACTCCTCCGCCATCGCGGCGATGGCACGCAGCGCGGCGCGACATGACGCTTCCGCTACCCGCCTGGGGCGATGCCTTCTCGTCGGATCTTCGCGCGGCACTGGTCCGTCACGATGCGCCGTTCGGTCGGCTCGACCGAGCAACCGTGTTCGGCGACGCCGACGGCCGAGGCGTGACCGTGGCGATCGTCGACTCAGGCGTCGAAGCGGATCATCCCGTACTGGCGGGACATCTCGTCCAGCAGCTACGGGTCGATGTCACCGGAGACGACGCGGTGGTCGTCGAAGATCAAGAGGGGCACGACCTGGTCGGTCACGGGACGGCGTGCGCCGGGATCGTCGCCGCGATCGCACCGGCGGCTCGGATCGTCTCGCTGCGGATGCTCGGCGCGGACAACCGCGGCAAGGGACGCGCTCTCGCCGCGGCCATCGAGTGGACCGTCAGCCAGCGGGTCGAGGTCGTGAATCTTAGTCTCTCGTCCCGTAGCGAGCAGATGTACGCGGCGTTCCACGACATCGCCGATCGGTCCTACTTCGCCAACACGCTGCTCGTGTGCGCGGCGAACAACGTTCCGGGTCCCTCGTATCCATCACTCTTCGCGAGTGTCGTGTCGGTCGCGGCCCACGACGTTCCGGACCCGGATACCTGGTTCTACAACCCATCACCGCCCGTCGAGTTCGGGGCTTATGGCGTGGACGTCGACGTCGCGTGGCGAGGCGGCGGGAGGATCCATGCCACGGGCAACTCGTTCGCAGCGCCGCATCTGGCCGGCCAGGCGGCCCGGCTCCGGTCGCGCTACCCGAGCGCGACGCCCTTCGAGATCAAGGCGCTG
>DASSZA010000123.1:0-11740 GCA_035703005.1 Candidatus Limnocylindrales bacterium | reverse complement strand
CTCCGGGACCGACCTCACCATCCTCGTCGCGCTCGCCGCGGGCTTGATCAGCTTCCTCTCACCGTGCGTGCTGCCGCTCGTGCCTGCTTACCTCGGGCAGCTGAGCGCGATCGCGGTCGCGGGTGGTGGTGTGCCACGTCCCGGCCGCTGGCTTGCGGTTCGCCACGCCATCGCATTCGTCTTCGGCTTCACCGCGGTCTTCGCGCTGTTTGGGTTGACCGCAACGTATCTCGCGCAGGGCTTGGTCGATATCCTGCCCGTCCTCCGCGTCGTCGGCGGGGTGATCCTCATCGTCCTTGGGCTGAGCCTGGCCGGGATCCTGCGCATCCCGGCGCTGGAACGGACCTGGCGTCCGCTCGATGCGGGCGCTGCCGGCAGCCTCGCCACGACGACAGGCTCGATCGCGCTGTCGACCGGCGCTCCGGACGCCCGACCAGGCGTCGGAGATCGACTGGGCGGAGCACTCGTAGGCTCGAACGGCGGACTGCTGGCGTCGCTCGGCCTGGGTTCGATCTTCGCGATCGGCTGGACGCCATGCATCGGGATCATCCTCGGCGGGATCCTGACAATGGCGGCGACGAGCGGCACCGTCGCGCAGGGCACGCTGCTGCTGGTCGCGTACTGCATCGGACTCGGCGTGCCATTCCTGGTCATCGCGCTTGCCTACGACCGCGCGCCGACGCTCATCCGGCCGCTGCTGCGCCACGGCCGCACCGTCTCGTTGATCGGCGGGCTGCTCGTGTCAGCGATCGGCGTGGCGATGGTCCTCGACCTGCTGCGCCTGGCGCCGCGCTATTTCCAGTTCCTGACCGCGATCTGACGTGACCTCGGAAAGCCAAACCTCGGAAAGCCAGCGGCCGACCTTCACACATCGGCCGTCCCGTCACGGGCTGATCGGGCCGTTCAGCGGGCGACAGCTGCTGGCCGGCGCGATCGCCGTCCTCGTCACCGCGATCATCGGCGTCGTCGCCACGACGCCCCTCGGCAACACGGCCAACCAGCCGGACCTGATCGATCCACTGGCGACGCCCTTCGTCATCGGGGAGGCGCCGGCGGAGGGGCTGCAGGCCGGGCAGCAGGCCCCGGAGATGACGATCGACCTCGGGAACGGCAGCACGTACCAGCTCCAGGACCTGGACGGGAACCCGGTCCGCCTCGCCGACCTACGCGGCAAGGTCGTCTGGCTGAACTTCTTCGCGTCGTGGTGCCCGCCGTGCCAGCAAGAGACACCGATCCTGCGCGCGCTGTCCGATACGTACCGCGACCGGGGGCTCGAGGTGGTCGGGATCAGCGTCCAGGAGACGACTGCGGCGGACGTCAAAGCGTATGCCGACCGATATCGACTGCGGTACAAGATCGGCTTCGATGGCTCCGGGAACGTGCTGCGCGAGTACCGCGTGTTCGCGCTGCCGACGCAGTTCTTCATCGATACGAACGGCGTTATCCAGCAGGTCGTAAGCGGTCCGGTCGATGAGCAGGGTGCGCGGGCGCTGATCGAGTCGATGCTGCCGGGGTCGGCTCCGGCCGCCTCGCCGTCGGCGTCGCCATCCGGGTCCTAGGCGATCGTCGCGGATATCAGCCCTGGTGGTCGTAACGCCACCGATCTCGGCCCGACCGTCGCAGACACCGCCCGGGCTGATAGTGGCGACCGAATCGGAGGGATATCGGGCAAGGTCGCCGCGCGACCGCACATAGTACCGCACCGGGTGATATTCGCGACCATTCGCGGCCGACCAGGACTCGCAGGGCGCCCCGCCAGGCCCTAGACCGGGACGAAGCGGAACCGGTCGCGGTCGCGCTCGATACGGCCGATCGGGTGCTTGGTCTCGTGCGACAACACGACGTACCAGCCCTCGTCGGCGGCCTCGGCGAACAGCTCGGCCTTCTTCGAGACCGAGTCGAGCGGGAAGTCGTCGAACGCCGTCACCCAGCGCGGGTTGGCTGCCCATGGGCGCATGAACAGGTCGCCGAAGAACACGAGCGTCTGTGCCCCGTCGCCGGTCCCGGTCGCGACGACCGCTTGATGGCCGGCGGAATGACCGCCCGTCGGGACGACCTTGACGCCCGGGATCAGCTCCTTCTCCCCGTTCGCTTCGCCTTGCATCCCCCACGCTTTCACGAGCTCGAGCTCGGGCTGGACATACGAGGCGACCAGTCGGGGGTTGTCGCCGAGCGCGATGTCCCATTCGGCCTGCTGGGCGACGATCGCCGCGTGCGGGAAGGCCTTTTCGCCGTCCGCGCGCAGCAGACCGCCGGCGTGATCGAAATGCAAGTGGCTGAGCGCGACGTACGAGACCGTCTCAGGCAGGAAGCCCGCCGTCTCGAGCGCGGGCAGGATCGCGGGACCGTCGTACGCGCGCATCGCGCGCGTCTTCTCGTCGATCCGCTCGCCGATGCCGGTCTCGACGAGGACACGCCCAGACGGGTTCTCGATCAGCAGACAGTTGAGCGCCTGAAGGAGGCGGTTGTCGCCGTCGATCTCGTCGGTGACGAGGTCATTCCACAGGAGTCGCGGCACAGGCCCGAACAGCGCACCCGCATCCGACCGAAAGGAGCCTGCCTGGATCAGCGCGACGCGCGTCCCGCCGCCGAGATCCGCCAGCCAGTCGACGGAATCATTGATCGCCATCGTCTCAGGGTTTCTTGTCGTTGGTCCCGTCGAAGTCGCGGTGGAACGCCGATGCGGTCGGCTCCTTCTGCCCCTGGTATCGGGACCGAAGTTCCGGCGAGCCGTACGGCCGCTCGACCGCCGACGACATCCTGAAGAACGAGATCTGGCCGATGCGCATGCCGTAGTAGAGCGCGATCGGCAGGTTGGCGACGTTAGACAACTCGAGCGTGAGATTGCCTTTCCATCCCGGATCGACGTATCCGGCGGTCGAGTGGATCAGCAGCCCAAGCCTCCCAAGACTCGACTTCCCTTCGAGCCTGGCGACGAGGTCGTCCGGCAACTCGACCCATTCCAGCGTCTGCCCGAGCACGAACTCGCCTGGGTGGAGGATGAACGGCTCGTCATCGCCGACCGTGAGCAGCTCGGTCAGGTCGGGTTGCGGCGCCCGGACATCGATGTACGGATAGCGGTTGTTCCGGAAGACACGGAACGAGCGGTCGAGATGCAGATCGACCGACGACGGTTGCAGGTCCTGGGCGTCGTATGGCTCGATCCTGACGCGGCCATCATCGAGTGCCGCGCGGATGTCGCGATCTGAGAGGACGCTCACGCGACGGGCTGCCCTTCACCTTTCTCGGCATACAGGCTGTCGACCTCGCGCTTGAGGTCCTCGAGGTCCTCGAAGCTCTGGTACACGCTGGCGAACCGGATGTAGGCGATCTGGTCGAGCGCGCGCAGCGCCTGCATCGCGAGTGCGCCGACGCGCGATGACGGCACCTCGGTCATCCCCTCCGCACGCAGCTCTGCCTCGATCCGGTCACCAGCGATCTCCGCGGCGTTCTCGGGTACGGGCCGCCGCGTCAGCGCTTTGCGCAGCCCCATGACGAGCTTGTCGCGGTCGAACTCCTGCCGCGTCGCGTCACGCTTGACGACGACGAGACGCGCAGCCTCGATCCGCTCATAGGTCGTGAACCGCGTCGAACAAGCCGTGCATTCGCGTCGGCGCCGGATGGTGGCCGAGTCGTCGAGATCGCGCGAGTCGACGACGCGGGTGTCCCGGTCGCCGCATTGGGGGCAACGCATCGCTCTCCTGTCGCTCGACACCACTAGGACTTGTGGTGTCGCACGAGCATACCACTACATGGTGTGGTCCAGAGCGGTCTGTGAGGGGGTCGCGCTCAGGGACGAGACGTCGGCGCCGGCGCGGATCCCTTCGGCGCGGTCTCGACGGGCGGGACCTCCAGCTCCTCGGCGGCTGCCGCATGCCGCACGATCGCCTCGCGCGCATGCACGAGGTTCAGATAGCCGCGCTTGACCGCCGTCTGCGCCTCGAGCTCACGGCCCCGGCGTCGTGCCTGCGCAAGGATGGTGGCGCCGTGACCGACCATGGCGAGTGCTCTCTCCGCGCGCTCGAGGTCCTCGACGATCGCGTCCCGGATCGGCTCGCCGGCCTTGGGCCCCTTGAGTGAGCGTGCCTCGTCCGCGTACCGCTCGACCGCGTCGGTCGCCGCCGCGATCGTCGGCGGCAGCTCCTCGGCGCTCAGCTGGCCGCGGCGCATGGCATCGATACGCCCGACCGCACCCTCCAGGGACTGGTCGATCCGGGTCGTCAGCTCGCGTACGGCGGAGCGGAAGTGCTCGACCTCACGGGTCCGCGCGACGATCCGGCCGGCCCTGCGCAGGACGATGAGGACACCGGATGCCAGCGCGACGAACGCCGCGACCGGCAGCAGGACCGTGAGCTCACCCATGCCCAGCAGGCCCCATGACGTCAGCCCGAGCGCGCCCGCAGCTGGGCGAGCAACGCGTTCCCGACCTCGACCAGGTCCCCGATCACGATCATGTCGGCGAAATCGGCGATCGGTGCATCCGGATCGCGGTTCACCGCGATGATCGTCGATGCGGTCTGCATCCCGACCTTGTGCTGGATCGCGCCGCTGATGCCCATCGCCAGGTAGAGCTGCGGCTTCACGATCTTCCCGGTCTGCCCGATCTGCTGGCTGTACGGGATCCAGCCGGAATCCACCGCGGCCCGTGTCGCACCGACTGCGCCACCGAGTGCATCCGCGAGATCGCGGATCAGCCCGAACCCGTCCGGCCCGCCCACGCCACGGCCGCCGGCGACGATGATTCGCGCATCATCGATCTGGGCGGCCTTCGTCTCCGCTGCGAGGCGGTCGACGACCGGGACCGCGGGCTGCGTGAGCTCGCCGGCCACTGTCGCTGCCTCGACCTGGCCGGGCGATCCCGAAGGCTCCGCCGTCACGCTGTTCGGGCGGACGGTGATGATCCCCTTCCCGTTGGTCAGCGCGCTTTCGGTGATGAGCTTGCCGCCGAACACGCTGTGGGTCGCGACGAGGCCATCGGGCGTGCCCTGGACGGCGGTCGCGTTCGCCAGGACGCCCCAACCGGTCAGCGCCGACAGAGCGCCCGCGAGATCACGGCCCTCCGGCCCCGCGCCGGTCATCACGATGTCGGGACCCTGCGCTTCGATGAGCGCCGCCAGACGCTGCGCCACGATCATCCCGGCGGCGTGATCAGCGGTGGCAGGGTCGCTGAGCGTCAGCACGTTCGGGACGAACCCAGCGAGCTCCTGTGCGGCCGGACCCGGATCTGCGGCCACGACGACGCCGATGACGTCGGCGCCGCCCATGCCCTCAGCCACGGAACGGGCGAGCGTGGCGACCTCGGTGCTCAACTTGGTCAGCGAGCCATCGCCGGCGGTCTCGCCATGGACCCAGATGGTCGCCATCAGATGAGCCGCCGCTCGGCCAGCAGGTCGACGATCTGGCGTGCCGCCTCATCGGGCGCATCGCGGACGACCTTCGTCGCCCCACGCGGGGCCGGCGGCCGTGAGTCGACGACCTTCGTGAGGGCACCGCCCAGCCCGACCGTACCGGGGTCGATCCCGAGGTCAGCCAGCGTGAGCGTCGTGATCTCCTTCGAGCGCGCCGCCATGATCCCCTTCAACGATGGGTACCGTGGCTCCCCGAGCGCCTGGGTGCCGGAGATGAGGGCCGGCATCGGCGCCTCGAGGACATCGTAGCCGTCCGCGGTGATGCGCTTCACGCGCACCGTGCGAGCCCCCTCGTCGGGGTCGATCGACGCCGCGTACGACAGGTACGGCATCTCCGCGAGCGCGGCAACGCCCGGCGCGACGACCCCGGCGACGCCATCGGAGGTGTCGACGCCGGCGAACACCAGGTCGAACGAGAGCGTCTGGAGCGCCGCGGCAAGGATCCGCGTCGTCGCGACCGTGTCCGAGCCGGCGATCGCGGGATCCGTCACGAGCACGCCGCGCGTCGCGCCCATCGCCAGCGCCTTGCGCATCGTCTCGGGCGCGTTCTCTGGCGCCATCGTCAGCAGGATGACCTCCCCCTCGCCGGCCGCTTCGATCAGCTTGAGGGCCTTCTCGAGGACGTACTCGTCATTGCCGTTGACGACGGCCGGGCTATTACCGCGGTCGAGGCGTCCATCCGGGCCGAGGCGTTCGCCGCCCGAAGCGGGATCGGGGACGGGTTTCGTGAGGACGACGATGCGCACAGGCGGACTCGAACCTCCCTGGGTCCTAGCGTCGGTCAGTCGCCCTTGCCGAGCAGGGACCGCGCGATGACGAGCCGTTGGATCTGCTGGGTCCCCTCGTAGAGCTGGGTGATCTTCGCGTCACGCATCATCCGCTCGACGGGGAACTCGTCGATGTAGCCGTAGCCCCCGAGCACCTGAACGGCGTCGGTCGTGACCCGCATCGCGGTGTCACCGGCCACGAGTTTACACATCGCCGACCAACGACTGGCGTCGGGCGCACCGCCATCGATCTCGACGCATGCCTTGTACAGGAGCTGCCGCGCCGCTTCGGTCCCGGCGTCCATGTCAGCGAGCATCGCGCCGACCTGCTGGAAGTCACCGATGCGCTGGCCGAATTGCTGCCTCTCGCGCGCATAGGCCGCCGCGACCTCGAGCGCGCCCTGCGCGATCCCGACGGCCTGTGCCGCGATCGCCGGTCGGCTTCGGTCGAGCGTTCGCATCGCGATAGACCATCCATCGCCCTCGTCGCCGAGGCGGTTGGCGGCGGGGACTCTCAGCTTGGTGAACGCCAGCTCGGCGGTCGGGCTGCCGCGGATGCCCATCTTGTGCTCGACGCGGGTCACCTCGAAGCCGTCGGCGGGGACCTCGACCACGAACGCGCTGAGACGCTTGTGGCGCGGCGCCTCAGGGTCCGTGACGGCGAAGACGACGACGAGATCGGCGACCGAGCCCTGGCTGATGAACCGCTTCGAGCCGTCGATGACGTAGTCGTCGCCGTCCCGCTTGGCGATCGTGCGTGCCGCCGCCGCATCCGAGCCAGCCTCGGGCTCGGTGAGCGCGAAGGCGATCAGCTGCTCCCCGCTCGCGAGCTTCGGGAACCAGCGCGCCTTCTGCTCGTCGCTGCCGGCGAGCGTGATCGGGAGGCTGCCGAGCTCCTGGACCGCGAGGATCAGCCCGGTCGTCGCACAGGCTCGACTGAGCTGCTCGACCGCGAGGCATACGGTGAGCAGCTCCCCGCCGAGCCCGCCGTGCTCGGTCGGGAACGGCAGCGCGAGGATGTCGTGGTCGGCCAGGAGCCGGCGCATGTCCTCGGGGAACTCGGCGGTACGGTCGATCTCAGCGGCGCGTGGCGCGACTCGGTCGTCGGCGAGGACTCGGACCGCATCTCGCAGCATCTCCTGCTCGTCGGTCAGTGAGAACGGCCGTTGGGCGCTGCTCGCGGTGGTCACCTGCGCCATCGTATCGCGCGCTCAGGCGGTGCCGGACGCAGGACCATCGGGTCTGGTCGGGGCCTGCGGGCCGTACTAGGCTTGCCTCCAGGATGTGCGGTCCCGCCGCGGGGGTCGGGATCGGCCGTCCGGAGGGTGCCCATGGATCAGACGACCGAACTCGTGGTCCTGATCGGCGCGGCCATCGTCGGGCTCGTCGCGGTCCTCACGATCCTTCGTCGGGAACGGCACGAAGTGGAAGATGCCACGCGCGAAAGCCCATTCGCGGCGAGTAGCGAGGGGATGAAGCGCTGCCCGAACTGCGGGACAGCGAACCTCGTGACCGACACGACCTGCTCGAACTGCGGGAAGCACCTGCCGGGGTAGGCGCTGGGGCGTGCTGCCGGCCGGCTCCGGAGCGCCGCGGGTCCCAAGCTCGTACGTCCGGCGCCACCAGTCCCCGTAACGCCGCGCGTTCCTACCAACGTGTGAGCGCTCCCGGCGAAGCCCCTGTCGGCAGGCCGTAACCTCGGGCGTTCCGCCCCGCAGCGGAAATCGACGCGAGCCATCGCTTCGACCGGTTCGTGCGTCGGTAGGAACGCCCCGTGTTACGACCGCGGCGATCGGCGCTGCGACGACGCGCCGTTACCGCTTTCGGACCCGCCAGATCTCCTCGGCCGGCCAGCGGCGAGCCCACGCGAGCTCCTCGTCGTCGCGATACGAACTGCCGACGCCTTCCGCGGGTTGCAACTCGAGCAGCTCGAGCACTTCGAACCCATTCGCGTGGAACAGCCGGATCCACTCGCCGTACGGCAGCTGGAACGTCGTGGTCTCGCCGTCGTCGAGCCGATGCATCCCGAAGTACGGGACGACGAACCGATCCGTGACGCGGTCCCCGTCGAGTGGCCATGCGATCGCTTCGATCGGTGTGTGGTGGTTGAACGCGAAGAGCCCGCCCGGGCGGAGCAACCGCGCTGCCTCGGGGACGGTCCGGTACGGATCGGCGAACGTCATCGCGCCGTGATCGCAGAACACGACGTCGAACGAGGCGTCGGGCAGCGGCACGTTCTCGGCGCTGGCGTGGATCAGCGGGAAGGACAATCCGGCCGCGTCCTGCAGACGCCTGGCATGTTCGAGCTGCCGTTCCGAGAGGTCGATCCCGACCGGCCGAGCGCCCAGTTTCGCCAACCCGATCGACCATTGCGCCGCGCCGCATCCGAGCTCGAGGATGTCCTTGTCGACGACGTCGCCGAGCACGCGCAGCTCGGACTCCGGGACCTGCGTGGTTCCCCACGCGATGCCACCGCTCGCCGCCAGATCGCCGCCGTGGCGCTCCTGGTACGCGTCGCTATCGGCATCCCACGATGCCTCGTTCTGGAGTTCGTGCGGCTTCAGCCCAGGCAGCCCGCTATCGGTCACTGCCCACGCCCCGCGACGAACGCCTCCGCTTCGGCGGCGAATGCCCGCCACGTCGCGAGATCCTCAGCGAACACCACGAGCCACTCCTTTTGGACCCGGCCCTTGCCGGGATCGAAGCGCTCCCCGGCCCCGTCGTCGACGAGCTGGATGACGCGGGCCGCGGGCAGCTTCACGACGAGCCGACCCTTCACGAGCATCGCGAAGATCCGACCGTCGGTCTTGAGCGACGTCGAGCCGAACGCTCGTTTGGGTCCGCTCTCGTTGCCGTAGGTCGCGGTCCCCTCGGCCAGCATATCGCCGACGAAGCGCTCCCACTGGCCGGCAACGTCTACCTCGGCCACGGGCAGGACGACCTAGACCACCGGCAGGCGGCGATCCTCGGGAGCCGACGCGAGGCGCGCCGCGAGGACCTCGCTGATGTCCATCGCGTTGACCGTCGTGCCACCCTCGACGGCCGCGAGCCCGTCGCTCATCATCACCATGCAGAACGGGCACGCCGTCGCGACCGTCGATGCACCGGTCTCGAGCACCTGCCGCGTCCGCTCGACGTTGATCCGCGTCCCGCGGGTCTCCTCCATCCACATCCGGCCACCGCCGGCGCCGCAGCAGAACGTGTTGCGGCCGCTTTTGTCCATCTCGGTGACCGACACACCCGCGGCGCCCAGAACGGACCGAGGCGCCGCGATGACCCCGTTGTATCGCGCCAAGTAGCACGAGTCGTGGACCGTCACGCTCCCCGGCCGATGATCACCAGTCGACGACTCGGCATCCTGGGGGACCGTCGCGAGCCGACCCGACGACACGAGCTCCGCAAGGAACGTCGAGTGGTGGACGATCCGGAACGAGCCGCCCAGCTGCCCGTACTCGTTGCCGATCGTGTTGAAGCAATGCGGGCAGGCCGTGACGATCGTCCGCTCGCCCATCTTGTACTTGTTCAGCGTCTCTACCGCGCTCATCGCGAGCATCTGGTAGACGTAGTCGTTGCCCATCCGCCGGGCAGGATCCCCGGTGCACGACTCCTCCTGGCCGAGCACGGCGAAATCCACGCCGGCGGCGTGAAGACACGTCGCGACGGCACGGGCGACCTTCTGGTTGCGCGGGTCGAACGCGGCGGCGCAGCCGACCCAGTAGAGGACCTCGAGGTGGTCGAGCCCACCGTTCGCCGCCCGATCGGCGACCGTCGGCACCTCGAATGGAAGGGGCTTCGTCCAGTCCATCCGCGTCGATGCCGGCTGGCCCCACGGGTTGCCCTGCCCCTCCATCGACCGGAAGGCGGCGGTGAGCTCCTGCGGGAAGCGCGACTCCTCGAGGACCAGGTTTCTCCGCAGCCCGACGATCTTGTCGACGTGCTCGATGAGCACGGGGCACGCCTCGACGCAGGCGCCGCAGGTGACGCAGTCCCACACGGCCTCATAGGGGATCGCCTCGTCGACGATCGGCTTCGCCATCGCGGCTACCGCCGGCCGCGTGTCGTCGAGCCCGTAGGTCTCGCGGACGATCGGCGAGTTCGGGATGAGATCGATGCCTTGTTCGGCTTCCACCGACATGTCGCGGATACCCATGATGAACGTCTTCGGGTTGAGCGGCTTCCCCGTGTTCCAGGCCGGACATGCCTGCTGGCACCGCCCGCATTCGGTACACGTGAAGCCGTCGAGCAGATCCTTCCAGCCCAGGTCCTGGAGCGACTTGATGCCGAAGGTCGCGTTCTCGTCCTCGAGGTCCATCTGGGGCAGCTCGCCGCGCGGCTTGAGCTTGCGGAACCAGATGTTCGGGAAGCTCGTGGCGATGTGCAGGTGCTTGCTGAAGGGCAGGTAGATGAGGAACGCGGCCACGAGCGCGATGTGCGCCCACCAAAGGATCGCGAACAATGCCTCGTTCGTGGCCTGTGACAGGTTCGCGCGCAGCGGCGCAGCGAGCGCGGCCGAGACGTACGCACCGGGCTGATCGCCGTGAGCGGCGAACTCGAAGGTCTCGGCGAGCAGCTCCGTGAGGACGACCCCGCCGATCATCGACAGGATGATCAGTGCGTCGCGGTTGTAGGTCAGACGCCGCGGCCTCGTCACCAGTCGCCGGAAGAAGGCCCAGCCGATCGAGATGAGGACGATCACGGCAACCGTGTTCTGCATCGCGCTGACGAGTGTCCAGATCAGGCCGTCGAACGGGATCGACAGGATCTGCTCGACGATGCCGCCGGTCACGATGTTGACGGTGCCTATCGTCAGCAGGACGAAGCCCCAGAAGATGCCCGCATGCATCAATCCCGCGCGCCAGTCCTTGAACATCTTGGTCTGGATGAACGCGTACTGGATCAGCCCGACGAAGCGCCGCGGGATATCGGCGAAGGGGCTCGGTCCTTCGACCCGCGCGGCGGCGAACACGCGAAGGTGGCGCGCCATCGCCAGCACGAAGATGACCATCGCGCCCCAGAAGAGGGGGAAGACGAGGGGGTAGTACGGGACCTCGGCGAACGGCGCGAACAGGGTCATCAGTCGCGACTCCCGGCGGGTGCCGCGGTCTCATGATCGAAGGGCCCGGCGAGGGTCTCGAGCGCATGGTCCAGGACGGGCTCGATCGCGGCCAACGATTCAATGGCGCCCTTCGGGCTGCCAGGTAGATTGACCACCAACGCCCGCCCGATCACACCGACGACGCCGCGCGATAGGTCGGCCAGCGGGGTCGAGCGGCGGCCCGCAGCCCGCATCGCCTCGGCGAGGCCTGGGACCTCGTAGTCGATCGCGTCCCGTGTCGCCTGTGGCGTCACGTCGCGAGGCGTCAGGCCCGTTCCGCCGGTCGTGACGATGAGCTCATGGGCACCAGCAGATGCCCGAAGGACGTCTGTCAACTCCGCCCGCTCGTCCGGAAGCACGGCGCGCTGGACGGTGAACCCGAGGGCAACGAGCCGCTCGCCGACGCCGACACCGGACGTGTCCTCGCGCCTTCCCTCGCTCACGCGATCGCTCGCGGTGATGACGAGTGC
>DASSZA010000109.1:0-10502 GCA_035703005.1 Candidatus Limnocylindrales bacterium | reverse complement strand
TGGCAGCACGGGGTCAGGGAGCCTCTTAACCCAGATAGCGTCGATAACGCTCAAGAACGGCGACACCGTCACGTGCGTCTTCGAGAACACGTCACCGCAGACCACGCGTACGCAAGGGTTCTGGGCTACACATCCTGACCTCGCGCATGCCGCCTGGTTCGGCGGCGACGCAGGTGGCCATCACTTCGACGGAGTGGCGGCGAAGCTCGGTGATGCGACCCTTTGTGGCCGAACCATCGCGACTGACGCCCAACTCATGGGCGCCTTCTGGAGCTCGATCTCGAAGAAGACGAACGATGACAAGCGGAGCTCTCTTGACCAAGCCCGCATGCAGCTGCTCCAGCAGCTTATCGCCGCCGAGCTCAACTCTTCCGCGTTCAACTCGACACCGAGCACCGGCTCGTTCACCGCGTGGGAGTCGGCGTTCTGCGGGACCAATCAGAACAGCATCAAGACGGCGGCATCACAGGCCGCGTCGTTCAATGAAGCCGGCGATAGCGGCGCGTTCACGCCTGGCATGTCGGCCGACGCCAAGACAGCAAAGTCGATAGCGGACAAGGGCTTCTGGGACAAGCTCCCAGCAGGCGTGTAACAAACGAGGGCCGGTCGCCGACCGGCCCTCTTCCTTTCCCGCGTCCCGCGGCCTGCGACATTGGCGCGACCGTGTCGGGTGCGTGCGCCATCCTTGAGCGCGATGGACCTGACGCTGAGCCCGGACCAGCTCGCGCTCCAGGATCGAGCGCGGCGGTTCGCGCGCGACGTCCTCCAGCCACTCGAGGTCGGCTTCGAGACGTCAGGCGGCCGGATCGAACCTGACGTCGCCAAGACCGTCAAGAGGAAGGCCATCGAGGCCGAGCTCCACGGCGGCAGCTTTCCGAAGGCGGTCGGCGGCCAGGGCTGGTCGATGCTCGAGCAGGTCCTCGTCCATGAGCAGCTCGGCCAGGTCACGGGTGGGCTGTGGGGTCTCATCCCGGGTGCCTACAACGCCCTCATCCATTGCGACCCGGACCAGCGTCGCCGCTATCTCGACCCGAGTCTCCGCGGCGAGCGCAACGGCAGCTACGCGATCACCGAGGCCGGCGCCGGCTCCGACGCTCGCGCGCTGGAGGCGACCGCGACCCGCGACGGAGCGACCGGCGACTACATCCTGAACGGCGAGAAGTGGTTCGTCACCGGCCCGCCCGACACGGATTTCATGATCTTCCACTGCAACGTCATCGACGGTGACGAACGTCGTCCGAGCCTCTTCCTGGTCGACTACGACACGCCCGGCGTCCGGCTCAGCCACGACCCGGCCTATATGCATACGTTCGCCGACCGCCACCCGCAGTTCGTGCTCGAGGACGTTCGCGTTCCAGCGTCGCAGATCCTCGGTGAAGTCGGCCAGGCGGACGAGCTCACGAACGAATGGTTCGTCGAGGAGCGGATCCATATCGGCGCTCGCTGCACAGGCGCCATGGAGCGCCTGCTTACCGAGGCGGTCGAGTGGGCCACCGGCCGCGTGCAGTTCGGCGAGCGGATCTTCGATTTCCAGGGAGTCTCGTTCCCCCTGGCCGACTCGGCCGCCGACGCGTCGGCTGCCCGGCTGCTCACCCGCGAGGCCGCCGCACTCGCCGACTCCGAGGCTGACCCGAAGGTGGTCCACGCGAAGTCGTCGCTCGCCAAGCTGTTCGCGTCTGAAGCCGCATTCCGATGTGCCGATCGCGTCGTCCAGGTGTTCGGCGGTCGCGGGTATATGCGCGAGACAGCGGCGGAGCGGTTCTTCCGGGAGCTTCGGGTCGACCGCATCTGGGAGGGCACGTCCGAGATCCAGCGACTGATCATCGCCCGCGCGCTGGAGAAGCGCGGCGTCGACCGAGTCGTCGGATGACCGCGCAGCGACTCGAGCGGGACGCCGAGGACGCCGCAACGCCGGCCGCCGACCGACGAACCATCGACCTCCGACCGGTCTTCGACCCGACGTCGATCGCCATCGTCGGCGCATCGGCCCGCAGCTGGATCGCCGGCACCGTCCGCGACAACCTGCGCCACATGGGCAGCGCCACGCGCTGCCATTTCGTCAATCCGAAGTACGACGAGCTGCTCGGTCAGCCCTGCTACCCGTCCCTCGAGGCCCTCCCGGAGCGACCCGATATCGCGCTCGTCGCGCTGAACCCGTTGCGCGCCGCCGACGTGACGCAGGCCGCGGTGGACGCCGGTATCCCAGCGGTGATCATCCCGGGCGGCGGGGTGGTCGAAGGGGGTGAAGCCGCAGCGGCGATGCAGGCCGAGGTCGCTCGGATCGCGCGCGAGCACCGTCTTGCCCTCGTCGGCCCGAACTGCATGGGCGTCATCGACCTGACCGTCAACAAGGCGTCGTACATCGGCGACGTGTCGCCGTATCTGCCACGGGGAGGGGTCGCCGGCATCGCCCAATCCGGCTCCGTCACGGACGCGTTCGTCCAGTCCGGGTCACGTGTCGGGTTCAGCCGGATCATCAGCTGCGGGTCCGAGGTCGTCCTCGACGTGTGCGACTACCTCGCGTACTGCCTGGACGATCCGGAGACGACGTCGGTCATCCTGTTCCTCGAGGGCTTCCGTCGTCCTGAACGTTTCCTCGCGCTCGCCGATCGAGCGCTCGAGCTCGGTAAGCCGATCATGGTCGTCAAGGTCGGGCGCAGCGAGCAGGCGCGCGCGGCCGCGATCGCGCATTCCGGTTCGCTCGCGGGCGAGGCCCGCGCGACCGATGCTGCACTCGATGCCGCCGGCGTGATCCGATGCGCGGACCTCGATGAGCTGCTCGAGACCGCAGAGCTCGTCGAGGGCATCCGGCGCACAGGTCGTGGCATCGGCCGCGGTCGGACCGGCGTCGTGACCGTCAGTACTGGCGAGGCGTCCCTCATCGCGGACCTCGCACCGAGCGCGGGTCTCGACCTGCCGCCGATCCCCGACGAGGCACGCGCGCAGATCCTTGAGACGCTCCCCACCATGGGGTTCATCAGCAACCCGCTCGACCCATGGGGAGCCGCGGACGCGACGACGGCCTATGGCGTCGTCTTCGAGGCGATGGCGGCGTCTGGCGCCTACGACGTCCTCGTGCAGGTGCATGACTTCCCCTACAAGTCGATGGTCGCCGAGGTCGAGACGGCCGACGAAGTGACGCGCGCCCTACTGGCCTCCACCCGCGACCGGCCGCACATCCTCCCCGTGTACGTCTCGCTGACCTCGGGCGAGCCGCCACCCGAGACCAAGGCGGTCCTCGACGAACAGGGTGGGGGAGCGCCGCTCCTTCGAGGAGCGGACGAGGCGTTCCGGGCGATCGGGTCCGTCGCGCGGTGGCAGCGGCGCCACGAGGAGCGTCGGGCGGGCGCGCCGTGGCGGCCCGACTGGCCGGCGCTGGCTGGAGACCGCTCGGTCTTCGGACTCGACCCGACCGGGGCGATCCCCGACTCACCGACGCCTCGTTCTCTCGGCGAGCGCGACAGCCTCGAGCTTCTCCGGCACGCCGGGCTGGCGGTGACACCGGCGGTCGCCGTCCGTGACGCTGACGCGGCCGTCGAGGCGGCACGACCACTGGGCGGGCACGCGGTCGTCATCAAGATCGACGCGCCGAGCCTTGCCCACAAGAGCGACCTCGGGCTGGTCCGTCTCGGCGTGCGGGGTGACGAGGCGGTCCGTTCGGCCGCGGAGGAACTGCTGGCGATCGCGCGCCGCGACGGCATCGACGTCCGTGGCCTGCTCGTCGAGCCGATGGCGGAAGCGGGCGTCGAGCTGATCGTCGGCGCGCGACGTGACGCGTCGTTCGGACCGCTCGTCGTGGTCGGGCTCGGTGGTGTCCTCGCCGAGGTCCTCGACGATGTCGCGATCCGCCTCGCACCCGTGACCCGCGACATCGCGCTCGAGATGCTCCACGAGCTGCGCGGCACACGGGTCCTCGACGGCGTTCGGGGAGCGACCGCGGTCGATCGCCAGGCCGTCGCCGACCTGATCGCCGGCGTCGCGGCGTTCGCCGTGGCGCGGCCGGATGTCCTCGAGATCGACCTCAATCCGGTGATCGCGACCTCCGACGGCGCGGTCGCGGTCGACGCCCTCCTCGTGGTGGACGAGCGTGGCTGAGGACGTTCTGCAGGTCATCCGCACCGATTGGGGTGTTCGCTTCGTCCTCGACCGGCCGCAGAAGCTGAACGCGCTGAACGGAGCGCTCGTCCATGCGCTGATGGATGCGCTCGATGCCGCAGAGGCCGATCCGGACGTGCGCGTGATCGTCCTGGAGGGCGCGGGTCGCGCGTTCTGTTCGGGATACGACCTGACGGAGGAGGCCGGGACCGACATCGGTGGCCCGGTCAAGTGGCGCGAGCTGCTCGCGGCCGACGTGGCGGCCACCCTTCGGTTCGTCGATTCACCGAAGCCCGTCATCGCCCTGATCCACGGCTATGCGCTCGCCGGCGGGTTGGAGCTGGCGATGGCGTGCGACCTCATCGTCGCTGCCGAAGGCACGATGCTCGGCGAGCCCGAGATCCGCTACGGGTCGGCGCCGGTGACGTTGCTGATGCCCTATCTCATCGGCCAGAAGCGGACCCGGGAGCTGCTGCTGACCGGTGACCTCATCGATGCCGCCGACGCCGAGCGGATCGGCCTCATCAACCGGGTCGTGCCCGCCCAGGAGCTCGCCGCTGAAGTCGATCGTCTCGCGGATCGGCTGGCACGGACGCCGCCCGAAGTCATGGGCCCGACGAAGCGCATGCTCAACCGGGCGATGGACGCGGCGGGGTTCCGAGTCGCCGTCGAGGCAGGTCTCGACCTCGGCGCGATCATCAACGCCGCGGACACCCCGGAACAGCGCGAATGGGACGAGATCGTGCGGCGCGATGGACTGAAGGCGGCGCTGGCCTGGCGCGATCGCCGCTACGACGAGCGGTTATCCGAACGACGTTCCGACGGCCGCGAGGGAGTGGTCGAGGCCAAGACGGAGGGCGAGCACTGAAACGAGTGCACCTGAGCGTGCGTGCGTGAGGCGCGCAGCCGACAACGCAGGGATCGACCGCTCGCGAGCGGCGGGTGGCGTCCTGCGTGACGCCGGCTCGTAGGGGGGTCCGAGCCGGACGTCACGCGGACGCTGGGAGTTAGCCGGGTACGGTCCTGACGCGAGGCGACACGGAGGTCATCCCCACAGCCAGTCGGTGAAGCCGATCGCTCGGCCCATGCCGGAGTAGGCGCGCGGGATGCGCATCCCGAGCCTTCTGTCGAGCAACCATGGCATCTGCCTCGAGGCTTGGGTCTCGTTCCAGCCCGTGCCGCCCGATGACTTCGACCGCGTCACGATGTTCGCCATCCGACGCAGCGCCTGGTTCTGCCATTGCCAGGCCTGCGAGTAGCCGTTCTGGTACAGCAGCTCGATCTGGAGGCCCATGCCCTGGATCGACTCGAGCTGGTACTGGACTCCGGTATCACCCGGTGGCCACCGACGGCTACCGCCGCGACTGATGTCCGCGACGACCGCGCCGTCGACGAGGAGTCCCGCCCTCCGGCAGGTCCCGTTGACCGGCGTGTAGTTGGTTGGGGCACACGACCACGACTGGGCCGCCGAGCTGAGCCGATCCCAGAACTTGTAGGCGGCACGCTCACCGAGGAACCCGCGGGTCACCTTGGACGCCGCCGCGACATCAGCCGTGTTGCCCAGGTAGAGGCTCACCGCGATCCGAGCGGCGCCCGCATAGGCGCCCCAGTTCGTGGCCGAGCGGATCTGCGTGTGATACAGCGAGTCCCAGACGCCGTGACCGCCGATGACTCGGCGCACGATCGTCGACAGGAACGCGCGGAACGTGGCGTCCGATGATCCGGCCATGTCGGCGAAGTTCGCTGCGAGGACGTAGGCCGTCAGCTGCCGACCGAGTGCGAGGGTGGCGTTGGCGCACCCCGCCCTGAGCGTCCTGATCGCCGCGATCACACCACCGCGCGCCTTGGCACCGTACGAGGCCACACCCGTTCGTGCATACACGAGGGCAGCGGCGAGCGTCCGCAGGTGGTGGCGGGAGCTCTGGTCGCAGAGGTTCGGCGACCCGAGGCTTGCGTCGGCGACTGCCTTGAGGTTCCGCCACGGCGTCCCGGTGACGGGACGGGCCATGAGGGCCGCGCGCGACATGAGGATGTAGTCGGTCGCTGCGCGGGCGGGGGCGGGAGTGGCGGCGAACGCCGGGAGGAGGAACACGAGGGCCATGAGCATGGCCGTGAGCCTGGTCCTGGGCGAGACGGGAGACGTCCACTGGACGCCGTTGCCGACCGAGCGCATGTGGCTCCTTCCTACCTGGACGTCGCCGGATCGTGCGACGAACGAATCGCGTGCCGGTCAAGCAGGTGCCCGACCGGGTGACGGGGCGGGACGTTGGGACGGGCCGGCGGTGAGCGCTGACCTCGGCGGACTCCGGCGATCCCCGGAGTCACTCCCTTGACGGTATGCGTCAGTTTGCACCCCTCGTCGACGGCTGTCATCCCCGGCCGGGAACGGCCACGGCGCCGTCCGTTCGGCGCGATCGATCCGAAATCTCGCCCGAATGGCATCGCCGACTTCGCCTCTAGACTGTCGCCGACATGGCCGACGACAGCCCGACCGTTCGAACACCGACGCCCCGCCGCACGTCCGACGAGGGTTCGACCGGGGCGCCGACGGACACGCGAACGGACACGCCAACGGACCAGGCGCCCGGCGCCGGGGCGAACCATACGACCGAACCCGGGTCGGCGGCGACGACGAGTTCCGCCACCCCACCCAGCGGTGGGCCGCCGGGCACGCCATCCGGATCACCGCCCGGCGGCGCCCCTCGGCGCCGCGTCTCGCCGCTCCTCATCATCGTGATCGCTGTCGTCGGGGCGATCCTCTTCGCGACCTGGCGGCCGATGATCCCGGGTGTCACCCCCACGCCGCTGCCGACCGCTTCGACCGCGCTCGGGGAGACGCCATCGCCGGCCGTTTCGCCCTCGCCGGAAGCGACGCCATCCGCGTCGGCCTCCCCCACGCCGGTCCCGCCATCGCCGCGCCCACCTGGCGACTACATCCTGATGTCGAAGGCCGCGCTGATGGCTCTTCCCACGAAGGGCCCCGCCTGGGAGGACCTGGTCGCCATCGCCAACGACCCGACCGGTCCGCCCGACCTCACCGATCAGGACAATCGAGTCGGGGTGAAGACGCTCGCGTCGGCGCTCGTCTTCGCGCGCACCGGCGATGACACCTACCGGGAGCGCGCGCGGTCGAAGATCATGGCAGCGATCGGCACGGAGCACGTCGGTGCGCCCAATTCGATACTGTCGCTCGGCCGCCAACTCGGTGCGTACGTGCTCGCCGCCGACTTCATCAAGCTGTCAGGCGCGGACGACGCGGAGTTCCGCCCGTGGCTCGACTCCATCCGAACGCGCGTGCTGGGTGGTCACGGACGCTGGACGTCGCTGACCGCGACCCATGAAGACGCGCCCCAGAACTGGGGGTCGTTCGCGGGGGCATCGCGCATCGCGGCCAGCCTGTATCTCAACGACACGGCCGACGTCTCCAGGGCGGCCCAGATCCTCCGCGGCTTCCTCGGCGACCGCGCCTCCTACGCTGGTTTCCAGGGTCCCGAAGGGGCTCGAAGTTGGTCGTGCGATCCCGCCAAGTTCATCCCGATCAACGGAGCGTGCACGCTCGACGGGATCGACCTCGACGGCGCCATCGTCCGCGACATCGACCGCGGCGGGAACCGCAAGTGGCCGCCGGGCCGCGCCGGGATCGGCTACACGCTCGAATCGCTGCAGGCCCTGACCCTCCAGGCGGAGCTCCTGACGGTGAACGGGTACGGCGACGCATGGACGTGGTCCGATCAGGCGCTCAAGCGAGCGGCCGGCATCGTGACGCGCTCCGGTGAGGCAGGCGGCCCGACGTGGAACAGGTCGGAGGTCAGCTATTACGTGCCGTGGATCCTCAATGCCCGGTATGGACTCGATCTACCGACCCATCCCGCTGGGTTCGGACGGGTCTTCGGCTACACGGACTGGCTGTACGGCAGCTAGTCGGTACCTTCGGGCAGTGAGGTCCGCACCGGTCCGGGTCGGTGCCGGGGCGAAGGCGTGTCGCGTGGACGCACCGCCGATGGGCTGATCGCGGCCGCGCTCGCAGTGTGCACGGGGACCATCGAGCCGATTGCCTTCTGGCGAACGCGGGCGCAAGGTGTCCTGACCCCTCGATGAACGGGCGCGGCCAACGACCCCGTCAGCAACGGCCGCCCTGCACACATCGTCGGTACCGGAGAACCGAACAGGCACACCCGTCGCGAGGCGGGGCCGCAAAGCCACGGGCCTGGGGCACCAGGTAGCCGGGTTGCCGACGTCGAACGGCGCCTCAGGGATGCTCACCGTCCCCCTGTCGCATCCGTCGCCTGCGCCCATGCCCCGCCCGTCCATATGGAGGACGCCGTGCGGAACATCGCCGTCGCCGATCGCAAGGACTGGGTCTTCGAGCATCCCGCCCCTCCTCCGCCGCCCCGGTCCACGAAGGTCCGCGACATCCTGGCGACGATCCCGATCCTCCTGCTCGTGCCTGCGCTGATCTTCCCGATGTTCATGACCTTCGCGGCGACGCCGACCCTGCGGATCCGACCTGATGCACCGACACCCGGTTCCGAGGTCACGATCGTGGGCGAAGGGTTCGATCGACGGATGAAGGGTCGCCTGTTATCGACCGAGGACAAGGCCGAGCTTGCGACGTTCACGGCGAACCGCCGCGGGCGGTTCTCGGTGAAAGTCACGCTGCCGGACACCTTCGACGTCGGGACGCACGAGATCGTCGTCGTCGACACCGCGGACACGGAGCGGGCCGAGCTCGCGGTCGAAGTCGTCGCCAAACCGCCGGCGACCCCTGACCCGACGCCGCAACCGACACCCGACCCGACCCCCAAGCCGACTCCAGAGCCGACGCCGAAACCGACACCCGCTCCCACCCCGGATCCGACACCTGCCCCGACAGCTAAGCCGACGCCGGTCCCGACACCGACGCCGACGGTCGCGCCGACGGTCGCTCCCACACCGACGGTATCCCAGCCGACGGCCACCCCGACGGCGGTCGTGACAGCGTCGCCGACCTCGACAGCGACCGCGACTCCCTCAGCGACGCCGACGGTCGCCCCGACCGCGACGCCGACCGTGGCCCCGACGGCGACGCCCGCTCCGACCACCACGGCCGCTCCGACCGTGACCCCCGCCCCTGCTTCGGGTCCGGTCGCTCCTGGTGCCGGCATCCTGCTCTCTGCCACGGACATCGCCCGCCTGCCGACCTCCGGTGCGGCGTGGACGGCCCTCAAGGCGCGCGCGGACAGCTCGATGGCCGCTCCCAACATCTCGAACCAGGACGACGACACCGATCAGATCGTCCTCGCGCGCGCACTCGTGTACGCCCGGACCGGCGTCTCGAGCTATCGGTCGAGCGTCGTCACGGCGCTGCACAGCGCGCTCGGCACGGAGGCCGGCGGTCGCACGCTCGCGCTCGGCCGCAACCTGCCCGCGTACGTGATCTCCGCCGACCTGATCTCGCTCAAGACCGCCGATCCGACGTTCGATGCGAGCGCCTTCCGCCCGTGGCTGCGATCGCTGCTGTCAGAGCCACTCGACGGCAAGACGCTCGTGAGCACACATGAGGATCGCCCGAACAACTGGGGCACGCACGCGGGCGCTGCGCGCGCCTCGATCGCTGCGTATCTCGGCGACGCGGCGGAGATGTCGCGCACCGCACAGGTGTTCCGCGGCTGGCTCGGCGATCGGGCCGCATACGCCGGTTTCACCTACGGCGACCTGTCCTGGCAGTGCGATCCTGCGCACCCTGTCGGCGTCAACCCGACGGGTTGCACCAAGAACGGCGTCGAGATCGGCGGCTCGCTGCCCGAGGAGATGCGCCGTGGCGGCACGTTCCAGTGGCCGCCGGTGTACACCGGGTACGCCTGGGAGGCGCTGCAGGGTGCGGTCCTGCAAGCCGATCTGCTGCGCGCCGCGGGCTACGACCCGTGGAACTGGTCGAACCAGGGGCTGCTCCGCGCCGTCCGATTCCTCTACGGTCGCGCGGGTTGGGCCGCCGACGGCGATGACACCTGGCAGCCCTGGCTGATCGACAAGCGATACGGGACGTCGTATCGGGGCGCCCCGCCGGCGCGGACCGGGAAGAACTTCGGCTACACCGACTGGTTGACGGGTCTCTGACCGCGCACGCCGCGAGGCGTCGGACGCGCTTCGGCGGCGACCGGCTCTTCGGCTGACGCCATCTCACGGAGCGTGACGACGGCCGCGGCGGTCGCGACCGCGAGCATGAGCCAGTAGAACCGCGCGAACGAGAGGTGCAGGAACATCCCTGTCACGTAGTAGGTCATGAGTGCGAGCAGGAACGGCGTCGTCAGGCGCTCGAGGTCGGGGCGTTTGACGATGCTCGCCCTGCGCGCCGCCAGCAGCATCCGGACGACGGAATACGCGATCAGCAGGAACACGATCAACCCGGGCACGCCGAGTTCCGCGCC
>DASSZA010000004.1:0-2956 GCA_035703005.1 Candidatus Limnocylindrales bacterium | reverse complement strand
TCTCGTCGTCACGCGGCAGCACCCGATGACCGCGAAAGGCACGGTCTTCCTGGCCCTCGAGGATGAGACGGGCATGGTCAACGTCACGCTCTGGCCGTCGACCTGGGAGCGCCTCCGTGGCGTCGTGCGGCGCCACGCGCTTCTACTCGTTGACGGGGAGCTACAGCGAGAAGGCTCGGTCGTGAACCTGGTGGCGCACGAGGTCAGGGCACTCCCCGAGGTCGCCGCCGACGCCGGCGGACCGGAGCAGCCGGGTGGAGTCAAGCAGATAGGCCACGCCGGGATGCGGCGGCTCGGATAGGGCTGTCGCGGCCGAACGCTCGAACGCGGCGCCGGTCAGCGCCGGGCGGACGCCTTCTGATCGGACGAGCGCGTCCGGCCATCTGGCCGCGATGACGATCCGCTGGCCTTCGCACGGCCGCGGTTCGGGTTCGAGAGGTACAGGAACCGCCGATACCACGCCGCAGTCGACGCGAAGAACGCGCCGACGAGGGGCGAGAGGAAGAACGAAGCAAGCACGACGTCGCGCGCGAGGCCCTGGGTCTCAGCCGACGGAGCCGTCCCGATGAATCCACGCACGACGAGGAACGAGTAGCAGATCGCCGCGACGAGTCCGACGAGGATGCCGTACAGCCAGCTCGCTTTCGGCGCCAGGAATCCCGCGATGAACACCCCGCCGATCGCCGGTGTCACGACGAAGTACTGATAGAGGAAAACGGTCACCACGCCGAGGATGTCGGTCCGGCCCTCGGGACGAACGACGACGAAGAGGACGGTCGTCGCGAGCGTGATCGCGACGGGGATCCAAAGCGCACGATGACGGACGAGCTGCGGGAGGGCCCGCAGGTCGGACCGTATGTCCACGGGCCGGAACGCGGCCCGGAACGCGTTGCCGACGCCCTGCCGAGGTGCGTTCGTCTGGCTCGAGGACGTCGATCGAGATGCAGGCGCTGCGCTGGCGGGAGCGTCGATCGCGTCGGCGTCGCCTTGTGCGCCGAGCGACTGCTCGCCCCGATAGCGTCGGCGGGCCTCGGCCCGCTGGGTCCTCTTGGCGCGCGCCACGCTCTCTCCTGGGTTCGGTCACGGGAATGGGGTGGGTGCCCGCCATCGTAGTGGATGCGTGCGCGATGAGCGTCAGGTGAGTGAGCGTGCATCGACGATTTGGTCCGCGTCGAACGCCTCATGGTTCGATGGCCGTGCGCCGCCGCCCGCTCGGTCCCCGCCGGGAGGTCACGCATGCAACGCGTCCGGCGCGCGACGGATGTCGCGCTCGCTCTCGTCGTCGCCCTGTGCCTGTCGAGCCTGCCGGCGGCCGCCACCCAGTTCGGCGGGGGCGTTGCACTCGCAGCCTCCGTGGCGTGGCCCGTGTCGACACTGGTGGTGTCGGAGCTCCAGACAGGCGGCTCGAGCGCATCGGACGAATTCGTCGAGATCGCAAACCAGGGCGGTGCCCCCGTGGACCTCATCGGGCTCGAGGTGGTCTACGCGACCTCGAGTGGGTCGACCGTCACGCGCAAGGCGACGTGGACGGCGTCGACGGTGCTCCTGCCTGGGCGACGCATCCTCATCGTGAACAGCGTCGGTTCGTACGTCGCGATGGGTGACGCGACGTACACCGGAGGCTTCGCTGCCACCGGCGGGGCCATCGCGCTTCGCGTGGTGGGTGGCTCTGTCATCGACGCGATCGGGTGGGGCGACGCCACGAACGCGTTCGTCGAGGGCTCGCCGGTCGCAGCGCCACCCGCGTCGTCCAGCGTCGAGCGGCGCCCGGGAGGGGCGGCTGGCAACGCGACCGACACGAATGACAACGCCGCGGATTGGTTCATCTCGGCTACGCCCGGTGCTCAGAACCTGGCATCACCGGCGGTGCCCGGCATCGTGCCGACGCCCACGCCGACGCCGAGCGCCACGGCTACGGCCACACCCAGTCCATCGCCTACGGCCACACCCAGTCCATCGCCGACCGCGACACCAAGCCCATCGGCGACGGCGACGGCGACGCCGACCGTGACTCCTACGGCCCCGCCGACGCCGGAACCAACGGCCAGCCCGACCCCCGAACCCACGCCCGTACCGACGGCCAGTCCTACCCCCGAACCGACGCCAGAACCAACCCCCGTCCCAACGTCGATCCCGACGCCAACACCGACGCCCAGCCCGTCTTCATCGCCGTCCACGGTCCCGATCGCCGACGCTCGTTCCATGCCCATTGGGTCGATCGTCACGGTCACTGGAGTCCTGACCACGGACCTCGGTGCGCTCGAAAGCGGCCGCACTGGCTTCACCCAGGACTCGACGGGCGGCATCGCGATCTTTCTCGACGCAGCAGTCGTCCAGCCGCTGCCGCGTGGGACGAAGATCGTCGTTCGCGGGTCGATCGATGATCGCTTCGCCCAGCGGACGCTCCGGGCCAGCGAAGCCGACGTCGTGACGATCGGCGTCGAGGCGATCCCGACCGCGTTCGACGCGGAGACGGGTGGCGCGACCGAAGCGCTCGAGGGCCGCCGACTCGAGGTGACGGGCGCGATCACTGCCGGGCCCGATGCCCTCGCCGACGGTACCGCGGTGACGCTCGATGATGGTTCGGGGCCGCTCCGGGTCATCGTCACGCCGACGGCACTCGGCGCTCGCGCACTGGCGGTCGGTTCCGTCGTGACGGCCGTCGGGCCGCTGGGCCAGCGGGACAGCACGGGGAGCGGTGCTGCGGGTTACAGGCTGTTCGTCGTGGCCGCAGACGACCTGTCGATCGAGCCGGCGGCGACCCCGACACCGACCATCGCCCCGACACCGACACCGACACCGACGCCGTCGCCGACTTCGACGCCTGGACCGACCTCGACGGCGACGCCGACACCGGCACCGACCTCGAGCCCGGGCCCGACGCCCACACCGACGCCTTCAGCGGCACCCTCCCCGAGCCCGTCGCCGATCGGCCCGACGATCGCGGCCGTGCGAT
>DASSZA010000091.1:0-3255 GCA_035703005.1 Candidatus Limnocylindrales bacterium | reverse complement strand
GGGTACCCCGCCCCGGCCGGGGCGGTGCCGGAGCGTCCCGGAGCCTGTTGCGCTACAATCCGTGCTCCCACTGGCGAGTGGCCAAGCGGTAAGGCGCCTGACTCTGGATCAGGAGACCGAAGGTTCGAATCCTTCCTCGCCAGCCAATCTCTTGAACACGAAACGGCCCCCGGACACGACTCCGAGGGCCGTTGTGATTCCGGCCGTACCCCTGCTCATACCCGCGCCGGGTGTGAACCTTTGGCAGTCAGCGACCATCTCTAGTTGGTGAGGGCGCCCGACCGGGCGCGGCCAAGAGGGTCAGCAGTGCGAGTCGAGCTGGTCGAGCGCGCACGGCAGGGCGACGATGTCTCGTTCACCGCGCTGATCGACCTAGACGGCGACCGCTGTTACGCCATCGCGTTTCGGATTCTCCGCGATGCCGAGCAGGCTCAGGATGCCGTCCAGCAGGCATTCCTGCTCGCGTGGCGTCAGCTGCCCAATCTGCGTGACGCGGAGCGCTTCGAGGTCTGGCTCCATCGACTCGTGGTGAATGCCTGCTACGAAGAGCTTCGACGGTATCGACGGTGGAGCAAGAACGTCCTGCCCCTCCCTGTCGATGGGCCGGGCGGGTCGGACGAAACGGTCTCGGTCGACGATCGCGACGCATTGGAGCGGGCCTTTCGGCGCCTCTCGCCAGAGCATCGTGCTGTCGTCGTCCTCCATCATCACGCTGGTATTCCTCTGGCTTCGATCGCCGACATCGTCGGTGTGCCCGTCGGAACCGTGAAGTCCCGACTGCACTACGGGACTCGAGCGATGCGCGACGTGCTTACGGATCACGGCGGCGATAGCCGACAGGTGCGTCCAGCATGACCAACCGAACGCAGGACCCCGATACGACGCTGGCTGCGTGGTTTGACGAAGGTCCGACCGAGTTGCCGGAGGCCGTGCGTCGATCGATCGCGACCGCCGTGAAAACGACAACCCAGGAACGGCGTGGCTTTGGCCAGCCTTGGAGGTTCTCGATGAACGGATGGGCACGCTATGCCGTCTTGGCGGTGACTGTCGTCGTTATCGCCGTGGGTGGGTGGTACCTGCTGGGACCGCAACGAGGCGGCGTTGGTAGGCCCGCGGAATCGCCGTCTCCCACGGTAGGGGCGTCGGCATCGGCGTCTGCGTCGGCGAGCGCCGCCGCGTCCGCGGTCACCTTTACCTCGCCGCTGTACGGGTACAGCGTCACGCTGCCGGTCGGGTGGACGGCGACGCCGGCGTCGAGCGCCTGGGATGGGAAGGGCGCCCCAGGCAGCGAAGATCCCGCGGTCGACAAGTTCCACGGGCCCGACCTCAAGACAGTCCATGCCTTTGCCGCCCCGATCTCAGTCGACCTCGCGGCATACGCTGATGAGGTCATCGCCAGGAACCCGCAGCTCCATACGGAGTGCCCAGCGGAGCCCGGATCGGTCGAGTCGACGACCGTCGCATCGGATCCAGCGACGTTCATCTCCTGGGACTGCGGCATCCTGATCAACCTCGTCGTAGGAGTGCACGGTGATCAGGGTTACCAGTTCGTCTTCCGCGACCCACGCCTCGATCAGGCAAGCGACCCGGCAGACCGGGCGCTGTTCGAGTCGATCCTAGACACCGTGTCGTTCGCACCGTAGTCGGCTGGCAACTCGGTCCGCTCGCAATCTCTGCGGAACGAGATGGCACGTTGATGTCCGCCTAATGGCGAGCCAAGGCGAGCCGATCACGTCGGTTCCTCACAAGACCAGATCCCCCGGCGCAATGCACGTGTGCCGTCATTCGCGACGGAGTTGAGGAACGACCGTCGGGAGCATGTACGTCTGGGAGCGACAGCGATCATCGCGACGCAGAAACGAGACGGCCACCATCTACCCTACCGAGGCCGGGGGAGATTGGAGGTGTGTCCGATGGTGGCACCACGTCCTAGGCCGGTCCGGACGACGCGAAGGGGATCGCGTCCGCTCCGTCTGGCGCCTGTGCTCGGCGCTGCGGTCGCGCTGGCCATATCCAGTTCGGTCGTGGCGGCCACTCCGCCCCTCGTCGTCCATGAGGACGTCGACTTCACGGTCCCACGGCAGCTCCTCACCGCCGCCTGCGGCTACCCGGTCTTCGCGCGCTTCGTGGGGACGGTGAACATCGTCGTCCACTTCGACGCTGACGGGAACCCGACGCGGGAGGTCGACTCGGGGTCGGTCACCGAGACCTTCTTCGCCCCATCGACGGGGCGATCCGTGGGCTTCCCGCTCAGCCTCAACTCGGTCGCGACCTATGCGCCCGACGGCTCGGCGATCGTCACGTTCGGCGGTCTGTTCATCGATATCCACACCGCGGGCGGCGCGCCTCACTTGCTCGACGTCGGTCGGGAGGTCTGGTCGGCGCAGCTCGTCGACATGCAGCCGAACGGTGTGCCCATCTGGGAGTTGGACGAGCTGTTGTCAAAGTCTGGAACCACAAAGGGCAACCTCGCCGGGATCTGTCTCGCTCTCAACCCGTAGCAACCTCGGACGTGTGGCGGTCGCCGGAGATACTTGCGACCGCCAAACCTCCACAGCTACGGGATCGGTCGCCAGGCCATCGGGCGGGCATTGACCGGGAGGCTCCGGCCTTCCGTCCCATCGATCGGAGCGACGACCAGGTGGTCACCGTCATCGATGAGGACGCTCTGGCCATCGGGAGACAGCGTCACGGTCGGGCAGAAGCCCAGGCAATAGGCCGTGCCAAGGTCGACGAGCGATCTCGGCGAACCCACCGGCGCCCCGTCGATGAGGTCGATCGCCATGACGCGAAGGGCCCAGCCGGTGTCCTTCCAAGCGTCGGAGCCGAGGTAGACGATCCTCGTACCGTCGGCTGACCAGGTCGGGCTCGAAAAGCCGATCGACTCGGGCTCCGGGCTGCCGCTCAGCCGTCTACGCTCCGACCCGTCCCGCCCGATCGACTGGATCTCACGCAGCACCCCGACGTATTGGCCCTGATACGGGACGCCGTATTCAAAAGCGATCGTCTGACCGTCTGGACTCCAGGTCGGACTCGCGGGCCTACCTGCGCCTTCGTCGAAGAGCGAGGTGAGGTGGCGCGTTCGGACGTCGACCGTGCCGACGCCTCGATAGTTCGTGTATGCGATCGTGACCCCATCGGGCGACCAGTCGAACGAACGCATCCGCTCGGCGTCGACATCGCACCCCCACGCGAGCTGGACGCATGTTGCGACCACGTGCCGAACGCCGGTGGCTGGATCCACCACCTCGAGAT
>DASSZA010000006.1:0-7726 GCA_035703005.1 Candidatus Limnocylindrales bacterium | reverse complement strand
CCGACGCTGCGGTCCTGCTCGACCATCAACCAGCCGTCGTAGTCACGCCCGGCCAGGATCGCGAGTGCAGCGTCGAGATCGAGCATGCCGGCCCCGAGCTCGGTGAAGAGTCCGTCGCGGACTGCCTCGTCGAGGCCGGTGTACTGACCCGCTCGGAGCGCGCTCAGGACGGCCTCGTCGACGTCCTTGAGGTGCACGTGCCGGACACGCTCACCCAGCCGACGCAGGTCGGCGAGGGGATCGGCGCCGCCGACGATGTGGTGACCCGTGTCCAGGCACATCCCGACCCGGTCGGCGTCGGTCGCCGCGAGGAGGCGCTCGATCTCGGCCGGCGTCTCGACGTAGGTGCCCGCGTGCGGGTGGAACACGGTCGGGTGCCCGAGCGCGGCAGCCTCATCGGCGATCGTGTGGAGGACGTCGGCCAGGGCCGCCCACGCCGCATCGGTGAACGCGGAAGTCCCGGGCCCATCGGCACGTCCACCGGTCACGTCGCGATCCGTCGAGCCGTCGATCGCGACGCACAGCACATCGCCGCGCGCCTCGTGGAGTTCGCGTAGACCGGCGCGGGCGATGTCGAGCGCCCCGTCGACCGGACCGTCGACCGTGGACGGGATCGCCGCATACACCTCGGCCAGGCGGAGCTTCCTGCCATTCAGCTCGTCGCGAAGCGTGTGTCCACGCGCGAAGTCGTGACCGAGCTGCGTCCCTTCGTAGCCGAGACGGGCGATCTCATCGAGGATAGTCGAACCGACCCATCCGCCACCGTCGGTGTTGTACCAGAGGATGGGCACCGTCCCGATCGACGCATGGGGGAGCGCGTCATGGTCCCCGCGCAGACGTCCGCGCGCGTCGCCATCGACGGTGACGGCCATCGACCCTCCTCGACCAACCCCCTTCACGACGCGCGCTGGCGCGATGGTATCCCGGCCCGGTGGCGTATCGTGGACGACCGCGGGCGCGTCCGACAACGTCCCCTCCTAGCGGTCGCGGGTAATCGATTACGCTGAGACCGGGTTCGGACGGTATCGCGGCCACGGACCAGTGTCAATGCGGTGAGCGGAGGTTGCTCGATGGGAAGCGCGACGCAGACGATCGACCCCTCGGTGACGTTGCCGCTGGCCGACTCGCCCCTGGGGAGGACGATCTCCACGACACCGACGGACATCTGGAACGACTCATGTTCCGTCCCGGAGCTGGAGTACGCGATCTCGTACGGGGCGGTCGGGGCGACGGCGAACCCGACCATCGTGCACGACGTGTGGAAGGCGGAGCCGGCCTACTGGCGCGACCGGGTCCGCGCTCTGGCGAAGGAGCGCGCGGGCGCGACCGAGATCGATCTCGCGTGGGCGATCGTGGAGGAGATGTCCCTGCGCGCCGCGCCGCTGCTGCTCCCGGCGTTTCACGCAACCGGTGGACGTCAGGGACGTCTGTCGATGCAGACCGACCCGACGCTCTTCCGCTCGTTCGACCGGATGCTCGCCCAGGGCGAGCACTTCGCCGGCCTCGCGCCGAACATCATCGTGAAGTTCCCGACGACCTCCGTGGGCGTGAAGGTCATGGAGGAGGCGACCTATCGTGGTGTGAACGTCAACGCCACGGTGTCGTTCTCGGTACCGCAGGCCGTGGCCGCAGGTGAAGCGGTCGAGCGCGGGCTGAAGCGCCGCGAGGCCGAGGGCCTGCCGGTCGCTGACATGGGACCCGTCATCACCGTGATGATGGGTCGGCTCGAGGACTGGCTCCGGCTCCAGACCGACCGTGACGGGATCATCTCGGACCCGAGCGCCCTGCCTTGGTCAGGGGTCGCCGTCTTCAAGCGGACGGTCGAGGAATTCCAGCGCCGCGGCCTCCGTGCGCGTCCGCTGGGCGCCGCGATCCGGCATCAGCTCCACTGGTCCGAGCTCATCGGCGGCGACGTGATCATCACGATCCCGTCGGCCTGGCAGAAGCGGTTCAACGCGTCGGACGTCGAAGTCCGGCCACGGATGGATGAACCCGTGGATCCGCGCATCGTCGACCACCTCCGCCGGCATTTCCCCGACTTCGGCCGAGCGATGGAGCCAGACGGCCTGACGCCGGATGAGTTCGACTCGTTCGGCCCGAGCGCAAGGACCCTTCGAGCGTTCATCGCGTCGTACCACGAGCTGCTCCACCAGGTCACCGACGTCCTCGTCCCGAATCCCGACCTGAAGCAGGCGTGACGGCCGTCGCGTCGGGCCTCTATCGACCGGCGGGGTCGCTCACAGACGGCGACTGGTCGGTCGTCCTCACACCGGAATCCGCCGGGTGGCGGTTCAGCGGGATGCGCGCAGCGACGCTCGCGCCCGGCGGCCGGATCGCGTTCCAGACCGACGGCGACGAGGTGATCGTCCTGCCGCTCGCCGGCGCCTTCGAGGTGATCGCCGACGGGCGGCCATTCGACCTCGACGGCCGCGAGAGCGTGTGGGCCGGGCCGAGCGACTTCCTCTACGTCCCGCCCGGATGCGACGTTGGCGTGACGAGCGCCGCCGGCGGTCGATTCGCCGTCGCCGCGGCTCGCGCGGAGGCACGCTATCCCGTCCGCTACGTGCCGGCAGGGGATGTGTCCGTCGAGCTGCGCGGGGCCGGCGCGTGCTCGCGCGAGGTGCGCAATTTCGGGTCCGCGCTTCGGTTCGAAGCCGATCGGCTGATCGCGGTCGAGGTCCTGACGCCAGGCGGCAACTGGGGGTCGTACCCGCCGCACAAGCACGACGAGGAACGCGAGGTCGAGACCGAGCTCGAGGAGATCTACCACTACATCGTGGCGGACGGTCCAGCGGGTCCGGGCTTGGCCTACCAGCACATCTACGGGACCGCCGATCGCCCGATCGAGCTGCTCACGACGGTCGCCACGGGTGACACCGTCCTCGTCCCGCACGGCTGGCACGGACCGGCGATGGCGGCGCCCGGTTATGACCTGTACTACCTCAACGTGATGGCCGGGCCCGGCGAGCGCGCGTGGCGCGCGCCGGACGACCCGTCGCATGCCTGGGTCCGCGAGACCTGGGGCGACCAGGGGATCGACCCCCGTCTGCCCTTCGGGACTGGGTCCGCCGGGTAGGACCGGCCCGTCCGAAGGGTCGCCGTACGGTACGATCGGACGACCGTCGACCCATATAGCGAAGGGGCCTTCCCAGATGGGCTCTCCCGAGGTTGATCGCGTCCCGGAAGGGCTGAAACGACGCTGGCCGGACATCCGACCGGAGGACCGTGCCGCCGTCGCCGGTGTGCTCGAGCGAGGCCTCCTGGGCGGAGTCGGTGCGCCCGAGATGACGGCCCTCGAGAACGAGTGGGCGGCCTTCGTCGGTCGCGACGCATGCCTGCTCTTCAACTCCGGGACGGCCGCTATCCATTCCGCGTTGTACGCGATCGGGATCGAGCCGGGCGATGAGGTGATCACGACGGCGTACACCTTCGCCGGCACGTGGCAGCCGATCCTCCATCAGGGTGCGGTGCCCGTCTTCGTCGACATCGACCCGCGGACGTTCGACCTCGATCCGGCCCGTATCGAGGAGAAGATCACCCCGAAGACCCGAGCGATCATCGCCGTCCACATCGGTGGTATGCCGGCCGATCTCGAGGAGATCATCGCGATCGCAGACCGGCACGGGCTCTACGTCATCGAGGACGCGTGCCAGGCTCACGGCGCGACCTACCACGGCCGCCAGGTCGGCTCGATCGGGGTCATCGGCTGCTACAGCCTCAACTCGAGCAAGATCCTGTCGGGCGGTGAGGGTGGTCTCCTCGTCGCCGACGATCCCGATCTCCTGGCTCGCGCGCGACGGCTTCGGACGTTCGGCGAGGACATCCCGGAGCTCGCGAAGCTGACCGGTTGGAACTTCCGGCCGTACACCGGCTTCTCGATCGGCTGGAACTATCGCCACCAGGAGATGCCTGCCGCACTGGCGCGCTCGCAGCTCCAGCGTTTGCCCGAGTACATCGCTACGGGGCAGCAGAACGCGGCGATCCTCGACGAGGCGCTCGGCGGCCTGCCCGGCATGACGCCCCCATACGTACCCAACGACCGCACCTCGAGCTACTACCACTACCGCGTCCGGCTCGATCCAGCGGCGATGGGTCTCGGTCACGTCGAGCCGACCGTCTTCCGGGATTCGCTCGGGCAGGCGCTGCTTACCGCGGGCGTCGGGTGCGAGCTGTGGCACACGCAGCCGGCACCCGCCTTCCCTGTGTTCCAGGACCGCGGGTACGACCCGGACGACTATCCGGAGGCGAATCGGATGCTCGATTCGTCGCTCGTCATCTGCGAGGCGCGGTACCCGATCTTCCTGCAGTCGACGGAGCTGATCGAGCGCTACGCAGAGACCATCCGGTACGTCATGGCCGATCCGGGACGGTTCCTTGGCGAAGCGGCGACCCCGCCGCCCGTGCCGGCCTGACCTGAGGATGACCGACCCGATCCGCATCGGACTCCTCGGCGCGGGGTGGATCACCCGCGCCCACGGCCATGCGCTACACACGCTCAATCACGTCACGCCGCTGCATCGCCCGATCGAGCTCGCAGCGCTGGCCGCCCGAACCCCGGATCGCGGCTTGGCCATGGCGCGTGACCTGGGCATCGAGAAGTTCACGACCGACTGGCGCGAGGTCGTCGACGACCCCGATATCGACGTCATCGCGGTGCTCCTCGGCGAGACCGCGCACCTCGAGGCGACGCAGGCGACGCTGGCGCTCGGCAAACCGGTGCTATGCGAGAAGCCGCTCGGCCGGGATCGCTTCGAGGCCGCCGCCCTCCTCGAAGCGGCTCGACGGGCGGGCGTCCGCGCTGCGGTCGGCTTCAACTACCGCTACATGCCCGCGATGCGGCTCGCGCGCGAGATCGTGGACAGCGGGCGCCTGGGCCGGTGTCTCCAGTTCCGGGCCGTCTATCTCCAGGACCACGCGGCCGGGACCTCGCCGAGCCGGAAGCCGAACGCCTCGCGGGCGATCACCGACTACTGCCACATCATCGACTTCATGCGCTACCTCGGGAACGAGGCGGAGGCCGTGCAGGCGACCGCGGCCAAGCTGACCGGGGCGGACGTCGGGGTCGACCTCGAGGACGCGTATGTCGCGGCGGTCGAGCTGCGCGGTGGCGGCATCGCGTCGCTCGAGGCATCGCGGGTCGCATGGGGCTGGAAGGGCCGCCAGGTCGTCGAGTTCAACGGGACCGCGGGTTCGCTGTGGTGGGACATGGAGGACCTCAACCGCCTCCACGTCTTCTACCCGGGCGACGAGGCCGATGGGACGGGCGGCTTCCGCGACATCCTCGTGAGCCAGCCCGATCACCCGTTCATGGACATGTGGTGGCCGCCGGGTCATACCGTCGGGTGGGAGCACAGCTTCGCCCACGAGTGGCGAGACTTCCTTACCGCCGTGATCGAGGACCAGCCGCTCCCCGTCGAGCAGGCAAGCTTCGAGGACGGCTACCAGGCAGCGTTGATGTGCGACGCGGTGATCACGGCCGCGACCGAGAAGCGGCGCGTGACGCTCGACGAGATGGCAGCGACCGTCACGGTGAGCGACGTCCCGGCATGACCGTCGCGCGTCAGCTCGGGATCGGCATGGTCGGCGCGGGCACGATGGCCGGCGCCCACAGCCTCGCGCTGTCGATGCTCGCGCCGCTCTACCCGGACCTGCCGCTGCGACCCCGGCTCGTCGCGGTCGCGGACGTCAACGACCGGCTCGCAGCGCGCCTCGTCGAGCGCTACGGCTATGCGCGTGTCGAGCCCGACTGGCGCGCCCTCGTCGACGCGCAGGACGTCGACCTCGTCGTGACGTGCCTGCCACCCGCCTACAACCGCGAGGTCGTGCTTGGCGCCGCGGCCGCGGGCAAGCACGTCGTCAGCGAGAAGCCGCTCGCGACGGACGCCGCGGCCGGGGCAGAGCTGCTGGCGGCCTGCCAGGCGGCCGGCGTGTTCCACGGGCTCGGCGCTGCCTATCGGTGGATGCCGGCGCTGCGCGCGATCCGGGAGTTGATCGACAGGGGGGAGCTCGGCGAGATGCGTAGCTTCCGCGCGACGTTCCTGCTCGACTACGCCGCCGACCCCGACGTGCCACTGCTGTGGCGCTTCCAGAAGCGGCTCGCCGGGGGCGGGATCGCGATCGACACCGGCTACCACCTCGCCGACACGGCGCGCTACCTGGTCGGCGAGATCGAGACGGTCCAGGGCCTCACAGCGATCGCGTATCCGGAACGACCGCTGCCCGGAGCCGATGCGATCGGCAACCGAGGCGCCGGGTCCGCCGACAGCACGGGCGCCGTCGCGATGGGCGCCGTGGACGTCGAGGACGCCGCGGCGGCGATCGTGACGTTCGAGAACGGGGCGTACGGCGTCCTCGAGACCAGCCGCGTGACGCGTGGGCGGCGAGTGGCGATGGAGGTGGAGGTGTCCGGGACCGTCGGATCGGCGAGGTGGGACCTCGAACGCGGCAACGAGTTCCAGGTCTGCCTGCCGAGCGATGAGGCGACGCTGGGCTATCGGCGCGTCCTGGTGAATGCCCAGCACCCGGGGGCCGCGGAGCTGCTCGTCGGTGGCGCCGACGGGACGTCCGTCGGGTGGATCGGCCAGGTGTGCGCGATGTGGGCGGAGTTCCTCACCGCGATCCACGAGGGCCGAGGTGCCCACGCCGACTTCGAGGACGGTGTGCGCGACAGCGCCGTCATCGACGCGCTGTACGCGTCGGCGGCGAGTGGCGTCCGGACGAGCGTGATGATCCCCACCCTGGGAGCAGCAAGGGCGGTGACCGCATGACGACCCTCGATCGACGCCCCGAGCGCGACGCTCTCGATTGGCCGATCACGACCGAGGCCTCTGCGGCCCTCCACCAGCGCGCGAGCCGCGTCTCGCCGGGTGGCGTCCAGGGCGAGGGGCGCGGCGCTCGACCGTACCCGCTGTTCATGACGCAGGCGCAGGGATCGCGCATCCGCGACGTCGACGGGAACGAATACATCGACTTCCATTCCTCGTTCGGAGCGGTGCTCCTCGGCCACAACGACGCCCGCGTCAACGCCGCCGCACGCCGCGCGATGGACGAGCACGGTGTGTCGTTCTCGACCGCCAACCCGCTCGAGGTGGAGCTTGCCGAGCGGCTCGTCGGGATGATCCCGTCGGCGGACCAGGTCGTTTTCGCGTGCACCGGTACCGAGGCGACGTTCCACGCGATCCGTCTCGCCCGGGCGTTCACCGGCCGCGAGCGGATCCTCAAGTTCGAGGGCAACTACCACGGCTGGCACGACTACGTCGCGTGGAGCCATCACTTCGCGACGGAGGAAGACGGCGATCCGACCCCAGTCGCCGCGTCCGCGGGCATCCCGGCGGCCGTCCGCGATCTCGTCGTGGTCCGCGAGTACAACGACGCCGAGGGTGTCCGCGAGACGTTGCGCCGTGAGGGCGACACGATCGCCGCGGTCATCCTCGAGCCGGTCTTCCACAACGCCGGCGTCGTGCTTCCGGACCCCGGCTTCCTCGAGACGCTGCGCGAGGCGTGCACGGAAGCCGGGACGCTGCTGATCTTCGACGAGATCATCACGGGGTTCCGCCACGCCCCTGGTGGCGCGCAGGAGCGGTTCGGCGTGACGCCTGACCTGACGACGCTTGGCAAGGCGATCGCCAACGGCTTCCCGATCTCGGTGCTCGCCGGCCGAGGCGACGTCATGGACCGCCTCGGGCCCAAGGGCGATGTCCTGTTCGCGGGCACGTTCGCCGGTCAC
>DASSZA010000292.1:0-2082 GCA_035703005.1 Candidatus Limnocylindrales bacterium | reverse complement strand
ATCGCGGCCTGCGCCTCCAACCGACTAGGCTCGGGTCTATCGCTGAGAGCCTTGTGCTGCGACTCGTCACCGACCGCGCGCCGACCGACCGCGGCGGCCGGCGCCTCCCGCTCGCCGACGGCTACCGCAGGTCCGCTCTCGTTCGGCCGCCGCCGACGCGACGTCGAGCCCGTCGTACAAACGCGATAGTGGTCCTCGAGGGTCCCGTTGCGCGCTCGCGACCTGGCTGGCCGCCGTGACGCGCTCCGACGGGACGGCACGGCGGCAATAGGCTCTCGTGACGTGGATGCGCTCGCGTCCATCGTCGCCGGGGCGCTGACGGCGTCCGTAGCGCTTCAACCGCAGCCCGCGGGGCGCATCGGCGCCACGGTTCCCGACCCGGGGGGCGGGCCGCCGTGGGTGGTCCGCACCTTCGATCGTCAGCATGAGAACAACCGACCGGAGGTCTGCCTACAGGTCGGCCGACTGATCGACGGCGCCCTGTTCCGGCTCTGGAGTGACGGACGCCGTCGCGAGATGGGCGTTGGAGATCGCTCAGTCTGTGGCGCGGTGGAGCCGTATGCCCCGGACCTGTTGCCGGTCACCGTGGAACGACTGGTCGACGACCCGGCCGCGGCCGAACCGCGTGTGACCCACACGATCGTCGCGGGTCTGGCGCCGGTCCCCGGCCCCGTGAGGCTTCGGGTCGGTGCGACCGTGCAGCGAGTGCCGGTCGATCCGACGACGAGGACCTACCTCGCTGTGTTACCCGGAACCGTTCGACGTGCGGATCTCACGCTGCAGGTACCGTCGGAGGCGCGGACGCACGTGATGGATTTGGCGGGCCGCAGCATCGTCGAGTTCACGCACGGGGACCGCTATGTCCTCGGTTCCGCGCGGCGGGTGCTGACGATCGACGATCCTGCAGGCGGCCGCCGCCTGGGTCTTGTGGCTTACACGCGGAAGGTCGCGACGACGACCGGCCCCCGGCGTCAGCGATGCGTGGAACTCGGCCGCGTCGTAGGGGCCGAAACCGGCCTCTATGAATCGACATGGGGATCGTTCCTGGATGCGCCCACGCTCGTCAGCTTGCCTCCACCGGAGGACGACTGGCTGCCGGTCGGTCCGCCCGCGGCCGATATCGATTCATGCACGCAAGTCGTCTTCGACGGCCGCAAGCCGCTCCTTCAGGCCTTCGGCGTCCAACGACTCGACGCCCGGCATGTCGCCGTCCACGGCGTCCTGGCCCGCGGCGCACGCATCGCCCTCCGGACGACACGTGACGGCCTGCGGACCGACCGCAGCACCCACGCCTTCCTCGCGATAGTTCCATCGACAGGACGCCGCGGTGAGCGACGGCGCGTCACCGTCACCGGCCCGCGCAACCGCCGAAAGGTCGCGACGTTGGCGCTCGGGCCATGGGAGTGGCCGAAAGCACTCGACACCGCGACCCGGCGCCGACACGGTCGCGTGCTGCGAGTGCGATGGGTAGCCGGCTTCGAGCCGCTGGCCGCAGTCAGCGTCATCTCGGGACGCGCCCGCGTGATCGTCAAGGTGAGCGAACTCGCTCCCCCGAGCTTCGCCCCCGACGGGAGCCCGATCGGTATCGCCGCAATTGCCATCAGCAAGTGCATCGACATCCGGCTACCCAAGCCCGTCGGGCGCCGAGACGTCGTCGACGCCGTCACGCACCACGGCCTACCCGCACGGCTCAAACGCGGGCGCGGCGCGCTCCCGCCGCCTCGCGGGCCGCGCAACTGCCCAACCGTCGACGCGAACCGCCACTTCGACCCACCACTCGAGCTCACGCACCGTGGTCCCACCTGAAACGGCATGACCACCGATGGCTCAGTAAAGACCAGCAAGCTACGCACCCGAACGCCGAACACGAGACCGGAACGGCCTCCTCCGAACCAGCCACACACACACCGCGCCACAGACCGTTATCGGACGAGTGATCCTTTGCGCGATTTGCAGCAGCCGGCGCCTGAGGCGACGTCAATCGGATCTGCCTCGCGGCGGAAGCGGCCGACCAGGGCTCAGCGGTACGGCCCGGGTACTTGCGGGCCGCCGCGCTTTCCAGACCCAGAGCGCCTTGCAGCG
>DASSZA010000268.1:0-11769 GCA_035703005.1 Candidatus Limnocylindrales bacterium | reverse complement strand
GCGCCTCTGACGGAGCCTCCGTCGGCTCTGGCTGAGCAGGCCCCGCACCCGGGTCGGACCTGGACTCTGCGGGCGTCGATGGATACGGAGCGGCCGAAGGCTCGGCCACCGTCGGCTCGGGTGCGACGGTGGGATCTGGCGCGACCGTCGGCGCAGGGGTAGGCGCCTCGGTCGGCGGAGGCGTCGCTTCGGGCGTGGGTTCGGGTGTGGGCTTCGGGGTCGGCTCGGGCGTCGGGGCGGGTGTCGGTTCCGCCGTGGGCTCCGGCGTCGCGGCGGGATCGGCCGGAGCACCCGTCGCCGGATCAGACGACCCGGTCGGATCCGCCGCGATCGTCGCGGCCGGGATCACGACCGCGCCGACCAGGATGACGACCTGGAGCAGGACGACGAACCGCGACGCGAAGCGACCGGCTCGAGTGCGACGGGGATCCGTGAACGGGATCGACGGCGCTGCTGACGCCTCCTCCAGCTTTCGATGGAGGTACGCCGGCTGGACTAGTTTCCTCGTTCGACGGTTGCGCTCGGCCATGATGAGTCCTCCCACCCCCTGAGTCGAACCCGCGCTAGAGATCTCCCCAGAAACACGAACGCCACCGAGCACGCAGCTCGGTGGCGACAGTGGCGTCATGGGCAAACGGGGTTAGCCCCACTCGACCCGGCCCCGACGGGCCTGGCCGCTGCTCGGCCCCCAACCGGCGCAGCAAGGCGTCCTCCCCGCGATGTCCGGTCTTGGAGCGATGCCATCGGGCCGTGACTGGGTGGGCCACGAAGGACTGGCACCGACGAACCAAGACCTCCGACTCGGGCGCGCCCCCCGGCGCTGCGACTGAGTCGGAGCGGTGGTGTACCAGCGCAACACCCTTCGCGTCAAGACCGCAGCGGACCCCACCGCACCGCACACGCACGTCGTGTCGCCGGATTTACAACTTTTGAAGCACCTTCAACGCCCTCTGGCGCCATCCGGTATCGTCGGGCGGGCCCGGGGGGACGGTCGATCGGCTGGACCGGGGTCAACGATGACGAAGCGGAGCTAGCGTGGCGTCGAGCGCGGACGAGCCCAAGGGGATACCTTCGACCTTCGACTCAGCCGGGGTCGACGACGTGAGCATCGACGCAGCCGCCGCCGACGCCTCCGACCCCGGGAAAGACGCCAACCGCAAACAGATCCGCGGATCGAGCCTGCTCCTCGTCGGCCGCGTGATCGGTCTCGGCCTCGACTTCGTGACCCAGGTCATCATCGTCCGCTATCTCACGAAGGACGACTACGGGGCCTTCGCGCTGGCGCTCTCGATCGTTGCGATCGGGACGACGATCTGTCTGTTGGGATTGGAGCGCACGGTCGGCCGGTTCGCCCCCATCTATCACGAGAATCGCGACTACGGTCGCATGTGGGGAACGCTCGCGGTCGTGGTCGGGACCGTGATCGGGATGGGGCTTGCCGTCGTCCTCGCCGCATACGCCTTCCAAGGCCTGTTGGGCGGCTTCGTCGACAACGACCTGGCGCTGGGGATCCTCCTCTTGATGATCATCCTTGCGCCGATCCAGGCGCTCGACAGCCTGCTCATCTCGCTCTTCGCGACCTTCGGATCGGCTCGTTCGATCTTCTTCCGACGCTACGTCCTCGCGCCTGTGCTCCAGCTCGGCATCGTCGCGGCGCTGATCGCGACGGGGCAGGACGTGAAGGCGCTGGCGCTCGGCTACGTCGTGGCGGCGGCTCTGGGCTTGTTCGTCTACTCGTTCGTACTGCTCCGGATGCTCCACATGCAGGGCCTGATCAAGGAGCTTCGCCGCGAGACCCTGCGCTTCCCGACGCGCGAGATCTTCACGTTCAGCGTTCCGCTGCTGACTTCGGACCTCGCGATGGTCCTGCGTGGGTCGCTGACCGTCGTGCTCATCCAGGTCCTGAGCACCACGGCTCAGGTCGCGGAATTCCGCGCAGTGATGCCGGTCGCGATCCAGAACCTGTTCGTCGCGACCAGCTTCCGATTCATCTTCACGCCCGGCGCTGCCCGCCACTACGCGCGCGGCGATCGGGTCGCATTGAACGACCTCTATTGGCAGACGGCGGCGTGGATCGCGATCCTCGCCTTCCCGCTTTTCGCGCTCTGCATCGGGTTCGCGGAACCGCTCGCGGTCCTCTTGTTCGGCGAGCCGTACCGCGCGTCGGGGGTGATCCTCGGGATCCTGTGCCTGGGCTATTACGTGAACGGCGCGATGGGCTTCAACGCGCTGACCCTGCGCGTGTTCAATCGCGTCCGCTTCCTGGCGCTCACCGACCTATCGACCGCGGCCCTCAACCTCATCCTGGCAGTCGTCCTGATCCGCCAGTTCGGCGCCGTCGGTGCAGCCGTCGCGACATCCGCGACGTTCATCCTGCAGAACGTGATCTACCAGTGGGGGCTCAGGACCCAGACGTGGGTCCACGGACTCGACCGTCGCTATGTCAGGCCCTATGCGTCGATCATCATCGGCGCGATCGTGGTCGTCGCCATCGCGCAGCTCGTCAAGCCATCGTTCCTGATCGGCATGGTGGTGGTCGGCGTCGTGTCGCTCCTGGTCTTCGCGATCAACCGCCACTCCCTGCAGATCGTCGACACCTATCCCGAGCTCGGCCGCTTCCGGGTGATGCGCCGGATCTTCGGTGACCCATCGACGACATGACCGACCACCTCCAGCGGCGCTCTCGCGTCCCACCGCCGTTCCCGCCGCTCGCCTACCTGTATCGGCCGGCGGACGCCGCCGTCAAGACGGCGATCATCGAAGCCGACGACCGATGGGCATTGCCTGACGTGGCTGCGAGCGATGCCGATGTCCTGCTCTGGGGACGCCTCGCGCTGAACCGCCGGCCGTCGGCGCGATCCATCGAATACGCCTCTCGGCGGGAACTCGCGATCCGGCGTCTGCGCACGCGACCCCCGGAGGGCTACCGACTCGCCGCGCTGCACCGACTCCCGCCGGTCCGCCGACCCGGCGCGATCCGGCGACGTGTGCGGACCGTGAGTCTGGGCGGGGTCCTCGCGGAACTCGTGCGCAACGACGCCGCGGTCGGAGGCGGACCCCGCGTCATCGATGCGGTCGTCAGAGCAGCAGGATCCGAAGTCCGCGACCCGCGCGTGCGACCGAGCGGTGACGGCTCCGCGCTCGTCCGCTTGACGCTCGCAGATGGGACGCGAGCAGAACTCCGCGTCGCGAAGCGCGAGCTGCCCAAGGACCCGGCTCGCGGGTTCGCGGCACTCACCGCGCTGGCGGACGGCGGCGTCGAGCGCGTGCCACGGCCCATCGGCCTCGGCATGACAGGTGAGGCGAAATGGTCGACCGAGACGGTGGCGCCAGGGCGGCATGTGTTGACCCTGGACGCGACGCTGCTCGAGGACGTGATCTCGTTCCTAGCCACGATGCCGGCGGGCGCGCCTCACTGCACCGCGATCGAGGACCACCTCACCGAGGTCATCGACTTCTTCCCCGAACACGCCGCCGCCCTGCGCGACGTCATAGCAGCGAGCCGTCGCTGGTGTGCGGGACTTCGCCCCATCCTGATCCACGGCGATCTCTGGTTGAACAACATCTTCACCATGGATGGCCGTCTGTCGGCCGTCTTCGATTGGGACACGTGGCACCCCGCCGGGCTACCGGGCACCGACCTCCTGACACTGCTCGCCGCAGACGCGCGGTCTCGCGGTCATGGCGACGTCGGCGACCTGTTGTCGAGTGACTTCTGGCGCCGCCCGGAGGTCGCCGATGCGTTCGGCGCGTACTTCCGCGCGCGGGGCGAACCCATCCCGGACGCGGCCGGCCAGGCGGCGATCGCCACCGGGTGGTGGGCCAGTCGGATGGCCGGGGCGCTGCACCGCGGTCTCCGATTCATCGACGACCCAGCGTGGGTGCGTCGGAACATGGATGACGCACTGCCACGCTTCGAGCGGCTCGCCGAGGAACTGGGGTAGGCACGGCGGACCGCGCAGAGCCCGAAAAGCGGTCAGAACCTAGGTAAATCTAGGTGAATCATGGTCATCTGCACCCACGTGATTGGTGCAGATTGACTATTGAGGGTGGTCAGGGGCGAGACCACGATGCGGCCGAGGGGACCCGGGATCCGACCGCGGGGGCGGACGGTACCGGGTGCGGGCGACAGGAGGTGGTCGCCGAGCCGCGAAGGGGCGGCACTCATCGCTCGCCCGGCGGGGGCCGGGGCCGAGGAGGGACGGTTCCGTCATGCGTGTCATCGTGTCCTGGAGTCTTCGATACCGGCTGATCGTGCTCGGGATCGCGGCCGTACTCATGCTCGCGGGCTACACCCTGCTTTCGCGCGCGTCCTTCGATACGCTGCCGGAGTTCGGACCGCCACGCGTCGAGGTCCAGACCGAGGCGCTCGGACTCTCCGCCCAGGAGGTCGAGCAGCTGATCACGGTCCCGCTCGAGGCGGACCTGCTGCATGGCGTCGCCTTCCTCGACACCATCACGTCGCAGTCGGTGCCCGGCCTCTCGTCGATCGTCATGTACTTCGACCCTGGCACAGACGTGCTCCGCGCCCGCCAGATGGTCGCCGAGCGGTTGACCCAGGCCCACGCGCTCCCGAACGTCTCGAAGTCGCCGGCGATGCTCCAACCGCTGTCGTCCGCGAACCGCGTCATGGTCGTGGGGATGTCCTCGACCGACGTGTCGCTGATCGACATGTCCGTCCTCGCGCACTGGACCATCCGCCCGAGGCTCCTGAGCGTCCCTGGTGTCGCGAATGTCGCGGTGTGGGGCCAGCGGGAGCGCCAGCTCCAGGTCCAGGTCGACCCCGAGCGGATGCGTGAGAACAACGTGAAGCTCGACGATGTCATCCAGACGGCGGGCAACGCCCTGTGGGTCTCGCCATTGACCTTCCTCGACGCGTCGACGCCGGGAACCGGCGGGTTCATCGACACCGCGAACCAGCGGCTCGGCATCCAGCACATCTTCCCGATCCACTCGCCGGACGACCTCGCAAAGGTCGCCGTCGAGGACGCACGTTCAGTCACCGGCCAGCAACTGACGCTCGGGGACGTCGCGACCGTCGTCCAGGGTCACCAGCCCCTGATCGGCGACGCGGTCGTCGAAGACGCTCCCGGTCTCGTCCTGGTCGTCGAGAAGTTCCCGAACGCGGACACGGTCCAGGTCAGCAAGGACGTGCAAGCAGCTCTCGATGCCATGCAGCCCGGTCTGACCGGGATCAAGGTCGACAGCGCGCTGTTCCGACCTGCCGACTACGTCCAGACATCGATCGTCGACATCGCGCTTGCGCTCCTCATCGCGCTCGTCCTGGTCGTCCTGACGATCGGCGTCCTGCTGGGCGACGTACGGGCGGCGCTCATCGCGCTCGTGACGATCCCGCTGTCACTCGCCGCCGGCGGGATCATCCTGCTGGTCGCCGGCGCGACCATCAATGCCATCGTCGTCGCGGGTCTCGTCCTCGCGATCGGCATCCTCGTCGACGACGCAGTCGTGGCCTACTCGGCGATCGAAGCCCGCGCGCGCGAGCAGAATGCTGAGGACCGGAAGGCCGGGATCGCCCCGATCATCCTCGAGGCCACGGTCGCGACCCGGGGCCCGTTGACCGTCGCGACCCTCGTCGTCGCTTGCGCGATCGTCCCGATCCTGCTCGCTGGCGGCATCGTGGGCGAATTCGCGCCATCGATGGTCGTCGCGTTCATCGCGTCCGTGATCGTGTCGATGGTCGTGGCGCTGACCGTGGCGCCGGCCTTGTGCATGCTGCTCCGGGCTGATCCGGAACGACTCGGTCGGGGGTCAGACCGCGCCCGCAGCCTCCGTGCGACCTACTCGCGTGTTCTGTCGCGGGTCATCGGTCGGACGCGACCCGTCGTGGCGGTCGTGGCCATCGCCTCGGTCGCGGCGATCGTCCTGTTCGGCACCACGATCATCCCGGCGGCGGCGGGATCGCCGCTCCCTGCGTTCCGTGACCCAGACGTCCTCGTCCATTTCGACGCCGCTCCGGGAACGTCGGCGCAGGAGATGGACCGCATCGTCGCGAAGGTCACCCACGAGCTTCGAGCCGTACCTGGCGTCCAGGATGTGGCCGGCCACGTCGGACGTGCCGTCCTCTCCGACCAGGTCGCCGACGTCGATTCGGGCGAGCTGTGGCTGAGCCTCGATCCGAACGGGGATTACGACAAGCAGATCGACGCGGTCCACGCCGTGGTCGCCGGCTATCCCGGCATCCATAGCGAGATCAGGACGTACGCGTCAGAGCGCGTCGCCGCGCTCCTCCCGCAGCCGACATCGGACCTGGTGGTCCGCGTGTATGGCCAGGATCTCGACATCCTTCAGGAGCGAGCCGGAGCCGTCCGTGAGGCCGTCGCCGGCGTGCCGAACGTCAAGAGTGCCGACGTCGTCGGGGTGACGCAGGAACCGACCATCAAGATCCAGGTCGACCTCGCCGCCGCCGACCGCTACGGTCTCAAGCCGGGCGAAGTCCGGCGGAATGCGACAAGCCTCCTATCGGGCATCGTCGTCGGCAGCTTGTTCGAGGACGAGAAGGTCTTCGAGGTCGTCGTCTGGACTCCGCCGGAGATGCGCAAGGACATCGCGGCGATCGAGAAGCTGCCGATCGACCTCCCGAAGCACGGCCACATCACGCTCGGGCAAGTCGCGAAGATCGCCGTGGCGGCGTCACCGACGGTGGTCCGACGCGAGGGCGTGTTCCGCTACGTCGATGTGGCCGTCGATGTCGCTGGTGGCGACATCACGAAGACCGCGAACGACATCCACGGTGCAGTCAAGTCGCTCACCATGCCACTCGAGTACCGCGCGGAGGTCCTCGGCGATTACGCCGAGCGCGCGGCGGCCCAGACGCGCTGGATCGTCGCCGCCGTCGCCGCCGCGATCGCGATATTCCTCCTGCTCCAGGCCGTATTCCAGAGCTGGCGCGCCGCCGCGATGGTGTTCCTGTCGCTGCCCGCTGGCATCCTCGGCGGCGCGCTGGCCGCGGCAGCGACGGGCGGCGTGACGCTCGGATCGATCTGTGGCTTCCTGACGGTCCTGGCGATCACTGCGCGTAGCGGGATCCTGTTGATCCGGGACGCGCAACGCCTCGAACAGGCAGGCGAGATCACCGGGCAAGCGGCGATCCTGCACGCGTCGACCGAGCGACTGCTGCCGCTCCTGACGACCGTCGTCGCCACGATCGCCGCCTTCACGCCGTTCCTCGTCCTGGGCGACCGCCCCGGCTATGAGCTGATCCGACCGATGGCGATCGTCCTCGTCGGAGGCCTGATCACCGCTAGCGCCCTCGTCCTCTTCGCCGTTCCCACCATGTACCAGCGTGTCGCATCTCGCCCGACGGGCGAGGCCGAGCCCGAGCTCGTCATCGACACGCCGGCCTTCGAACCGACCACGGCCTAGGAGCGGAAAGATGTCCAGAACCGATCGCTGGATCCTCGTCTTCTTCACGACGCTGGCCGTGCTCGTCAGCGCCTGCGCCCAGTCCACGGAGCCTGAGGCGACCGCCGACGAAGGCCTCGCCCGGATCGAGGACATCGCCGGGTCGGACGTGAAGAAGATCACCCTGACCGACGAGGCCGCCGAGCGGATCGGTGTCAAGACGGTGCCCGTGGCGGCAGCGGATGGCGGTCGTGTCCAGGTGCCGAGCGCGACCGTCCTGTACGACCAGCAAGGCCGTACCTGGGTCTTCACCGAGCCCGAGCACGATGTCTTCGTTCGCGAGCAGGTCGAGGTCATCGGCACGATCGGCGAGGACATGATCCTGTCCACCGGCCCCGCTGCCGATACCCCCGTCGTGACCGTCGGTGTCCCGGAGCTGTATGGCACCGAGCTCGGCGTCGGCGACCCGGAGTAAGCGAACAGTAGGCGGCTGACCATGCTTCGCCGGATCGTCGCATCCAGCCTTCGCTACCGGTTCATCGTCGTCGCGATCGCGGCGGGGACGATGCTCTTCGGGGTGCAGGAGCTACGCAACGCACCGGTCGACGTCTTCCCGGAATTCGCACCGCCACGCGTCGAGATCCAGACGGCCGCCCTGGGCCTCTCGGCGAGCGACGTCGAGGCGTTCGTGACCGTGCCGCTGGAGCAGGCCCTTGCCGGGCTCCCCTCGCTCGACATCCTGCGCTCGAACTCCGTCGCCCAGCTGTCACAGATCGAGCTGATCTTCAAGCCGGACGCCGATCTGATGCACTCGCGTCAGCTCGTGCAGGAACGGATCGAGAGCGTCACCCCGTCCCTACCGACCTGGGCCGCTCCGCCGTTCATGATGCCGCCGGTCTCGGCCACGAGCCGGGTCATGAAGATCGGCATGTCGTCCAAGACGATGTCCGTCATGGACATGTCGCTGATCACGTACTGGACGATCCGGTCGAGGCTACTCAGCGTCCCGGGCGTTGCCAACATCCCGATCTGGGGCGAGCAGCTGAACCAGCTGCACGTGAAGGTCATCCCCGAGAAGATGGAGGCCGCGGGCATCACCCTGAACCAGGTGATGGAGGGGACAGCCGACTCGCTCGACGCCGGCATCCTCACGTTCTCCGAAGCGCACGCGATCGGCACCGGTGGCTTCGTCGATACGGCGAACCAGCGCTTCCAGATCGAGCACGTGCCGGCCATCGTCACGCCGGACGAGCTCCAGAAGGTCGTGCTGATCAACGCGAAGGGCGAGTCGGTCCACCTCAGCGACATCGCCGAGGTCGTGAAGGACCACCAGCCACTCTTCGGTGACGCTGTCGTCAACGACGGACCCGGACTGCTCCTCGTCGTCGAGAAGTTCCCGTGGGCGAATACGCTGGACGTGACGCGCGGCGTCGAGCAGGCGATCGAGGAGATGAAGCCGGGCCTGCCCGGCATCGATTTCGACACCACGATCTTCCGCCCCGCGTCGTTCATCGAGACCGCCCTCGGCAACCTCTCAACGGCGCTCGCGCTGGGTTGCCTGCTGGTCGTCGCCGTGCTGCTCGCCTTCCTGTTCGAGTGGCGGACCGCGGTCATCAGCCTCATCGCGATCCCGTTGTCGCTGCTCGCGGCGGGTCTCGTCCTGCACGCGCGGGGCACGACGATCAACACGATGATCCTGGCGGGGTTGGTGATATCCGTCGGGGTGGTCGTCGATGACGCGATCATCGACGTCGAGAACATCGTCCGGCGTCTGCGCCAGCATCGACTCGAGAACAGTCCGAAGTCGACCGCGCAGGTCATCCTCGAGTCATCGCTCGAGGTCCGGAGCGCGATCATCTACGCGACCCTCATCGACGTCGTCGCGATCACGCCGGTCCTGTTCGTCCAGGGCGTCTCCGGGGCCTTCTTCCAGCCACTGGTGCTGTCGTACGGCCTGGCCGTGCTCGCCTCGATGCTGGTCGCGCTCACCGTGACACCCGCCTTGGCCCTGATCCTGCTGCGGGGCTCGGCCATCGAGAGCCGTCAGTCGCCGATCGCTGCACGACTACAGCGCGCGTATTCGGGCGTCCTGTCGCGCCTCCTGCGGTTCCGCCGACCGGCGTTCGCCGGTGTGGCAGCCATCGCCTTCGCCGGCGCGGTCATCGCGCCGCAGCTCGGAGAGTCGCTCTTCCCGGAGTTCAAGGAACGCGACTTCCTCATGCACTGGGTCACGACGCCCGGCACATCGCTGACCGAGGAGGACCGGATCATCCTGTCCGCGAGCCGCGACCTGCGCGCGATCCCGGGCGTCCGCAACTTCGGATCCCACATCGGCCAGGCGCTCATGGGCGAGGAGATCGCGGGCGTCGAGTTCGGCGAGAACTGGGTCAGCATCGACCCGAAGGCCGACTATGCCTCGACGCTCGAAGAGGTCGAAGCGGTCGCCGAGAGCTATCCCGGGATGTTCCATAACGTCGAGACGTACCTGAATGAACGCATCGACGAGGTCCTCACGGGCTCGAGTGACCAGATCGCGGTCCGCATCTATGGCTCGGACCTCGCGGAGCTCCGAGAGCTGCAGGACCGGGTCGCTTCGAAGCTCGCGCACATCAACGGCATCGTCGACGTGCACCCGGAGCTCCAGGCCGACGTTCCGCAGATCCAGGTCGAGGTGAACCTCGCCGAGGCCCAGGCAGACGGCATCAAGCCGGGCGACGTCCGGCGCGCCGCCGCGACGCTCGTCTCGAGCGAAGAGGTCGGTGACATCTTCAAGTCCGGCAAGGCGTATGACGTCCACGTCTGGAGCGACGCCGGAACCCGTGCGACTGTCGAGTCCATCAAGCACTTGCCGATCGACACACCACGGAAGGGACCCGTTCCGCTCAGCGCGCTTGCGGACGTCCAGGTCGTCCCGACCCCGAACCACATCAAGCACGAGAACCTCGCGCGGCTCGTCACCGTCGGCGCGAACGTCGACGAGCGCGACCTCGGCGCCGCGGTCCGTGACGTCGAGGAAGCACTCAAGACGATCGACTTCCCGCAGGGCTATCACCCGGAGTTGCTGGGCGAGTTCGCAGAGCGCCAGTCGGCCCAGAACAACCTCCTCCTGTTCGCGATCGCCGCCGCCATCGGAGTCTTCCTGCTGCTGCAGGCGTCGTTCGCCAACACACGGCTCGCGCTGATCTCGTTCCTGGCCCTGCCCTCGGCACTGGTGGGTGGCGTGATCGGGGCCTACGTCGGTGGGGGCGTCCTCTCCCTGGGCTCGCTCATCGGGTTCTTCACGGTCCTCGGGATCGCGGCCCGGAACGGGATCATGATGATCAACCACTTCCAGCACCTCGAGCGGTTCGAGGGCGAGGAGTTCGGACCGGCACTCGTCCTCCGTGGTGCACGCGAGCGGCTCTCGCCGATCCTCATGACCGCGCTCGCGACCGGTCTCGCGCTCGTGCCGCTCGTCATCGCCGGCGAGCTGCCCGGTGCCGAGATCGAGCACCCGATGGCCATCGTGATCCTCGGTGGCCTGCTCACCTCGACGCTACTGAACCTGTTCATCCTGCCGGTGCTGTACCTGCGCTTCGGGCGTGGCGGCCGCACTGCCGAGAAGGCGGTGGCCGGGGCGACGGCCTAGACCGGAGGTCGTCGCGCACCGGCGACCCGGTCAGTCGATGACGAGGTCGGCCGGGACGTCGTCCGCTACCGGCGGGTATTCGGGCTTCAGGTCCTCGATGGTGTCCGCGAGGATCGTCGAGACGGCCAGGTCACGGAACCACTTGCGGTTCGCCGGGATGAGGTACCAGGGCGCGATGGCGGTCGAGGTCCTGTCGAGCATGTCATCGAAGGCGTCCTGGTAGGCGTCCCAGAGCTTCCGCTCGGCGAGGTCGCCCATCGAGAACTTCCAGCGCTTCGTGGGGTCGTCGTAACGGGCCTGGAAGCGCTCGCGCTGCTCGTCCTTGTCGATGGCGAGGAAGAACTTCACGACGGTCGTGCCGGTCTCGACGAGCAGGCGTTCGAAGTCGTTGATGAGCTCGTAGCGCTTCGACCAGACGGACTTCGGCACGAGATCATGGACGCGTACCACGAGGACCTCCTCGTAGTGCGACCGGTTGAAGATGCCGATCTCGCCCTTGCGCGGCACAGCCTTATGGACGCGCCACAGGAAGTCGTGGGCGAGCTCCTCGGCAGTCGGGACCTTGAACGCGGTCACCGGTGAGCCCTGCGGGTTGAACGCGGTCATCACCTTCTTGATCGTGCCGTCCTTACCTGCCGCGTCGATGCCCTGCAGGACGACGAGCACGGCGTGCTTCGCCTCCGCCCACAGTCGATCCTGGAGCTCGGCCAGACGCTCGAGCTCCCTGGCGATCTGTCCCTCTGCGCGGTCCTTGTCCCAACCGGACGTGTCACCAAGGT
>DASSZA010000282.1:0-2552 GCA_035703005.1 Candidatus Limnocylindrales bacterium | reverse complement strand
GGCCCGGATCACCGCGGGCTGCCGGCCGATCTGCTTGGTCATGAAATGGAGCCGGAGGTCGACGGCGGCCGCTGCGTCGCGCAACAGCTCGGCGTTCCCTACGACAGTGTCGACGTCCACGACGAAGGTCCCCGGGCGGATCGCACCCGACCGGACGGCGTCGATCGCGTGGTCGACGAGTCGCCGGTTCCGGGTAAGCGCGGCGTGTAAGAACATCAGGTTCGCGCTGCATCCGATCGCGCTCGCCGCGCGTCCGCGAGGCTGCCTTCGACCAGGCGGACCACCGGGTCTGCGGTCGCGAACATCGGGCTGACGCGCACCATGGTCGTCGCCGCAGCCGGCTCGGCCGCGACCATGAAGGACGATACCTGGTGGATGAGCGGGACGAGCTCGTGCCGACTCTCCGTCCCCACCGGCCGGGTGGCCGCCCCCCGCGCGCGGGCCGCCTCGATGACCTCTGCGGCCATGGGGTCCTCAAGCACGAGGATGATCACGGTCTCCTCGAGATTCCCCACGAAGGCGCGGGAGACGCCGGGGATCCCCTCGATCCGTTCGGCGGCCTCTATCGCGACTTGCTCGCTGAAGGCGAGCTTGATCGGCGCCGCGACGAGCCCTTCGAGGACAGCGCGTGCCGTCGGTCCCTGCACGACCCCACCACCACTCGCGTTTCGTGCTCGGATCCGGTCGATGAGTTCGGCCCGTCCGACCACGCAGCCGACTCCTTCGGGGCCGAGCAGTTTGAAAGTCGAGAACGCGGACAGGTCAGCACCGAGTTGGTACCCGATGCGGCGCACCTTGAGGACCGCGTAGTTGTCGTCGACGACCACCCGGATCCGGCTGTTGGCCGCACGCAGCGCATCGATCGCCGACGCGATGTCGTAGGTGTCGGTCGGGAGATGGCGTGCGTGCTGGAGCAGGGCCGCATCACAATCGCGTGCCGCTTCCGCCACGGCCTCGAGATCCTCGAGCGCTGTGCGGACGACGCGCGCCCCCATCGCCTCGAGGGTGGGGCCCGTCGTCCGAAACGGGCCCGCGCTGTGCATTAGGACAGCGCCGCCTGGGGCGATCGACACCGCGAGCGACTCACGGACCGCGGCCGTGCCGGACCCGTGCAGCAGCACGGCGTCCTCCGCCTCGAAGAACGCCGCGATCGCGCTCTCTGCCCGCCGCGTGTACGAAGGGCTCGCTCCCCCGTCGAGCCCGAGATCCATCCCACCCAGGAAGTCACCGCCGGAGAATGAAGTCATCAGCTGCTCGACCAACCGCCCCTGTGCCTCATGGGCCTCCGCGGGCGACATCACGCTCAGGCGACCGGGAGCCGAACGGTCACTCGGCATGCTGCCTCCGAAGCGTTTCGGCGAAGCTGCGACCGGGCTCCCCGTCAGCGAGCGGCTCGAGCCGGAGTAGGTCCGCGACCGTCGCGCCGATGTCCGCGAGGCTATCGCGTGTTCCCAGGGCGGCGGGTCCGATGCCGTCGCCTGCCGCTAGCAGCGGGACGTATTCGCGTGAGTGGTTGCTGCCAGGGCGACACGGGTCGTTGCCGTGATCCGCTGTCACGATCAGGACGTCATCGCCTGAAAGGGCGTCGATGATCCGTGGGATCGCGCCGTCTACCTCGCGCAGGACCGCGGCGAAACGATCCGCGTCCCGGAGGTGCCCGGCGAGGTCTGTCTCCTGGACGTTGGCCATGATGACCCCGGCCCCCGGCTCGGCGAGCGACGCCACCAGTCGGTCGATGACGTCCTCGGTCGGTATCGATGCGTCGCGGAGGGTGGCAGGCCCAGGAACGACGTCGGCGGCTTTGCCTAGCAGGGTGACCACGAATCCGGCCGTGTAAGCCCGTGCCGTGACCATCGACTCTGCCGCGACTTCTAACGGCAGGTGTCGCACCTGCCACATTCGACGGTACACACCGAGCCCAGGCGTATCGATTCCGATCTGGCCGGGCGACCGCTCCACGAGATGATCCAGGGCGTCCGACAGCCGATGACCGTGGCCGCCAACGGCGATGACCCGCGGGTTGCGGACCACCCGGCGGACGACCGTCGCGGCGGCGACGACCCGCTCCCAGCCCATCTCATCTAGTGACGCGGTCACATTGATCCCGAGGCCGGGGGCCGCCTCGACGTTGTCGTGGATCACTGCTCCCCCGTCGACGACGAGGACTCCGCCGTCGGCCGCGGACTCGACCTCGAATCCCTCGTCACGGAGTGCGATGGCCAGCGCATCGGCTGTCTCGGCGAGCAGCGACGACCCGACGTGCGATGGCGGCACACCGAGCATGACTAGATGGCCGAGGTACGTGTCGGCCCCGGGATACCCGAGAGAGGAGCGTCCAGCGGTGATGTCGTTCCGCGTCTCCATATCGGCGACGGCGAACAGCCCGAGGTCGGCAAGGTTGGGGAGCGCACGGTCCGAGACAGACCGCCGGATGGAGCGGAGCGTGTCTGCGTTGGCCTCGTCCGTCGGGGCGTCCGGTTGCGCACCGATCCCCAAACCATCCAGCACGAGCAGGACAAGCCGCGGACCGGTAGGCCGCATAGCTGACCTCA
>DASSZA010000193.1:0-6502 GCA_035703005.1 Candidatus Limnocylindrales bacterium | reverse complement strand
GTCGCGTCAGGCAGCCCGCCGGCGTCCGCGAGATATTCGATGGCGAGGGCGACCGACTCGAGCGCTGCGGCGACGGGCGGTTCGCGCACCGCCGGACCCTCCGCGACGATCCGCCCGAGGTATCGACCGTGGACGAGGATGTCGCGGGTCAAGCGGGGCGCGTCGCCCAACCCCGCCGGTGGTGACCCGGCAGCCTCGAACCGCACCGCCAACTCACCAGCCGACCGTGTGAACGGGCGGAGGATGGCGTCGATCGCCTCGGGAGCCGCGACGTCGGTCAGGACACGCTCCTGCGACCGAAACGCTGGGCGCTAGTACGCCGCCAGCGCGGTCTCTCGGTCGGGGTAGCTCGGGAACATCGTGTCGAGCCCCGTCCGCTGCAGGACCTCGGCGACGGCCGGCTGCATCCCGCAGAGTCGCACGACGTCCTGGGTCTTCCCGTCCTCGGCGTCGCGCTCCATCGTGTGGAGCGCGCTCCAGCCGTACTCCGGATCGGGCGGCTCCTCGCCCTGCATCACCTTGAGGATCGAGTACAGCGACACGAGACCGGAGCTCGAGATGAAGCTCAGGTCGGTCAGGTCGAGCAGCAGGTTGCGTGCCCCGCCGTCATACAGCGGACGCACGTCATCGACGAGGCGGAGGTAGTTCGAGGCATCGAGTTCGCCCGACAGGGCCATCACGGTCACAGGGACGCGCGCCTCGACCCGCTCGACCATGGTCTGCATGGCCATCGATCAACCCTCCTTCGGACGCCGGACCCTCGAACGCGTGAGGGTCAGTATGTTGCCACCGCCCGGTCGGAACCGATGCTCCATCGAGTCGGTCGCCAGACGCATCAGGTGGATGCCCATCCCGCCAGGCGTTCGCTTATGGGGTGGGATCGACAGATCGGGTCGCTCGGCCGCCGTCGGGTCGAATGGCGGGGCCGTGTCCTCCAGGGTGATGACGATGTCGTCGCCTTTGAGCTCGGCCGTCATGTCTATCGCGCCTGGCTCGCCCTTGTAGCCGTGCCGGATGACGTTCGTGGCCGCCTCGTCGACCGCCTGGACGAGATCGCCGATGCAATCCGGCGGTGCCTGGCAGCCCGCGCCCAGCTCGCGGACGGTCGCCCGCAGGTCCACGACGCGCTCGAGGTCCGCCGGGATCGTCACGTGACGCCGAACCGTGGTCGAGCCGCTCATCGAGCCCCGGTCGACCACGCCTGGAGCTCGACGATGTTGCCGTCGGGATCCGTGGTGTAGCACCACGTGACGGATGCGCCATCCCGTGTCCGGGTCGTCACGATGTCGCCGACGCGCCCACCGCCATTCGCGAGCACGGCGTCGACTGCCGCCGACACGTCGGGGACCTGGAACGCGACATGACCCCAGCCGGGGCGCGCGACATTCGGCGCGGTGTGCGCCTCGATCGCGTCGTACGAGAAGATCTCGATGGTGGGGCCGGTGTCACCGTGGCCGGGCAGGCGGAGATGAGCGCCGGTCAGGTGCGCGTCGCGCAGGCCAGTGGCAGCGTCGAGCTCAGCGCTTCGGATGTCGCGCTCCGGCGGCACGAGTTCGCACCCGAACACGGTCGAGTAGAAGTCGGCGAGGCGTCGCCAGTCGGCCGACGTGACGTTGACGTGCCCGAAGCGGGCGCCTTCGATGACCGCCACGCGTCGACGCTAGGAGATCCGCGCGTAGTCGGCGGTGGAGCGCTTGATGAACTTGCCGGCACCCTTGCGACCGGTGAACTGCCCGTCACGGACGATCACCGACCCGCGTGACAGGACCACGTCGCTCGCGCCCTGGACCTGGCGACCCTCGTAGACCGAATAGTCGACGTCCATGTGGTGCGTCTTCGCGGAGATCGTCCGCTTGCGGTTCGGGTCGTAGACGACGAGGTCGGCGTCGGCACCGATCGAGATCGAGCCCTTCCGCGGATACATCCCGAACAGCTTGGCCGGCGCCGTGGATATCAGCTCCACCCAGCGCTCACGGCTGAAGCGACCGGCGACGACGCCCCCGTCGTGCATCAGGTCGACCCGGTCCTCGACGCCCGGCAGCCCGTTCGGGACCTTTCGGAAGTCGCCCTTGCCGAGGTCCTTCTGGCCCTCGAAGTCGAACGGGCAGTGGTCGGTCGAGACGAGCTGGAGGTCATCCTTGATGAGGCCGGTCCAGAGCTCCGGGTGGTGGTCCTTCGGCCGAAGCGGCGGGGAGCACACGAACTTCGCACCGTCGAACCCGTTGCCGAGGTCGTCGAGCGAGAGGAACAGGTACTGGGGGCACGTCTCGGCGAACGCCGGCAGGCCCTCGTCGCGGGCCCGCTTGACCTCCTCGAGCGCTTCTTTCGCCGAGAGGTGGACGATGTAGACGGGAACCTCGGCTGCCTGGGCGAGCCGGATCACCCGGTTCGTCGCCTCGCCCTCCAGGACCGCATGGCGGGCGAGCCCGTGGCCGATCGGGTCGGTCTCCCCGGCGTTGAACATGTCGGCGGCGATCACGTCGATCGCCAGCCCGTTTTCGGCGTGCATCATGATCAGCCCGCCGTTCTTGCCGGTCTGCTGCATCGCCCGGAAGATCGCGCCGTCGTCGCTGTAGAAGACGCCCGGGTACGCGGTGAACAGCTTGAAGTCGGGGATGCCTTCGCTGACAAGCTGGTCCATCTCCTTGAGCGTGTCGTCGTTGACGTCGCTCATGATCATGTGGAACCCGTAGTCAGCGACCGCGTTGCCTTCCGCCTTGGCGTGCCACGCGTCGAGGCCCTCGCGCAGGCTCTTGCCCTTCGACTGCACCGCGAAGTCGACGATCGTCGTCGTCCCGCCGAACGCCGCGGCGCGCGTCCCGGTCTCGAACGTGTCCTTGGCGAACGTCCCGCCGAACGGCAGCTCCATGTGGGTGTGGACATCGATCGCGCCGGGGATCACGTACTTGCCGGTCGCGTCGATCGTGTCGTCTGGAGTGACGTTGCCCATCCGCGCGAGCCCCGCGCCGATGCCGACGATCGTCTCGCCATCGATCAGCACGTCGGCGGCCTGTGACCCCTCCGCAGTGACGACGGTGCCGTTCGCGATCAGCGTGCGCATCGAAGTGGTCCCTCCTCGGACGACATCGGGCGTGGCGGTCAGGAGGGAGATGGTAGGCGATGGGCGCTCGTGTCGAGAGCGTGCCGCGCCGAGTGTGCCGCGACGTCAGTCCGGTGCGCGCGGCCTCGAGCGCACCCGGCGGGCGGCGCAGACGGAGATCGCCGCGAGCCCTGCGGTCACCACCAGGATGTATGCGACGCTCGCGTCACCGGACGTGGTCGCGCCGTCGACGGTCGTGCTCGTCGGTGGGACGGTCCCGAGCGGACCCGGGTCCTGAGCGGCAGGCCGGGGATCGGGTGCGCCGGGCTGTCCCGGATCCGATGGCGGGCGTGACGTCGGCGCCGGGTTCGCCGGAGGACGTGGCGTCGGCTTGGGGGTCGGCGCCAACGCCTGTGGCGGCAGCTCGCCGACGATCGCGCTCGGCTGGATGCTTCGATCCTGGTTCTTGTTGCCGGCGCCATCGAGCTGGAGCGTGCGCATGTGCCACGGCGCACCCGAGACGAGCGAGGCCCCGTCGCGCGCACCGCCCCCGGCGGTATCCCAATACCGGGACTGGGCGAGGTGGCCGCCCCATGCCAGGAGGACGGCCGACCCCGTCGAGCGGAAGCGGACCAGGATGTCCGCTGTGCTGTTGCCATTGACATTGCCGGCGTGGGCCGGCCGACTGATCGAGGTGATCGTCCCGCCCCAGATCGTCAGGCGGCGCGGGGCGCCCGAATACTTCTCCGCGCCCGAGACCGACAGACCGTTCGCCTTGAAGGTGTCCGACGGGATGGCGGCACTCGACGAGGCCGGAAGGCTCGGGCACATCGACGAGATCGCGCCACCGCTCGGCGTGCACGCCTTGCCCGCGGCGTTCGTGACGTTCCACGTGGCCAGGAAGTCGTATGCCTTGTGTCCGCCGGCGGTGAAGTCGTAGTCGATATGGATCGAATGGCTGCCGGCCTTGAGGCCCTCGAGGGCGAGGCGGAACGGGACGATGCCACCCTCCGGATAGCGGCTGTTGTTGCCGTTGAGGTTGCCGTTCTGCCACGCCTTGTCAGTGCTCGCCCACTGGTCGAGGTCGACGGTGGTGGCGGCTCGAGCAAGCGTCGGAGCGGTCAGCCCGAGGCCGACGAGCATCGATGCGACGATGAAGCGCGTCCCGATCCGGTGGCGTCCCGACATGACCGGCTCCCCGATGACTGCGAGATGCCGAGTCTCCAGCGATGCCGGGTCACGTTGTCGAGTAGCACAGGGGTCCCGGGGTCGCGTCCCCGGAAGCCACACGACCTCAGCAGATGTCAGCGTCGAGTGGTGCGCGGTCGATCTTGGCGGTGTGGTCGTGCACCGAGCGGATGCCGGGGCGGGGCCGCGGCGTCCGTCGCGCAGCTGCGTCGAGCGAGGCCGCGAGGGGTCAGATCTGGACGCCGAGGACCGGCAGGACCTGGCGAAGCCACATCGCCGCGGTCAGTCCGCAGGCGGCGATGGCGAGCATCAGGGCGACGACACTCTCGAGGCGGACGCGTCGATTGCGGCGTCGCGCACCCTTGCCGTCGTCCCAGTACGGATCGTGGTGATCGACTCTGGCGACCATGGCTCCTCCTGGGGGTCTTCGGGGGAGGGTCATGGTCGCGCAGGCCGGGTACCGATGACCACCCTGACATCTCGGCCAGTACCGGGGCTAGCTGGGTTTCGGCTCCGACGGCCAAGCCGGGTGATGCATACATCGGCGCGGAGCGCGGACCACTCGTCTTTGATGCAGCTCGGCTGCACCAAAGGCCTCGGGATGCCGCGGCTTCCCGCGTCTTCGGCCGCAGGAGGGTGGTCGACGGAGAGCCGGTAGTCGCTGATATGCAGGCGAGCTGCATCAACGAGGAAGCCCCCGCCGGGAGGCGCCGGATATGCATCACGCGGGGGCTACCGGTCCCGACGTCGAGCCGGGCCGCCACCACCGCCCTACCGGAACGCCGGGATGACGTCTTTCGCGTACGCCTCGACCTGCTGCTCCTCGTCGCCATTCATCAGGTACAGGTTGAACTGGTCGACGCCCGCATCGGCGAGCTCGTGGAGCTTCGCGACGTGCTCGTCAGCCGATCCGAGGATGCAGAACCGATCGGTCACCTCGTCGCCGACGAACGCTGCGTTCGACGAACCGACCTCGGCATGGTGGAGGTAGTCGTAGCCGGCGCGGTCGGTGATGTAGCCCGTCAGTGCCTCGGGCAGCTCCTCGCGCGGGTACTTGTTCACGAGATCGACGACGTGGTTCGAGACGAGCGCCGGGAACCACCGCGTGCGATCTCGGCCGAGCTCTCGATCCCCGACGTGCGCCGGCGCAGCGGATTGCACCTTGACCGTGCCAGGTTCCCGTCCCGCGGCAGCCTCCGCGTCACGTAGCTGCCCGACGAACCAGCGGACGAGGTCCGGGTCGGCGAGCTGCAGGATGATCCCGTCGGCGACACGCCCGGTCATCGCGATCGCCATGGGTCCGTAACCGGCGACCCAGACCGGCAGGGTCCAGCCGCTCGTCCACGGGAAGACGAGCTCGGTGCCCTCGTACGCGATCGATTCGCCGGCCACCAGCGACCGGATCACGCGGATCGCCTCCTCGGTATTCGCCATCGTGATCGGCGCCTTGCCGAGCACCCGGCGCGCGGAGTCACCGCGTCCGATCCCGAGATCCATCCGACCGCCGCTGATCTCATCGAGCACGGCCAGCGACGACGCCGTGACGGACGGCTCGCGCGTCCCGGGATTGGTCACACACGTACCCAGGCGGAGGCGCGACGAAGCCCCGGCCATGAGCGTGAGCAGCGGGTACGGATCGCGCCAGAGCACGTGGCTATCGAACAGCCAGCCGTAGTCGAAGCCGGCGTCCTCGGCCTGGCGCGTCAGGGCGAGTGTTCGCTCGAGCGTGTGCTCTGGCTTGAGCGTGAACCCGAACTGCATGGACGCCCTCCCGGAATCAGAGGGGCTCGGCTGTCCTCCTCCTGACAGCCGAGCCGGCGCGGATGATAGCGCCTACGGGCGTGTCAAGTCGTCGTAGGCGTCGGGCCGCCGATCGCGGAAGAACTGCCACGTATTGCGAACCTCGGCGATCTTGTCGAGATCCAGGTCACGGATGATCAGCTCCTCGTCGTGCGCGTCGCCGACGTCGCCGACGAACTGCCCGCGTGGATCGACGAAGTAGCTCTGGCCGTAGAAGTCGTCGTCGCCCAATTCCGCCTCGATCCCGACGCGGTTGATCGTGCCGACGAAGTAGCCGTTGGCGACGGCATGACTCGGTTGCTCGATCCGCCACAGGTATTCCGACAGCCCGCGTGATGTGGCCGACGGGATGAACACCATCTCGGCGCCGTTCAGGCCGAGCGCGCGGGCTCCCTCGGGGAAGTGGCGGTCGTAGCAGATGTACACACCGACCTTGCCGACGGCCGTCTGGAACACCGGGTACCCGAGGTTCCC
>DASSZA010000134.1:0-2683 GCA_035703005.1 Candidatus Limnocylindrales bacterium | reverse complement strand
GGCCTCGCCGTGGACCTCGATAGTCCCGGTGAGGCGACCGGTCGCGCGACCCGACAGGAGCAACCCGAGGATGCCGAGCTCGGTATCGACATCCAGCCGCACGTTGGTTTCGATTCCCTTGACGAGACCAAGGCCCAGCGTGCCGCTCCCCACCACCTTCGAGCCGGGACCACGCCAGTCGAGGCTCTCGATGGTGAGAGCGCCAGAATTCAGACGAAGCCGGGTGACGTCGGACTGCGTATAGGTCAGATCCTTGACCGTCACCGCGGCGCGCTCGAGCGTAAGGTCACCCTCAATCGCCGCCACGTCGGGACTCGATGCGGTCAGCTTTGCGGAAAGTTCGATGCTGCCGCCAACGGCTTCCATCGGCGTGCGCTGAAAGATCTCGAACACAGCGGGCAGATCGATTGACGCGGTCCCCTCCAGTGCAGCGGGCCGGTCAATCGCTGGTGGTGCGAGGTGAAATCCTGAAGGGAGCCACTGGTTCAACCAACTCAGAGGCGCATCGCCGGTGGCGGTCAGCTCGCCTCCAAGCACCGATCCCATCGCTTCCCGCAGCTCAGCCCGCCCACCGGTGAGGACGACCGCCGCGCGGACGTCCCTTGACAGGATGCGATCGCCCTTCGACAGCGTCGTCAGCGTGGTGTTGAGCGTGCCCGTCGTGACGAGCCCGGCTGATGAGACGCGTGTTTGCAGATGAGCGGTGATCCGCCCCGCAGCCGCCACAGCGTCGCCCTTGCTGAGACGGCTGAACCACGGCGTGAGCGGGGCGACGTCCCCGTCGACGTCGAGCCTCAGTGTTCCACTGGACCGATCGGTGGCGAACACGCCGCCGAGGTTGACGGCGAGGCCGCCGATGTTCGTTGTGACATCCTCAAGACGTAATACGCCGCCTGTCATGCTGGCGCGAAGTCCGCGGCTCATGACGATCGGCACGTCGAACGCCGTGGCCTCGATCGGCGCGACGTCGAGCGTGACGTTCGCCGCCTGCGGATTTCGCAGATCGCCTTTCATGACGACCGAACTCGAGATGCGCCCACGCATCGAACCAGCGTCGGCCGCCGCGACGCCGGCGAGCCCGAGCAGTGCGCCGATGTCGTAGTCCGCCAGCGTTGCGCGGCCGTCGAATGGATTCGGCTTCGCCAGGCCGACAGAGATATTGAGCGAGGTGTTGACGCTCGGTGCGAGTGCTTCCACGCGGACGCTGCCTGGGAAGACGGTGAGCTCCGCGTTGACGGCGCCGGCTCCGCGGCCGCCGATCTCTACCGATGCGATCGTGAGCTTGCCCCCGCCGCCAAGCTTCGTGACCGGACCCTTCAGGACGCCGTCGAACGCTCCGCCGCTCGCAGCAATCGGAACTGAGGCGCGGCCCACCAGCAGGTCTCGTCCAGTGATGCTGACATCGACGGCGGGATCGCTGAGTGGCCCAGCCCAGGTTCCTCTGGCAGTCAGCGATCCACCGAGCGTGAGATCGTCGCGCGACGCGAACGTTGCGGATTCCAGTGCAGGCGCGAGCAGGCCAAACGCTCCAGTCGATGTCTTGCTCGCAACGTCGACGCCGAACGAGGCGTCGAGATCGAACCGTGGCGAGCCGGCGAGGGTGACGGCGCGGCCACTGATCCGTCCGACCGATCGCAACGCGCCCAGCGTGCCATCGAGGTTGGCATCGACGTCGATGGCACCGCCGGCAGTCGCGACATCGAAACCCGCGGGCACACCAAGGTCACGAGCATTCCGGATGAATGCCGGAAGATTGGTCGTTCGCATGACGACACGTCCGCCGATGGTCGAGGCTTGCCAGCGTTCGGAGTCGAGGCCGATGTCGGCACGCGCGGAGACACGCACTGCGTCTTCGTCGCGATTGGACGCCTCGACGCGCCACCGGCCGGCTCGACCGGATGCATGTACGACGAGCGGGATCGACATTCCTGGCGCAATCACGCCAGTCGTCGCGACGACATCGAAACGCGGCGACGCCACGACGTCGTCGGCGCGCCATTCAACGACGGCCGTGCCGCTCTTTGCGAGCGCTGCCTGGAAACCGGCGAGGGCCGGAATCCGCCGTGTGTCGACATTGGCCCACCGTGCCTCGATGCGACCCGTGCTTGGCGCGGCGTCCACGGCGATCGCACCGTGAGCTTCAATCGTGCCCCCGGCAATGCCGAGCGCAACGGAATCGAGCGCAAGCGCACCGCGCCGGTAACCGCCACGCGCGCGCATGTCGATGACGTGTACGTCCGACCATGCTAGCGATCCGGCGTTGATCTCGAACGTGAGCGCAGGTGCGAACACCGAACCCGTCGCGTGGGCGGTCACGTCGACACGTCCAACAGGTGGCGCAGGCGTGTCGCTCGCCTCCACCCGCCACGACTCAAGCCGCGACGACCCGCGTACCGAGAGGTCGACGGTCGTCGCCTCGCCAAGAAGCGTGATGCTGCCGGTCGCCTGCAGCACGCCGCCACTACCCGACGCAGTCACGTCGCGGAGAACCAGTTGCTCGCCTTCGAGATCGGCGGTGACCGATGCCGAGTCGAGGTCGAACGTTCGATCGCCAACGGTCAGCGTCATCCCGCGCTGGGCCGTCACGGTGGCCGAGATCGCACCCGACTCCACGGTCGCGAGCTGCAATGCGGGACCGCGCACGACCACCGAGGTCGATGGCTGTCGGAACGACAGGTCGAGA
>DASSZA010000174.1:0-18640 GCA_035703005.1 Candidatus Limnocylindrales bacterium | reverse complement strand
GTGACGCGGCGGTTGCCGAAGCTCACGGGAGAACCGGTCTCCCAGCTCGTCACGGTCGACCTGGCCACCGGCGCTGAGCGCGTGGTGGACCCGCCGAGGGGCAACATGAGCACGACCGGCTGGACGGCCGACGGTCGGGTGCTCGTCGGCGTCGAGCCCGGCAGCGACCCCAATGAGCTGCAGGCGGTCCTGGTCGATCCGGATACGGGCGCCATGACCGAGCCGGTCACGCGCTGGTCCTTCGCTCCAGCGAGTGTCTCGCCTGATGGCACGACCATCGCCTATCTCGTCTATCCCAAGCGGGTCAACCGCGATGGCGTCCTCCGGCCGAGCGAGAACGTCTACGAGGTGTGGCTCGCGAACGCCGATGGGTCGGCGTTGCGACGCATCCATACGGGGGCTCCCGCGTATCTCGAGTTCCCGCCGGCTTGGTCGCCGGACGGTCGCCAACTCGCCATCAGCGTGACGAACTTCGATGTGTCGGATCCGAACAACTACGCCCTCGATATCGAGACCGGCGCCGTCAGGGAGCTGCCTCCGGGCATCACGATGGCCTGGATACCGTCTCCGTAGTCGCGAGGCGCTTAGCCCGCCAGCTCCTCCGGGCTGAACGCTTCGAGGAGGAAGGGGGAGGGGACAGCCGGGTCGTAGCTGAGCGTCAGCGTCCTGCGCGCCCGCGTCCATGCCACGTACCCTAGCCGGCGCTCCTCCTCGTAGGCGCGTCCCGGGTCCTCCGCCTCGGCGACCGCCCGGCCGCTCGGGAACCGGCCCTCTTCCATGCCCACGACCGCGACATGGTCGAACTCAGCGCCCTTCGTGGAATGCGCGGTCGCCAGCGATAGCCGCGCATCGTCGCGGCGGAGCTCGGTGAGTCGCGTGCGGGTCGCCTCGATCGCGGCACGGAACGTCGGGAGGTCGCGGTACGGTGGTGCCCACGATAGGACTGCCGTGACGAGCTCACGGTCGAGCCATCCCTCGACCGGGAGGATCGAGCGGAACTGGCCGATCCGGATGAGGAGAGGCAGCGCCGGCGATGTCTCCTCGTCCAGGCGGGCGAGCAGCCCATCGAGACGCGGATCGTCGACCAGCAACTCGACCGACGGCGCCCGGAACGGCATACCGAGATCCATCGCGGCGACGACGGCAGGACGCAATTCGCGATTCGTCCGCGCGAGGACGGCTCGTGTGCCGTCGTCATCGGGCCAGGACCGCAGGAGGCGCGCGGTCCGCTCCGGCTCGTCATCGGCGTCAGGGGCGAGGACGACGGCTCCCGGAGCCTCCGCACGCGGTCGGATCACCTTCTCGAACCGTTCCTGGTTGTGGGCGATCAACCGGACGGCGCGTTCCACGACGGGCGCAGGGCAGCGGTGGTTGACCTCGAGATCGACCCGGCGGAGACCAGGCAGCGCATCCCCGATCGCGAGCACGCGTCGGACGTCGGCCAGCCGCCAGCCGTAGATCGACTGGTCATCGTCACCGACGAGGAAGATCCGGTTCTGTGGCGCGGCAAGGAGGAGCGCGAGGCGGAGTTGAGACCGATCGACGTCCTGGACCTCGTCGACGAGCAGGTGCGTACAGCGTTGGCGCCACCGGTCCAACGTCGACTGCTCGCACTCGAGGACATCAAGTGCACGGCGGACGAGATCGTCGAAGTCAAGGGCATCGCGCTCCCTGAGCGCCCGTTCGTAGGTGACGAAGGCCCGTGCCACGGGACCCGCGTCCGGGTCCGCCGCGACGTCGTCGGCGGAGACCGCGAGGTCGAGCTTCAGCCGGGAGAACGCGGTATCGAGACGGCCCCGTTCGGCGAGACTCGTTCGTGGGAACAGCTCGCCGATCAGCTCGGCCCGGTCCGCCAACGGTTCCACGGATCGACCGGCATCCCGAAGGATCTCGCGGCCGAGCGCGTGGAACGTGCGCACTCGGACCAGCCGCGGCTCGACGCCGAGCGGCGCCAGCGCAGCCTCAGCACGCTCGCCGAGCTCCTCGGCAGCGCGCTTGTTGAAGGTGATCGCCGCGATCGTCGGTGGGTCGGCGCCGCCGTCTACCAGCCACGCGATCCTCGCGACCAGGGTCGTCGTCTTGCCGCTCCCCGCAGGCGCAACGCACAGGACGGGTCCGGGTGGTGCGGTCGCGGCCGCGCGCTGGTCTGGGGTCAGCTTCCTGAGTCGCTCCTGGACGGCCGGATGAACCATGGGGCGGGAGTATCTCGACGGAGACCAAACCCTCACGTAGCTGCGCTCCACGGCCCGCGGATCCCCGCTTGGTGACCCGTGTCAACGAACCGGTACCGAAGGGGGGCGCGATCAGGCACCGAACCGCCGATAGGGTCATGGCGGCTGGTGAGGCAGTGGCGACGATGACTGCACGCCGGGCACGACGGCGCGTCGTTCGTGCCGGCGTGGACTCGAGGACTCATCGAGATGCTTCGTCGACCACTCCGCCGGGCAGCCGTGCTGTCGCTCGGCGTGCTCCTCGCGTTCGCCGGCACGGCCTCGGCGGACTCGGTCACGGCCGACAACGTGGCGCCGATCGTCAATGGAAGTCACTTCCTTGGCGATGTGGGGCCCGGGGGAACGGTGTCCGCCGACGTCCAGTTCGTCGTGATCTGCGCGGGCCTACAGCACGTCGACACGAGCCAGTCGGTCATCCTTACGGGCAACGGCGGCATCGTGCCGTTGGACGGCGCGATCGTCAGTGCTTCGACGGCCACGCTGGCGCCCCTGTCGATCCCGTGGGGAGCCGATGGACAGGGCTGCCCCGACCCAGTCCCTTCGTACGCCGGCGGTGTCGTTAGCCATGTCGTCCTCCGTGCTCCGACGACGGCGGGCACGCATACGTTCACGGTCCAGTGGAACCGATCCCTGAACCCGGCCGGCGTGAATGACGCGAACGCTTTCGGTCGGTCCGTTCCGTCGGTCAACCTCTCGGTACGGGTCTCTGCGAACACGCCGCCCACCATCACCGTTCCGGCACCCTTCACGGCCGAGGCCGACAACCCGGCCGGCTGGACCTCGAGCTGGAGCGTCTCCGCCGCCGACGCGGAAGATGACCCCGATCCGACCCCGACCTGCTCGCCCGCGGCCGGCACCGTCCTGCCGCTCGGCGTGACGACGGTGAACTGCAGCGTCACCGACTCGGTCGGGTCCACCGCCACCGACCACTTCGATGTGACCGTCGTCGACACGACCGCACCGGCACTCCGCGGGGTGCCGTCTGACATCAACGTGACCACGTCCGACACTGCCGGCCGAACGGTCTCGTTCACGGATCCGACCGCGACCGACGCCGTCGATGCCTCGCCGTACGTGGGCTGTGCGCCGGCCAGCGGATCGCTTTTCCCGGTCGGGACGACGAGCGTGAAATGCACGGCGACCGACGCGAGCGGGAACCCGTCGACCGGCGACTTCCGCGTCACCGTGCGCTACGTCGCGCCGAGCGTGGCATCGGCGCTCTGGCTCGAGCCGGTCGCCGGTTCGACGTCCACCTTCGTCGCCAATCGTGGTCGAACGCTCCCGATCAAAGTGCAGTTGTTCGTGAACGGCAGCCAGGCGTCGTCTGGTGCCGCAGCACTTCAGCTGACGCCGTGCGGGGGCGGAACGACCAGCCAGCTGCCACTCGTCTGGAGTGGCGGTCGCTGGACCGTTTCACTCGACACGTCCTCCCTGAGCGAGAGCTGCTACACGGTCACTGCCACGATCGGCGATCGTGTGGCCGGATCGTTCACGCTCGAGCTGCGCGATGGGGACGCGGTCAAGGCGCTGCCGAAGAAGATCGGCGTCGCGACGACGACGTCGACCTCGACGGACCGCCGTTCGAAGACGAGCGCCAAGCCGCACTGACGACCTCGCTGCCGGGGTTGCCCTAGCATCGTGGGGTGACCCCCGAACTCGAGGCGACCCTCAAGCGACTTCCCGACCGACCGGGCGTTTATCTACTGAAGGACGCCCGCGGTGACGTCCTGTACGTCGGCAAAGCCCAGAGTCTCCGCCACCGCGTGCGGAGCTACTGGCAGAAGCACACGCCGGCGATGGGCGAGGGCCACCGGATCCGGAGCGTCATCGACCGGATCGCCGACGTCGAGGTGACCGAGGTCGACAGCGTCAGCGAGGCGCTGCTCCTCGAGAACAACCTGATCAAGCGGTTCAAGCCGAGATTCAACGTCCGCCTGAAGGACGACAAGAGCTACCCGTACATCAAGGTGACGCTCGCCGACGACTTCCCGCGCGTGGAGCGGACGAGGAAGCTCGTCAACGACGGCAGCCGGTACTTCGGGCCGTACGCGTCGGCCACCAGCGTCGACGAATCGATGAACCTCGTCCGGCGTCTGTTCCCGTTCCGGACGTGCACGATCGACATCCAGGACGGGGAGCGGGCGCTCCAGCGACCGTGCCTGCTGTACCACATCAAACGCTGCCAGGGCCCGTGCATCCAGGCGATCTCCAAGGACGACTACCGGGCGGATATCGAGCAGGTCGAGCTCTTCCTCGAAGGCAGGCAAGAGACGCTGGTCAAGGCGCTGCGCAAAGAGATGCTCGTGGCGTCGGACCGACAGGACTACGAGCGCGCGGCGAGCCACCGCGACAAGATCCGGGCCATCGAGCGGACGATGGAGAGCCAGAAGATGGCAGCGTTCGCCCGAACCGAGCTCGACCTCGTCGGTCTCGCGCGCGAGGACAACCAGGCCGCCGTGACGCTGTTCATCATCCGCGACGGGAAGATGATCGGGCGGGACGTGTACTTGCTCGACGCCGCGCGCGAGGCGTCCGACACCGAGGTCCTGACGAGCTTCCTGGAGCAGTACTACACCCGGGCGACCTCGATCCCGCGCGAGATCTACGTGCCCGCCGCTATCACCGAGGCGGAGGAGCTTCAGACGTTCCTCGTCGAGAAGCGTGGTGGCCCGGTACATCTACGGACACCGCAGCGCGGCGAGAAGCGCGACCTCCTCGGGTTGGCCGAACGCAACGCGACCGAGACGTTGCAGCGCGAGCACGCGCGGTGGCTGGCGGACCAGGGCAAGACATTGGCCGCGCTCGAGGAGCTCGCGGCCGCGCTGGATGTGCCCGGCATCCCGTTCCGCATCGAGTGCTACGACATCTCGAACTTCCAGGGCAGCGAGTCGGTCGGCAGCATGGTGGTGTTCGAGGACGGGAAACCCCGGACGGGCGAGTACCGCCGCTTCCGGATCCGGACCGTCGAGGGGCCGAACGACGTCGCCAGCCACCAGGAGGTCCTGCGTCGCCGGTTCCGGGCAACGAAGTCCGGCGAAGAAGGCAATGAGGAGGAGCGCCGCTGGGCGATGCCGGACCTCGTCATCGTCGATGGTGGCAAGCCGCAGGTGAACGCGGCGAAGGTCGTCCTCGACGAGCTGGGTCTGCACGACCTGCCGCTGGCGGGCCTGGCCAAGGAGCGCGAGGAGCTGTTCCTTCCTGGACGATCGGATCCGGTCGTCCTTCCGGCGACGTCATCCGCCCTCTATCTCGTCCAGCGGCTGCGCGACGAGGCGCATCGGTTCGCGATCACGTATCACCGGACGCTGCGCGACCGGCGGACCGTGAAGTCGGCCTTCGACGACCTGCCCGGTGTCGGTCCGAAGCGCAAGCGGGAGCTATTGAAGGTCTTCGGATCGATCAAGCGGGTGCGCGAGGCGCCGGTGGAGCAGATCGCGGCGGTACCGGGAATCAGCCGGGCGTTGGCGGAACGGATCAAGGCGACCCTCGAGGCATGACCGCGGCGGGGCTGAGTCCCCGTGGGCGCGGTCCGTTCGGGCGGGATTGTGAGTCCCGTTTGCGGCGGCTGACGGTCGGAGGCGCTGCCTCAAGGGTCCATGCGAGACTGCCACGCTCGTTTCACGCATCTACGAGCCTTCCCCTTCGACCTAACCCTCGAAAACGGGCGTCTCAGACCACGATCCTGATCGCGAACGCCGAGATCGCCTGCCTCGGACGGTCTCGCCCCTCGAACAGGCTGCCGACCGCGTCGGAGGGGCCTTTCGTGTAGCATCCCGCCGACATGCGCAGAGCCGGCCCCTTCCTCATCGTCCTGATCGGCATCCTCTCGCTGATCGTCGTCTTCTTCCCGAATCTGAGGATCCCCGATCCGACCGCGCCCGATGGCGCCTGGCGGACGATCGAGACCAAGCTCGGCTTGGACCTCGAGGGCGGACTGCGGGTCGAATACCAGGCACTCCCCAAGGACGGCGTCGCGCCGACGCGGGAGGCGCTCGGCGTCATCAAGGACATCATCGAGCGGCGCGTGAACACCACGGGCGTGTCGGAGCCCGTCGTCCTCGTCCAAGGCGACGACCGCGTCGTCATCGAGCTGCCGGGCATCTCTGATGTCGACTCCGTCCGCCGGCTCGTCGGCCAGACCGGCAAGCTCGACTTCGTGCCGCTGGGACAGACCACCGCGACCGAGGGCCAGGTCCTCGACCTGAAGCAATACCCGCCCTTGTTCAGCGGCGATCAACTCGAGTCGGCGGCCGTCGGGCAGGACCAGACGAAGGGTCTCACGGTCACGTTCAAGCTCAAGGACAACGGCCCACAGTCCGGCGCGCAGCTCTTCGCGAACTACACCCGCGACCACGTCAACGACTACTTCGCGATCGTCCTGGACGGCTCGGTCATCACGGCGCCCCGGATCAACGAGGCCATCCCGAACGGACAGGTCCAGATCACGGCCGGCGGGATCGGCGGCTTCCCGGCGAAGGAAGCGAACAACCTCGTCACGATCCTCAAATTCGGCTCGCTGCCATTCCCGATCAAGGAGCTGTCGAGCGAGCAGATCTCCGCCACGCTCGGTGAGCAGTTCCTGAACCAGAGCCTCATCGCGGGGATCATCGGCATCGCGCTGGTGATCCTGTTCATGCTCCTGTACTACCGGCTGCCGGGCGTCGTCGCGTCCTTCGCGCTGGTCTACTACACGATCGTCGTCCTGGCGATCTTCCGGCTCATCCCGGTGACGCTGACCCTCGCGGGTATCGCGGGCTTCGTGCTCTCTGTGGGCATGGCGGTCGACGCCAACATCCTCATCTTCGAACGGATGAAGGAGGAGTTGCGCGTCGGCAAGTCGCTGCCGGCCGCCGTGGAAGCGGGCTTCAACCGAGCGTGGAACTCGATCCTCGACTCGAACGTATCGAGCCTTATCACCGCCACGATCCTGTACGCCTTCGGTTCGTCCGTGATCCGCGGCTTCGCGCTGGTCCTGATCATCGGCGTGCTGACGTCGATGTTCAGCGCGATCGTCGTGACCCGTTCGATCATGCGTGTGCTCGTCCGCCAGGACTGGGCCCGCCGGGCGCGTCTGTGGGGTCTGCGCGACGAGGAGTTCGTCGCCGTGACCAACCCGCGTCCGACCCGCCGACCCCTGGCCGCCGATGTTTGACATCATCGGGAAGCGGCGCTGGTTCTACCTCTTCTCGCTCGCTCTCACGATCCCAGGGCTGATCTTCATCCTCATCTCGCCGTTCAGTGACGCCGGTCTCCAGCTCACGATCGACTACACCGGCGGCACGCGCTGGGAGATCAAGTTCGCCGACCCGAACGTGACCCCCGATCAGGTCGAGCAGGTCTTCGCCGAGAACGGGTTGCGCGCGACGGCCATCCGCACGGAGTCGGGCTTCATCGAGATCAAGACCGAGCCGATCGGGCTTGTCGAGGAGGAGCCGGCGGCATCGCCCTCGCCCGGTTCGTCGGCGTCGCCCGGTGCCTCGGCGTCGCCTACCGCGTCGGCATCGCCAGGCACCAGTGCATCTCCAGCCGCGTCGCCGTCGCCGGCGGCTTCGCCGTCACCATCCGCCTCGCCCTCACCGGTCGCCGCGGGCGCGGGTGCCTCGGCATCGCCTGGCGCATCGTCGAGTCCCGGGGCGAGCCCGGCACCGTCTGCCCTCCCGGGTCCGACCAGCGCCAACACGGAACTGCCGACCGCCGGCAAGCTCGGCCAGATGGTCACTGCCCTCGAAGCGAAGCTCGGCAAGATCGAGGCGCAGCGCAGCCTGACGACGATCGGGGCGGTGGTGAGCTCCGACCTGCTCCGCCAGGCACTGATCCTGGTCGTCGCAGGATCGCTGGGCATCGTCGGCTGGATCACCTATCGGTTCCGTGACGTCAAGTTCGGCGTCACCGCACTCGTGTCGCTCCTCCACGACGTCATCGTCGTCGTCGGCTCGTTCGCGATCCTCGGGACGTTCTTCCACGTCGAGATCGACGCGCTGTTCGTGACCGCGATGCTCACCGTCATCGGCTTCTCGGTGCATGACACGATCGTGGTCTTTGACCGGATCCGCGAGAACAAGGCCCGTCACATGGGCGAGCCGTTCGAGGAGATCGTCAACCACTCGATCCTGCAGACCTTCGGTCGGTCGATCACGACGAGCCTCACGGTCCTCCTGACGCTCTTGTCGCTGTACCTGTTCGGTGGGTCGGCCATCAGCGACTTCGTCCTGGCGCTGCTCATCGGCATCGTCATCGGGACGTACTCGTCGATCTTCGTGGCCAGCCCACTCCTGGTCGACTGGTACGCGTGGGAGGATCGCCGGCGTGGTCGCCAGCAGAGCATCCGCGCCCCGCGTGCCCGGCGAGCGGCATCGTGATCTCCGTGTTGCGCCGACGCGGGTACGGGCGAGACTCCCTCGGTTGAGTCGCAGGTGACCGCCGCGTGGCATCCTGACCCGGTGCTCGAGCCACGCTTTCGCTGGAGCTTCCCAGAGACCCGTCACATCGACCCCGACCTCGTGACCGCCGCGCTCGACCATGGGCTGGCCGAGCGGATGACCGCCTTGCTCGCCCGAAGGGGCGTCCTGGACCGCGAGGACCTCGTCGCCTGGTTCGCCGAGCCGCTGGTCGGGCTGCACGACCCTACGCTGCTGCCGGATGCGGACCGACTCCTCGAGCGACTGACCAGGGCCCGTGACGACCACGAGCGTGTGATGGTGTTCGGCGACTTCGACGCCGACGGCCTGGACGGGTTGGCGATCCTCGTCGTCGCCCTCGGCCGCTTCGGCATCGACGTCCAGCCCTACGTGCCCAGTCGGCTCGAGGAGGGCCACGGGCTGTCGACCGCGGCGATCGAGACCGCAGTCGCGGACGGCGTCTCGGTCATCCTCACCGTCGACTGTGGGACGAGCTCGGGTCCCGAGATCGCCGCTGCCGCTGCGCGCGGTATCGACGTCATCGTGACGGATCACCATCGTGTCCCACCCGACCTGCCGCCGGCCTATGCGGTCGTCAACCCGCATCGCCAGGACTCGCAGTACCCCGATCCGCGGCTCGCGGGAAGCGGCGTGGCGTTCAAGGTCGCCCAGCTACTGCTGGGGATCGTGCCGGTGGACCTGGCGGATCTCGCGACGCTCGGCACCGTGGCCGACGTCGCACCTATCGTCGGGGAGAACCGCGCCATCGCTCGGCTCGGCCTCGAACGGATGCGAACGGATCCGCGGCCCGGGATCGCCGCCCTGCTCGAACGAGCGCGCATCGTGCCGGCGGCAGTCGACCTGGACACCATCGCGTTCGCCCTGGCGCCTCGCCTGAACGCCGCCGGCAGGGTGGGGGAGGCGCTGGAAGCGGCACGTCTCCTGCTCGCCGAGACGCCCGAGGAGGCCGCGCTTCACGCGGATGCGCTCGAGGCGGCCAACCAGACGAGGCGCGATCTCACTGCGACCGCAGTGGCGGAGGCTCGCGAACTCGTCGCGGCTTCGCCGGACCGACCCGCCTCGATCGTTCGCGGCACGTGGCCTGTCGGGATCATCGGGCTCGTCGCGGCGCGACTCGCGGAGGATCGCGCCCGCCCCGCGGTGGTCGGGACCGAGATCGGCGACACGATCAGGGCGTCATGTCGGAGTGACGGGACGGTCGACCTGGCCGCAGCGCTCGCCGAGTGCAGCGACCTGTTCATGAGGCACGGCGGACACGCCGGCGCGGCCGGTTTCGAGATACCGGCGGCGCGCTGGCCCGAGTTCGTGGAGCGGTTCGAGGCGATCGCCGCGGCCCATGTCCCGGCGGACCCGCGGACCGTCCTGGCGATCGACCTCGCGCTACCTGCGCTCGAGGTCGACTATCGTCTGTTCCGGGATCTCGGCGGCCTCCGGCCATACGGCCCCGGCAACCCCGAACCGCTCGTCGCCGTCCTGGGTCTCACGGTGACGCGGGTACGGGTCGCCGCCGACGACCACACATCGCTCACGCTGAAGCGCGACCGCGACGTGCTCGATGGCATCGCCTTCGGTCGCGCCGACATCGCCGCGCTCGTCCAGGAAGGTGACCGGATCGACGTCGTGGCACGGATCAGCAGCCGGACGTTCGGTGGCTTCGAATCGCTCCAGCTCGAGATCCGCGACGCAGCACCGAGCGGATCGCACCCCGAGGCCGCGGACATCCTCGCCGGCGGGAGTCCCGCATTCGCGGCGGTGGCGTCATGACACGCACGGTTAGACCCCGCTCCGATCAGGCCCGCGACCCGTACGGCATCGGCCCCGTGGGCTCGATGATCGGCCCGATCGTGTCCGTGGTCGGGCTCATCTTGATCGCGATCGTCACGATCAATCTGTTCGACTACAACCTGCCGCTGCTCGGCGGTGGTGGCGGCAACGGCGGGAACGGCGGCGGAGCAGTGGCCGGCCCGGAACTCACGCCGGCCCCATCGAACGTCATCGTCGTGCCGAAGGAGGCCCGGTTCCTCGGCAACATCGTGTACGCCAAGGCCGGCAACATCTGGGTGCAGTCCGATCAGGGCGCGACCCAGCTCACGAACGGGGGCGGTGCGTCGATGCCGTCCTTCTCACCCGATGGGAACTGGGTCTACTACGTCCACGACACGCCGACGCGCGGCAAATGGCCCCGCCGCGGGACGTCGATCTGGTACGACATCGACCTCAACGAGCTGTTCCGGGTCCGTGCCGATGGGTCGGGCCAGCCCCAGCGCCTCCTGAGCGGCCAGGTCCGCAGCGGGTCGAACCGGTGGTCGGCCTGGATCCGCCAACCGGTCGTATCGCCCGACGGCAAGACGGTCGCACTCGTCACCGACGCGCCGCAACCGGACGACTCGAACGTCGTGCTGCAGTTCTACGACCTGGCGCGGGACCGCCTCACCCGTGCCCGCGTTCCAGAGGTCGGTGTCCTCGGCCACCAGGACCCGGAGTGGCGGCCCGACGGCAAGATGCTGCTGTACACCATGAACGACCGCGACGGCGCGAAGGGCGCCCCGGTGATCATGCGCTACGACCCCAAGACCAAGGCCGCACGCGCCCTCACGACTCGCGGGTACATGCAGCCGTCGTACTCGCCAGACGGCCGGTTCATCGCAGCGACCCGCACGAATCCGCTCGGCACGGACGTCGTGATCCTCAACGCCGGCAACGGCAATGAGCTGTTCCGCATCACCAACGACGACACGTCGTGGGCGCCCGTCTGGTCGCCGGCCGGGGACGCCATCGCGTTCCTGCATATCGCCGGGCAGACCGTCGACCTGCGACTCGCGAAGCTCGAGGGGCAGGGCCCGGACTGGACCGTGCTTGAGACCGTGAACCTCACCGAGGTGTCGGGTCTGGACGCCGCGTCGCGGCCCGACTGGTACGTCCCCCCCGCGCTGCTGCCGGCGGCCGAGGGTTCGGGCGGGGGATCGACCGCGCCGTCCGCCAGCCCGTCGCCCTGAACCACGGCCCGTGACGACGAGCTACCTCGAGCGTCTCGCCGCACGCACGCGCGCGACGGGGACGGTGCTGTGTCTGGGTCTCGACCCCGACCCCGCGACGATCCCCGAACGGTTCGCAAAGGGCGTGGCCGGCTTGGAACGCTTCGCCGAGCTCGTCCTGGAAGGCGCCCTCCCGTACGCCGCAGCCGTCAAACCCAATCTTGCGTTCTTCGAGGCCTTCGGGTCAGCCGGCATCGCGGCCCTGGAGCGCCTCCGGGCCAGCATCCCGCCCGACGTGCCGGTCATCGCCGACGCGAAGCGCGGAGACATCGGCTCGACCGCGGCGCGACAGGCGGTCGCGCTGTTCGACGTGCTCGGGGCGGACGCGGTCACCGTGAGTCCGTATCTCGGCGAGGAGGCGATCCGGCCGCTGCTCGAGCGGGAGGACCGGTTCGCGTATGTCCTCTGCCGCACATCGAACCCCGGTGCCGGTGAGGTGCAGGACCTGCCGGTCGTCGCCGAGGACGCGACCGGCGCGGAGCCCCTCCATGAGCGGGTTGCACGACTTGCGGCGGGCTGGGGACCGGGAGGCACCGTGGGTCTCGTCGTCGGAGCGACGGCACCCGAGGAGCTCGCCACGATCCGTCGCGTCGCGCCGGGTCTGCCCTTCCTTGTGCCAGGGGTCGGCGCCCAGGGCGGCGCGATCGAACCCGTCCTGGGATACGGCCCTGCGACTGCGGGACCGGGCGGCGGCCGGCCTGGCGGCGGGCTGCTGATCAACGTGTCCCGCGGCATCGCCGGTGCGATCACTGACGCCCCCGAAGAGGACGCCGCCGAGGCGATCGCCGCAGCCGCCGCTGCGTGGGCTCAGCGACTCCCTGTGCTACCCTAGCCGCCGCCCATGAACAGAGGGATCTGACATGCCGAACATCGGGGCTCCCGAACTCATCATCATCCTGGTCATCGCGTTGCTGATCCTCGGCCCGGGCAAGCTGCCCGAGGTCGGAGCGTCGATCGGCAAGAGCATCCGCGAGTTCCGGAAGGCGTCGTCGGACCTGAGCGATTCGGTCAACGTCAGCGTCGACACCTCGCCACTGCCGCCGACCTCGCCTGCCGCGACCACCGCCGTCACGCCGCCCGCCGCTGAGGTGCCCGCTGCGCCCGTCGCCCCGGCCCCGCCCGCGGCCCAGGCTGCGCCCGCGACCTCGAGCGAGCCGGCTTCCAACACGAACTAGGTCCGGCGCCCCGCGCCTCTGATGGCCGACGCCGACACCCTTCGCGAGCCGGCTTCCGGCGTCATCCCTTCTGACCCTGCCCCGCCGACGGGCGATGCCGGCATGCCCGAGGGATCGGTCATGTCGCTGGTCGATCACCTCAGCGAGCTGCGCGATCGTCTCGTCAAGTGCGTGATCGTGATCGCGATCGGGACCGCGATCGGGTTCTATTTCGCGCCGGTCGTACGTGACTTCCTGCTGCAGCCGCTACCGAACGGGCAGGCCCAGGTCCTCGGCCCGGGTGACGGCTTCGCGATCCAGCTTCGGATCGCCGTCGTCATCGGGATCATCCTCGCGATGCCGGTCCTGCTCTATCAGGTCTGGGCGTTCGTCGCGCCGGGCTTGACCGCCGCCGAGCGCCGGACGGTCCGTCCGTGGATCCCGCTCGCATTGTTCTTCTTCGCGCTCGGTGTCGTGATCGCGCGGCTGGTGCTGCCGTATGCGGTCCAGTTCCTCCTGAGCTTCACCGACGACAAGCTCGTCGCGAACATCGCCGCCGGTCCGTACTTCGATTTCGTTACCACGATGTTCCTCGCGTTCGGCCTCGTGATGGAGTTCCCGATCCTGCTCGTCGGACTGTCGCGGGTCGGGATCATCACCTCCGAGCGGCTCGTCAGCTCGCGCCGATACGTCATCCTCGGGATCGCGATCTTCGCGGCCGTGGCCACGCCGGGCGGAGATCTCGTCAGCCCGATCGCGCTCGGCGGCACGATGTACATCCTCTTCGAGCTCACCGTCCAGTTCATCAAACGGACGGGGCGGTGACCGAAGCGACCGGTCAGCCGGTCACGGAGGCGACCGCCGAACAGGCGGTCGTGATCCTGTCGGGTCTCTCGGGGGGCGGGAAGACCGCCGCCGCCAAGCTCTTCGAGGACCTCGGCTACATGGTCGTCGACAACCTGCCCGGGGAACTGCTGCCGGAACTCGCCGAGGTCGTGTCCGATGATCCCGATCGATTCGCGCGAGTCGCGATCGTGCTCGACGTGCGCGCGGGCAACCCCGAGATGGCGCTCGGTGCCATGCGTGGCGCACTCGAGGGCCGTGGGATCGTGCCGACGATCGTGTTCCTCGAGGCCCGGGACGACGTCCTGATCCGGCGGTTCAGTGAGACGCGGCATCGGCACCCGCTCAGCGATGAACGCGGGATCGCCAGCTCGATCGCCGAGGAGCGGCGGCTCCTCGACCCGATCCGCTCCGAAGCGGACGTGATCGTGGATACGTCCGACCTGTCGCTGCGACAGCTTCGCGAGCGCCTGTTCGCCCAGCTCGCGTCGGCGGCGCGCCCCGATCAGCTGGCCGTCCAGCTCATCACGTTCGGCTACAAGTTCGGCATCCCGCTCGAGTCCGATCTCGTCTTCGACGTCCGCTTCATCCCGAACCCGTACTACATCGATACGCTGCGCCCGCATTCCGGCCTCACGCCCGAGGTGCGCGAATACGTGATGGCCCAGCCGAAGGCGAACCGGTTCATCGCTCTGCTCGAGGAGTTCCTCGACTTCACGATCCCCTCGTACGTCGAGGAGGGCAAGACGCGCCTGACGATCGGGCTCGGCTGCACGGGTGGATATCACCGCAGCATCGTCCTGGCCGAGGTCCTCGCCGAGTGGCTTCGCGAGCGCGACTTCGGTCCGGTGACCGTCTTCCACCGCGAGCTCGAGCGCACATGAGACGGGACGCGGACCGATGAACGTGCGTCGGTGGATGACCCCCGGCATCGGCGTCAAGCGATGGCTGCTCGTGGTGTTCCTCGGACTCCTGCTCCTCGCGGTCGGGTTCGCGCACTTCCTGCGGCAGGCCTCGCGAGACTTCGAGCCAGGAGGTCCGCTCGAGGGCGTGACCTACGTGATCACCCTCCAGTTCCTGCCGTTCCCACTGCGCGGCTTCATCGTCGGGGTCGTCGGTCTGGGGCTCGTCGCGCTCGGGTCGTATCGCGTCATCCGGGTCGTGACCGATCCGCTGCGGATGCCGGATGCGGACCAGCCGCTCGTCGAGCTGATCTACCAGAAGCGGTTCCTCGCGAAGGGACCGCGCATCGTGGCCCTGGGCGGAGGGACCGGGCTTTCGGCGCTCCTTCGCGGGCTCAAGGAGCACACCAGCAACCTCACCGCGGTCGTGACCGTGGCCGACGACGGCGGGTCCTCCGGCGTCCTTCGCGAAGAACTCGGGATCCCACCGGTCGGCGACATCCGCAACTGCATCGCCGCTCTTGCCGACGCGGAGCCGCTGATGAGCGAGCTCCTGCAGTACCGCTTCCCGACCGCGGACGGCCTGCTCGCGGGGACAGCCGAGGGTCACGGTCTGGCGGGTCATGCTGTCGGCAACCTCCTGCTCGCGGCGATGACCGCGATCGAGGGCGGCGACTTCGAGGAGGGCGTCCGTCGGCTCAATCGGATCCTTGCCGTGCGCGGCCAGGTCGTGCCGGTGAGCGCGGTGCCGCTGACGCTGCATGCCCGGATCGCGTCCGGCGATACCGTGGCGGGCCAGTCGCGGATCATGCGGACCGAGGGCATCGACCGCGTCTGGCTTACCCCGGACGACGTCGAAGCGTCGGAGGATGCGCTCGCGGCCATCGCGGAGGCCGACCTGATCGTCCTCGGTCCGGGCAGCCTCTACACGAGCGTGCTGCCGAGCCTCCTCATCCCGTCGATCCGTGACACGATCCTGACCGCGAACGCGACTCGTCTGTACGTGTGCAACGTCGCGACGCAGGACGGCGAGACGGCAGGATTGGACCTATCGGCGCACGTCGCGGCGCTGATCGCCCACACGGCGCCTGGTCTCGTCGACGTCGTCCTCGCGAACAACCGCTTCGATGCCCGCGTCCCGACGGACTACAGAGCGGAAACCGTGCGACTTGCCTGGCCGCCGGCTGGCATGGCCTCGGCCCCGCGTCTCGTCCTCGACGATGTCGTCGATCCGGACAATGCTCACCACCATGATCCGGTGCGGCTCGCGTCGGCGGTCATGCGCGTGTACGAACGCGAGAGCTCCTCGCGTCGGCGCGCCGTCCGCACCGCCTGACGACGCGTCACGACCGGCTGACCCATGACGAGCTCCGAGCGGGACCTCGTCACGGCGCTGCGGAACGAGCTGGCCGGGATCGATCCTGCCCGTCCGTGTGATCGGGTCGCCGAGGCGGCAGGACTCGGACCCGATGTCCCGAACCGGGAACCCGCGGTCACCCGCCTTGCGCATCGTCTCCGGCGGGCAGCCGAGGCCGACGCATCTGCGCCGGCGAAGTTCGACTGGGACGCCGCAGCCGACCACTGCCGTACCGCATGGCTGCGCGGTCGCTTCCTCGCGCGCGGCTCGCTGAGCCTGGCCGGCGGTCGGACGCATCTCGAATTCGTCGTCGAGCCGGACGAGGCACCGCTGCTCGCCGCCCGCCTCGAGGCGATCGGCCTGCCGGCGTCGTGGCGGTTGCGCCGAGGGCGCGGAGTCGTGACCTGGAAGAGCGGTGAATCGGTGGGCATGTTCCTGCGGCGCATCGGCGCCGCTGGTGCGCTCCTCGAGCTGGAGGCGCGCCAGGTCTCGCGCGCGCTGCGCGGGGAATTGAATCGGGTGCTCAACGCCGAGTCCGCGAACCTCCAGCGGGCGGTCGCGGCCGCAGGACGCCAGCTCGACGCGATCGCGCAACTCGACGCTGACGGCCGGCTCATCGATCAGCCCTATGTCGTCCGCCTCGTCGCCGATGCCCGGCGTGAGACCCCCGAGGCGACGCTCGGCGAGCTCGCAGAGCGTCTCGAGCTGCACCGATCGGCGGTCCAGCGAGCCCTCGAACGCATCGAGCGTCTCGCTGAGGAAGAGGCGGAGCGACCCGGCGCGAGGCGCTCGCGCGAAGGCGCTCTGGCATGATTCGTCGCCATGCGTGAGGTGGTCATCGCCGCGAACTGGAAGATGCATACGACCCCGGCGGATGCCGGCGAACTCGCACGGACGATCGCGACGCGGACGCGCGAGGCAGGGGTCACGCGGGTGATCTGTCCGCCGTACGTCTGCCTCGCCGTTGTCCGGGATGCGCTCGCAGAGACCGATGAGGATGTGGCGGTCGGTGCCCAGAACGTCCATCACGAGCTGACCGGCGCGTTCACCGGCGAGATCTCCGCGCCGATGCTCGACGGCCTCGCGACGTGGGTCATCGTCGGGCACTCGGAGCGGCGGCGGGACGCCTGCGAGACCGACGCGGTCATCGCGAAGAAGGTCGCGCGAGCGCTCGAAGCCGGCCTCCGGCCGATCCTGTGCGTCGGCGAACGACTCGCGGATCGCGAGGCGGGCCGGGCGAACGAGGTCGTGGACACGCAGGTCCGCGGATCGCTCGCAGGCATCGAGTCGTCGCAGGCCCGCGATGGTGGCCTCGTCATCGCCTACGAACCTGTCTGGGCGATCGGCACGGGCCGCAACGCATCCGGGATCGATGCCGCGGCCATGACCGAAGCGATCCGGGGGACCCTCGACGACGCCGGCTGGGCCGTGAATGGTGCCGAGACGCCCATCCTTTACGGCGGCAGTGTCACCTCCGCGAACATCGCCGAGTTCCTCGCCGAACCCTCGATCGACGGCGCGCTCGTCGGAGGCGCGTCGCTCAAGCCTGACGAGATGGCCGGGATCGTCGCACGCGCCGGGATCACCGCCCGTGCCCGCGGTCTCGCGGGGTGACGGCCGACCGACCACGCCCCATCGTCCTGGTCGTCCTCGACGGGTTCGGCATCGGTCGGGACGAACGCGGCGATGCCGTCGCTGCCGCGCGAATGCCGACGTGGCGCGGCCTCCTCGAGCGGTGGCCGCATTCTGTGCTCCGAGCTTCCGAGGACGCCGTGGGCCTGCCACCGGGTCAGATGGGCAACTCCGAGGTCGGTCACTTGAATCTCGGGGCGGGGAAGCCGGTCCTCCAGGATCTGCCCAGGATCGACGCCGCGATCGCCGATGGCACGTTCGATCATCGGCCGGCCTTCCACAAGGCGCTCGACCGGGCAAGGGAGCACCGAGGCGTGCTCCACGCGGTGACACTCGTCGGGCCTGGCGGCGTCCATGCGAACGATCGCCATCTCGTCGCGCTCGCCGATCTCGTGCACCGCTGGGGCGTGCCGACCGTCGCCGTCCACGCGTTGCTCGATGGTCGAGACACGCCGCCGTCGTCGGCGCTCGGGTTCGTCAAAGACCTCGAGGCGCGCCTTGCAGCCGTCCATCCAGGGGCGTACATCGCATCGGTCGGCGGTCGCTACTACGCGATGGACCGGGACCGGCGTTGGGCGCGGACCGAGCGCGGGTATGACGCCATCGTCCACGGCGAGGCGCCCTATCGCGCTCCATCGGCGGTCGCGGCGATCGAGGCCGCCTACGATCGTGGCGAGACCGACGAGTTCGTCGTTCCGACCGCCATCGATGCCGCTGACGGTCCGCTACGCGTCGAGGATGGCGATCCGATCGTCCACCTGAACTTCCGCGCCGACAGGGCTCGGCAGCTCACACACGCGCTGGTTGATGGCCCCGCCTTCGACGGCTTCGATCGCACATCACCGACCGGGCGCCCGGCGCCGGACGATCTGCTCGTGGTGACGATGACGTCGTACGAGGACGGATTGCCGGTTCTCGTCGCATTCCCGCCCGAGACCGCTCGGTCACTCGCAGAGGCGTTCAGCGAGGCGGGCTGGAAGCAGTTCCACGTCGCGGAGACCGAGAAGTACGCCCACGTCACGTACTTCTTCAACGGCGGTGTCGAGGCACCCTGGCCCGGCGAGGAC
>DASSZA010000170.1:0-12311 GCA_035703005.1 Candidatus Limnocylindrales bacterium | reverse complement strand
GACTGTTTCCCCACGTCGGTAGGGTCAGACACAACATCCCAAACGGCGGCCGTTCGGACCGGACTTCAGTTCGGTCCCCAGGTGCGGGACGTCACGCAACCTCAGCCGCGATCCCCAACGATCGGTTGTGCTTTCGTGCGTCCACGCCTCGGTCGTCTGACACGGAGGACGCATCGCATGCGCAAGTTCCTACCTCTCCTGCTCGGAGCACTGCTCTTGGTGTTCGTGCTGCCGGGCGCGGCGGCGGCGAAGCCGAAGGCCGGTCTCCCGATTGACGTGACGGCAGTCCCCGCCGATGCCGGCGCGACCGTCGACGGCACCTTCACGCTGACCCGTTTCGCGGTCCAGAACGGTGAGCTCGTCGGCATCGTCAAGTTCGCCGGCACGGTCACCGATGCCGCCGGTGCATCCACCACTGGTTCGCAGACGTTGGCGCTGCCAGTGGACATCACCGCCGCGACGTGCGCGATCCTGCACCTCACGCTTGGTCCGCTAGACCTAGACCTTCTCGGGCTCCAAGTCCACCTCGATCAGGTCGTCCTGAACATCGACGCACAGTCAGGTCCTGGCAACCTGCTCGGCAACCTGTTGTGTGCCGTGGCCGGTCTGCTCGACGGCGGTGGGCCGCTGACGGGCATCGCCGCGCTCCTGAACCAGATCCTGGGGATCCTTCAGGGTCTCTGATCCAGAACCACAGATAGCGGAAGCCCCGGCCGGGAAACCGGACCGGGGCTTTCCTTATGTCAGCGCTCCGATGAAGGTGTAGCGAGGGCCCTTGGGCTCTGGTACGCACCGTGGGGAGACCTTGGGAGATCCGGCCCGTCAGGACCCTCGCTGATGACTACAACGAGCGAGTCGTCACGACGTTTCTGGGTCGGTGCTCACATGCGACATCTCGTTGCCTGTCGTGATGGGCACATAAGCCCGAAACCTCCGCAGCCGACCCGCGGAGCCGGGTCGGGGGGAGCTTAGCGATGCGCGCTTTGCCGCGGCGAAATGCGCGAGCGGATCCGACCGTTCCGTGCCCGCGAGTTCAGGTCTCGCCGGGCGCGCCAGTCCCCTTGACGACCAACGTCGGTCGTTGCCGCACGGCACCGTGGTTTCGACAGGGGGTGGACTTTCGGGTTACCCTGCCCCAAACGTCAGGCGGTGAGGAGCGCCGCCATCAGGGGGTGGGGGAGTGTCTCGAGCGCGCGCGAGTCTGTACGTCGCCACGGTCGCAGCACTGGTCGTGCTCGCCGGCCTTTTGCCTGTGGGTACCAACGCCGCCACGACGCTGACCCTTACCCCCGTCGCTGACGCCCACGTCGCCGCCGCCGCGCCCACCAGCAACTACGGTTCGACCAACCCGCTCCGGACCCGTGAGGGCGCGGGCACGTCGACCGACCCGACGTATCGCGCGTACTTGAAGTTCGACGTGAGCGGCCTCGCCGGGAAGACGATCCAGTCGGTCACGCTGCGTCTCTTCGTCCCCTCCGATCCGACCCCGAACGCGCAGAACGTTTTCCGCGTCAACGATTCGACCTGGGCTGAGAACACGATCAACTTCAATACCGCTCCGGCTCCGGAGGCAAGCGCGATCGCCTCTACGCCCGTCGCGGCCACGGGCTACAACGACATCCCGCTTGGCGCGAACGCGATCACCAGCAATCAGCTGCAGACGTTCTTCATCAAGTCGGCCGGCAATAACAACCTCGCGTTCAGCAGCAAGGAAGACGCGACCAACAAGCCGCAGCTCGTCGTCGTGTTCGACGATCCGACGCCGACGCCGACGCCAACCGACACACCGACGGCGACGCCTACCGCGACAGCGACGGCGACCGCGACAGCAACGGCTACCGCCACAGCGACCGCGACAGCAACGGCAACCGCCACAGCGACCGCGACAGCAACGGCTACCGCCACAGCGACCGCCACGGCGACTCCCACCGATACGCCCACCCCGACACCCCCCACCCCTACACCCGGTGGCGGCAGCGGCGCGACTCTCACTCCGGTCGCCGACGCCCAGGTCAGGTCCGACGCAGCGACGACGAACTACGGCACGCTCGCGTCGATCCGCACCCGTGAGGATGCGGCGGGAAGTACCTACCGGTCATATCTGCGGTTCGACGTCCCAGGTGGGCTCGGGAGCATCGACTCCGTGAAGCTGCGGCTGTTCGTCACCGATCCGACTACCAACACGAACGGTGTCTACAACCTCGGCAATCCGACGTGGGCCGAGAACACGATCAATTTCAACAACGCCCCCGCGATCGGCGGCACGCCGACCAACTTCACGGCGCCGACGCTGAGCGCGTACGTCGAGATCAGCCTGCCGACCAACACGGTCACACCCGGGCAGCCCGTCACCCTCGCGCTCAAGAGCACGAACACGAACAGCCTCATCGCGAACAGCAAGGAGGCCGGCTCCAACCCGCCGCAGCTCGTGATCAACGGCGGAAGCGGTGGGGGCGGCACCACTCCCACCGGCGCCTTCAGCGCCGCTCCGGCGAGCGGGACAGCCCCCCTGACGGTCACGTTCACGGATCAGTCCACCGGCAACCCGAGCGCGTGGAGCTGGAACTTCGGTGACCCGAACTCCGGCAGCGCGAATACCTCGACGCAGCAGAACCCGACGCACACCTACAACGATCCGGGCAACTACACCGTCACGCTGACACCGAGCAACGGTCAGGGCACCGGAACGCCGGCCACCAAGAGCATCAGCGTCTCACCTGCAGGACAGGGCGATCCGGTCCTCGTGGGTGCCGGGGACATCGCAGATTGCAACCGTACACAGGACAACTCGACGGCGAACCTGCTGGACGGGATCTCCGGCACCGTGTTCGTCGCCGGCGACAACGCGTACCCGAACGGCACCGCCACCGATTACAACAACTGTTACGACCCGACCTGGGGCCGCCACAAGGCGCGAACCAAGCCGGCCATCGGCAACCACGAGTACGACAGTTCGAGCAGCGCGGCCGGTTACTTCGGCTACTTCGGGTCGGCGGCCGGGAACGTCGGTCAGGCCTACTACAGCTACGACCTCGGGGACTGGCACATCGTCGTGCTCAACACGAACTGCGGGAACCCTGGTGTCACGGGTGGCTGCAATGCGACCTCGGCGCAGAACAAGTGGCTCCAGAGCGATCTCGCCGCCCATCCCGCGAGCTGCACCGCGGCGATCTTCCATCACCCGCGCTTCTCGTCCACGCAGAATTCGATCGCCACGACCGGCGCGGCGATGTGGACGACGCTGTACAACGCAGGCGTCGACCTCGTGATCGCCGGTCATCGCCACGGCTATGAGCGGTTCGCACCGCAGACCGTCGCCGGCGCGGCCGACCCGTCCTTCGGCATCCGGGAGATCGTCGTCGGGACAGGTGGCGAATCGCTCGTCGGCTTCGGCAGCAACGTCATGGCCAATAGCGAAGTCCGCAATGGCACCACGTACGGTGTGCTGAAGTTGACGCTCCATTCGACGTCGTACGACTTCCAGTTCATCCCGATCGCCGGTCAGTCCTTCACGGACAGCGGAACCGGCTCCTGCCACGGAGCACCCGGCGCGGCGCAGCAGGCGGCAGCGGCCGATGCGGTCGCGATCCAGACCCAGCAGTCGCTCGCGACGACCGACATGCGGCGTCGCCCGCACTAAGAGTCACCGGCCGGCAGGCACGTCGAGAGGGCACGCGGCCCGTACCATGGCGCCCATGGAGAAGGTCGCGTTCCTCGGTCTCGGAACGATGGGTGCCGCGATGGCAGCCAACCTCGCACGCGCTGGCTTCGCCGTGACGGCGTGGAATCGCACGGCTGGCAGGGCTCCTGAGCTTGCGGATCTCGGCGTCGAGATCGCATCCTCGCCGGCCCAGGCGGTCGCCGACGCGCCGATCGCCGTGATCTGCGTATCGGACACGCCGGACGTCGAGGCGGTCCTCTTCGGTGACGACGGCGTAGCTTCTGCCGCGCGCGCCGAGACGCTGATCATCGATTGCTCGACGATCGCGCCGTCGGGCAGTTGGGACTTCGCTGCCCGGCTCAGGGAGCGCGGCCTACGGATGGTCGATGCGCCGGTGTCGGGTGGCAGCGAAGGCGCGAAGAACGCGACGCTCACGATCTTCGTCGGCGGTGACGAGCGCGACGTCGAGCACGCCCGGCCCGTCCTCAACGCGCTCGGCCGGACGATCACCCACGTCGGCCCGATCGGTGCCGGGCAGGCTGTCAAGGCAGTCAACCAGGTCATCCTGGCGGGCGCGTACCTCGGCGTAGCGGAAGGCATCGTCCTCGCGATCAAGGCTGGACTCGATGTCGAACAGGTCGTCGGCGCCCTGAGCGGTGGCGCCGCGCAGAGCTGGGTCCTGACCAACCGCAGCGGCCGGATGATCGATAACGACTACCCGCTCGGGTTCAAGGTCGCGCTCCATCGGAAGGATCTCGGGATCGCCCTCGACCTCGCGGCGCAACTCGGCGCGACGCTTCCAGTCAGCGCGCTGGCCGCCCAGCTCGAGAACGGGTTGGTCGCCGACGGCCATGGCGACGACGACATGTCTGCCCTCGCTCGATCCATCCGCGGGCTGTCAGGCCTCGACGACTGATGACTCGGCGCCGCCGGGTCGCGGGCGGCGTGCTCGCGGTCGCGCTGCTCACGGCCGCCTGCGCCGGCACGGCCGTGCCGCCGTCGACGTCGCCCGGGTCGTCGGTCAGCACCTCGCCGTCCCCGGCCGAGGCCGCCACCGCTACGGCGTCCGGCGCGACGCGCGTCGACATCGTCGCCGCCGGAGCGACCCACATCGATGTCTCCGGCGAACCCGACTGGCTGGCCGTCGCGGAAGGCTCCGCGTGGGCAGCGGTCAGCGGCGGCGTCCGGCGACTCGATGGCGCGACAGGGACGCCGGACGGTCTCGTCCCGATCCCGGGAACCATCTGCCTCGCGTTCGATGTCGGCTTCGACAGCCTCTGGGCGGGCAGCTGTGATCGCCACCTGCTAGCTCGCATCGACCCGAAGACCGGCTCGCTCGACACGCCGCTGATCGAGCTTCCGATCGACGCCATCCAGGAGGAGGGCTCGATCGGTGTCGGTGAGAGCGGCGTGTGGCTGATCTCGTCGGCTCACCAGCTGCTTCGCCTCGACCCCGTCACGAATCAGGTCGACGGTCAGTGGCCGCTCCCCGCGAGTGCCGCCGCGGTCCGGGTGGGTCTGGACGCCGTCTGGGTCACGGTTCCCGCGACCGACACGCTGCTCCGCATCGATCCGGCCGACCCGACGACATCGAAGAGCATCAAGGTCGGTGGCGGTCCGCGGTTCCTCGCCGTCGGGTCCGATGCGGTCTGGGTCATGGACCAGGCGGACGGGAGCGTCAGTCGCGTATCGGGCGCCGGTGATGTCGTCGCGACCGTCCCTGTCTCGAAGGTTCCCATCCAGGGCGGCGACATCACGGTCGGCGGGGGAAGGGTGTGGGTCCGCATCGAGCAGGACCTCGTCGTGACGATCGATCCCGCGACGAACGCCGTGGTCGACCGCTATGGGCCGCCCTCAGGCAGTGGCAGCGTCGCGGTCGATGACGACGCAGCGTGGATCAGCGCACATGACACCAGCTCGGTGTACCGGCTGCCGCTGCGCTGAACGCCGGCGTTCGCCCGCCAGATCGCCGGTCAGTCGAGCCCCACGAGCAGCATCGGGTCGCCGAGCTTGCCGTCGTAACGTGGCCGGAATCGTTCCGCGTTGTACATCACCGGGACGTCGACCCGGCGCGGCCCGAGGGCCGGGTCGGGCAGGGTCGTATGGGCGTACTTCCCGTCCTGGATCGCCACCATCCGACCCGTCACACCCTCGTGGATGAGATCCATCGCGACATTGGCGAAGGTCGTCGCGACCATCGAATCGATCGAGTCCGGCTCGCCGGATCGAAGGTCGTAGGTCAGCTCGGACGCGAGCGTCTCGATGCCGGTCCTCGCGCGCAGCTCGTGCGCGAGCGCTTCGCCGATGTTCGCCTTGTGCCGGTGCCCGAACGAGTCCGCGACCCCGACGTCGGCCATCCGTGCTCCCTGCCAGATGGCGCCCTCGGCGGTGATGACGAACGCGTAGTGACTCGGATTGTCAGCGTGATCGGCCTTGAGCAGGCGGGCGAGCGCATCGAGGTCGTAGGGCGCCTCGGGGATCACACACCTGGCCGACGTGACATAAGCGGTGTAGAGGGCCGAGAACCCGGCGTCGCGCCCGAAGATCCTGAATACGCCGATCCGCTCGTGCGAACCGAGCGTCGTCCGCTGGCGATTGATCGCTTCCTTGGCTCTGGTGATCGCGGTCGAGAAGCCGATGCAGTACTCGGTCCCCTGGACGTCGTTGTCCATCGTCTTGGGGATCGCCATCAACGGGACCCCGGAATCGGCGAGCACCTGTGAATACGAGAGCGTGTCGTCGCCCCCGATGGTGACGAGGACGTCGATCCCAAGCGCCTTGAGGTGCTTTAGCACGAGGGGGGTCAGGTCGAACTGATCATCGTCGACTCGATAGCGCTCGCGGTCCGCTTCCCCGAGCCACGGCGGTAGACCTGCCGCGGGCATCTTGCGTGGGTTGGTTCGTGACGTGTGGAGGATCGTCCCGCCGGTTCGCTCGATCGTCCGCGTGTTGATCCGGTCCAGGCGTCGGACGTAGCCTCCGCCGTCGGGGAGCTCGGGTCGGACGTGGGTCAGGCCTTCCCAGCCACGGCGGATGCCGATCACGTCGTGGCCCATCTCGGTCGCCCGATACACGACGCTCTTGATGACCGCGTTCAGCCCGGGGACGTCGCCACCGCCGGTCAGGACGGCGATCCGTTGGGTTGACATGTCCCTTGAAGCGTAGCCGGTGCGACCCCGCGCCGGGTTGCGGTTCGGTCGAGAGGCGACGGCGGGATCGCGATACCCGTCTGCTAGCATCGACCCCGATGAACTACGAGCTGTTCATGGGCGAGGCACTCGCGGAGGCGCAGCTCGCGCTGGAGCGCGGCGAGCGGCCGATCGCCGCCGTGGCTGTCGTGGACGAAGCGATGGTCGCCCGCGCCCACGACAAGGTCGAACAGGCCGACGACCCGACCGCTCATGCCGTCATCGTCGCCCTGCGCGAGGCGTCCCGCCGCCTCGGCCGGAGCCGCCTTGCCGACGCGACGATCTTCTCCACCGTCGAGCCCTGCGCGATGTGTGTCGGCGCGCTGCTCGAGAGCGACGTCGAGGCGCTCGTCTTCGCGCTGCCGAACACGCGCGATGGTGCCGCGGGAACGGTGATCCAGCTCGCGCAGCATGCCTCGCTGCCGCGCCGGATCAAGATCGTCAGCGGCATCCGGCGTGACGAGGCCGAAGCGCTGTACGCCGCTCGCTCGAGCGTCTGAGCGGCCTCCGACCAAGGCGCTGCTCCGGGTCGGGCGGACGTCGTTTGGTATCCTCAAGCCGGAGAGGTGTCCGAGTGGTTGATGGTGCCGCTCTCGAAAAGCGGTGTGCGAAAGCACCGCGGGTTCGAATCCCGCCCTCTCCGCCAGCACTCGTCACGACGGACCGGTCGGCGCGATCCGACCGGTCCTGACGTGTCCGGGAGAGGTCGCCTAGTGGACTATGGCGCCGCACTGGAAATGCGGTTCGGGGCAACCCGTCGCGGGTTCGAATCCCGCCCTCTCCGCCACACCGGCCTCGGCCTGGACGACCAGGGCGTCGTTGTCGGCTCCGGGCCTTCGCTCACGCACCTGGGGGTGCGCTCGCTCAGGTCCTCGGCGTCGCCTGGCCCTGACCGCCCATGCTTCAGCCGTCACGTTCCGTGACCCAATGAACGAGATCGAGGTGATTCCCCTCAAGTTGGGGACCTTCACATTCCCCGAGCCGGAGTTGGCTGGCCGGGAGGGGGTCGTGATGGGCTACGCGGTCCGGCACCCGGACGGCGTCTTCCTGTTCGACACGGGATTCGGCTCGGGTAACGCGGAACTGGATGCCACCTACCACCCCGTCCCGCGCCCGCTCCGGATGGCACTGGACGACGCGGGCATCGATCCCCGCGACGTGACGGCCGTCGCGAATTGCCACCTGCACGCCGACCACGCCGGCCAGAACGGCGCGCTGTCCGGCGTTCCGATCCACGTCCAGTCGGCCGAGTGGGAGCTCGCGCACACGACCGACCACACGGTCCTCGAATGGATCGATGCGCCGGGCGCCGACGCGTACCTCCTCGTCGACGGCGACCACGACATCGCCCCGTCCGTCCGCATCGTGGCGACGCCCGGCCACACGAGGGGTCACCAATCGATCGCCCTCTCGACCGCGGCCGGCACTGTCGTGCTCGCGGGCCAGGCCTGCTATTCGGCCGGCGAGTGGGAAGGCGACTCGGACGCCCTCGAAGGCCGGAGCGAAGCATCAGATGTGGCGGCCTACGACGCGTCGATCGGGCGCCTTCGCGATCTCGCGCCCGTGCGCGTGTACTTCGCCCACGACCGAGCCGTCTGGACCGCGACATCCGGGGCAAAGGCCGCGCCTGCTATCCTTCGGGAGCCGTGCTAGGCGGGGAACTAGCGGTGCCCTGTAGCCTGCAATCCGCTCCAGCAGGGCCGAATCCCCTCTCGAGGTCTCCGTTCTCGGTCGCCGCCCGTCGGTGCGACGTTGAGGATCGGGTCCCGCGCAGCGGCGAACCGCGAACCGTGTCAGGTCCGGAAGGAAGCAGCACTAAGCGATCATCGCCGGGTGCCGCGGAACGGCCTGATCCGAGCCGCTCGATGTGGTGGGCCCGGGCGACGGTCGATCGACGGAGGGTGCACGGCATTTCGGACCCGACCGCTATCGATGCGAGGAGGTCGTGACCTCGACCACACCACACCAGGCGCTGTACCGACGCTGGCGTGCCCAGACCTTCAGCCAGATCGTCGGCCAGGAAGCCGTCGTCGAGACGCTCCGGAACGCCGTACGTACCGACCGGGTGTCGCACGCGCTGCTGTTCGTCGGCCCGCGTGGCACGGGTAAGACGTCGCTCGCGCGGATCGTCGCCAAGGCCGTCAACTGCACGAACCTGCAGGATGGCGACCCATGCGATACCTGCGAGGCGTGCGTCGCCGTGCGGGAGGGGACGACGCTCGATGTCCTTGAGATCGATGCCGCGTCCAATCGGGGCATCAACGAGGTCCGCGACCTGCGGGACCGGCTGGCCTATCCGCCCGGCCATCTCCGGCGCAAGGTCTACATCCTCGACGAGGCCCACCAGATCACCCGCGACGCGTGGAACGCGCTCCTCAAGTCGATCGAGGAGCCGCCCGACTTCGTCATGTTCATGTTCGCCTCGACCGAGCCGTCGGGCTTCCCGCCCGCCATCCTGTCGCGCCTCCAGCGATATGACGTTCGTCGTCTCACGGTCCCGGAGATCGAGGGCAAGCTCAGCCGGATCCTCGAGGCCGACGGCCGGACGATCGACCCCGCTGCCTTGACGCTGATCGCTCGCCTCGCCGCCGGTGGGATGCGCGACGCCGAGTCGATCCTCGACCAGCTGCTCTCGATGACGAGCGACACGATCACCGAGGCGGCGGTCCGCGACCTCCTTGGGATGGCCGACGCCGCGGCGGTCGAGGGGTTCCTCGAAGCGCTTCGGACGGGCGACGTCGCCGCCGGCATCACGATCCTCGACGGGCTCGAGGACCGCGGACGCGATCCGCGCGCGCTGCTCGATCAGGTCGTCGATGCGGTCCGTGCCCGCCTTGTCGATCCGGGGACCGAGGAGCGGGCGACGTACGCTGCTGTCGCACGACGGCTCGTCGCGATCGACCCCGACAGAGCCAGCATCGGTGGTCTTCGACTCCAGCTCGAGCTCGCGCTGTTCGGCGGGCCGGCCGGCGAGGCCTTCACGCCGACGGCCGTGCCGGCGGAGGGACGAACGCGTGGCGGCCCTCCGCCCGTCACTGCGAAGGTGCAGACGTACACCCCGGCCACAGCACCGCCACGACCAGCGACGCCTGCGCCCGTCCCGGCATCCGCCGCATCTCCTGCGCCCGCCCCGGCATCCGCTCCATCTCCTGCGGCCGCAGCGCCGGCGGCGCAACCCGTTGCGGCCGAGGCAGCCGACGCCGAACCCGCGATCGCCGACGTCTCCATCTCAGCCGAACCGGAGCGTGCGCCGGTCGCCGTCTCGGTCGGCGTCGGCGACGAGCTCGATCGTCTCGTCAGCGACTGGCCGACGATCGTCGGGTCCGTCCGGCCTGCGACCAGGGCCGTTCTGACCGAATGCCGGCCGATCGCCGTCGATGGCAACGTGGTCACCCTCGGCTTTCCCGAAGCCAAGGCGTTCCTCAAGGACCACGCCGAGCGCCGGCGCGCAGAGGTCGAAGCCGTGGTCGGTGGCCACCTCGGCCGCGAGGTCAGTGTGCGCTCGGTCGCGACCAACATCGAGGTCGCGCCGCTCGTCGCCGACGATCTCGTCGCCGAGGCGCGGCGCATCTTCGGCGAGGATCTCGTCGACGTCGCCGAGGTCGACTAGGGGGACGGGCGTCAGGCCGGCGGGTGCCGTGAACGCCCGGCGGGCGCATCGGTCAGACTGACGCGAGGACACGAGGAGGACCACACACGATGGGCATGGGCAACCTGCAGCGCATGGCGCAGCAGATGCAGCAGGAGATGCTGCGCATCCAGACGGAGCTCGAGGCCACACAGGTCGACGGCTCGGCTGGTGGCGGTGTCGTCAGCGCGACCGTCACCGGCAAGCAGGAGCTGGTCAGCATCACCATCGATCCCTCGGTCGTTGACGCCGACGACGTCGAGATGCTGCAGGACCTGGTCGTCGCCGCGGTGAACGACGCGCTGCGCGCGTCGCGCGACCTGGCGGAACAGAAGATGTCGGCCGTGACCGGCGGCCTGCGCATCCCGGGGATGTGACCGGCGGGTGGCAACCCCCCTCATCGAACCCGTCGCGCGACTGATCGAGTCGTTCGCGCGTCTGCCCGGGATCGGACCGAAGACCGCGCAACGGCTGACCTACCACCTGCTTCGGGCGCCGGAGGCAGAGGCGCGGACCCTCGCCGCCGCGCTGGTCGATGTCCGGGACAAGGTCGTCTTCTGCGAGATCTGCTTCAACATCAGCGACGCGCCGACATGCGCGATCTGCCGCGACCCAGGGCGCGACCAGCGCCGGCTGTGCGTCGTCGAGGAGCCGCTCGATGTCCTGGCACTCGAACGGACCGCGGAATTCAAGGGTCGCTACCACGTGCTCCATGGGGCCATCTCGCCGATCGATGGCATCGGCCCGGAGCGGCTGCGGATCCGTGAGCTGCTGGCCCGCGCCGATGAGGCGTCGCGTGACGGCGAACCGTTCGAGGAGGTCATCCTCGCCACCAACCCGACCCTCGAAGGTGAGGCCACGGCCATGTATCTCGCGGAGCGACTCGAGTCGGTCGTCGGGTCGGTCACCCGCATCGCCCGGGGGCTGCCCGTCGGCGGCGATCTCGAGTACGCCGACGAGGTCACGCTGATCCGAGCCCTCCAGGGCCGGCGCGCGGTCTAGCGATGAGCCATCTCATCAACGAGATCGGCCTGCGTCTCGTGAAGGCACTCATCGCGCTCGTGCTCGGCGTCGTGCTCTACGCGGTCCTGACCGGACCCCTCGGGAACCCCGGCTCGGTCGAGCTCGCCCTGCTGAGCTGGTTGAGCGCGACGGCGTTCGTCCTCCTCGTGGAGACGGGCCTCTTCTGACCGACCCTCGCGGTCCCCGGACGTGCAGGTTCGACCGTTTGACACCGTCCGCGGACCACCCCTAATATTCGCGGCCGTGCCCCTCCCAGGAGGGTGGCGCGAAGCGGACCGGAAGCCCGGTCCGGACCCTCGGTGCGTTTGACGCTCGATGGGGCGGAGCCGTATGATTACGGTTCTGCGCCGCGTGCTGTCACGCCTCGACGCTGCACCTTAACAATTGAAGAGTGACAGGAAACATCTGGACAAGGATGTGCGAGCGGTCAAACCCTCGGATCGAAAGTCGCCGTGGCAACACGGCGCGATCTATTCGGAGAGTTTGATCCTGGCTCAGGATCAACGCTGGCGGCGTGCATGAGACATGCAAGTCGAACGGACCCTTACGGGCTTGCCTGTAAGGGTTAGTGGCGGACGGCTGAGTAACGCGTAGGTGACCTGCCCCGAAGTGGGGAATAACTGCCCGAAAGGGTGGCTAATACCGCATGTGGTGGTGCGTTCGATCGCACCAGTAAAGCCGCAAGGCGCTTCGGGAGGGGCCTGCGTCCGATTAGCTCGTTGGTGGGGTAACGGCTCACCAAGGCGACGATCGGTAGGTGGTCTGAGAGGACGATCACCCAGACTGGGACTGAGACACGGCCCAGACTCCT